>JALYIA010000068.1 GCA_030776065.1 Acidobacteriota bacterium
GGCGGTCCAATCCTGCCAGAGGAATTCGGCGAAGCGGTGGAAGGGGTTGCCGTGGAGTGCGGGGGAGGATGGCGGCGGGGTCGAGGGATTGGGGGCGGACTGGGCGGAGAGGGTCCAGGGAAGAGAGAGCGCGAAGAGGGAGGCGCAGACTGCGGCAAAGGTTTTGGGGCGATACATGCAGTCTCGGGGATACGCTCGTGTCTGGATACGCTCGTGTCGACAGGCCGGCGTCCTGGCCGCTGGTTACCGTACCACCGCGTGGGGTGGATTAGCGAATGGGCCTGGCGAATGGGTTTGGGTGTGGGGGATGGGGGTGGGGGATGGGTGGGTTGGGCCCGACCCGCGACCGGGCGCCGGACCCGCGGGGGGGTGAGCTCCGCGCAGGAACGAACGTGCCACGCCGGCTTCGGCCCAGCACGCTCTTCGCTTTGGCCCAGCACCCTCTTCGTTGCCGGCCCGGACGCACCGGAATCCTGGCGGGAGTTGACGCACCGCCGCGCCCGATCACCCGAGCAGGGCGTCGTAGGCGTGGATCTGTTTCAGGGTGAAGGCATGCATGTCCGCGCCGGACTGCCAGGCGCGGTACCACTCGACCAGCCACTGGAGGGCGGTTTGGAGATCGAGGCGCGGGGTCCAGGCGAGGTCGGCCTTGGCGCGGGAGGCGTCGAGCTTGAGGTAGCCGGCCTCGTGGACGCCGGGGTCGGGGTCGAGGATCCAGGAGGCGCCGTCGCCCCAGAAGCCGACCATCTTGTCGACGATCCAGCCGACCTCGCGGGCGTCGTCGTCGGCGGGGCCGAAGTTGTAGGCGGTGGCGAAGCGGGCGGGGGAGTCGGAGAGGAGGTGCTCGGCGAGCGCGATGTAGCCGGCGAGGGGCTCGAGGACGTGCTGCCAGGGGCGGATGGAGTGCGGGCGGCGGATGCGGACGGGCTCGCCGGCGAGGAAGCCGCGGACGAGGTCGGGGATGAGGCGGTCGAGCGACCAGTCGCCTCCGCCGATGACGTTGCCGGCGCGGGCGGTGGCGACGGCGGTGGAGTGCGTGGTGCCGAGTCTATCGACGGGGAAGTAGGACTGGCGGAAGGCGGCGGAGACGATCTCGGCGCAGGCCTTGGAGGAGGAGTAGGGGTCGTAGCCGCCGAGGGGGTCGGTCTCTCGGTAGCCCCAGACCCATTCCTTGTTCTCGTAGCATTTGTCGGTGGTGATGGAGACGACCGCGCGGACGGAGGGGGTGCGGCGGATGGCGTCGAGGACCCTGGCGGTGCCGATGCCGTTGGTCTCGTAGGTGCCGATGGGGTCGGAGTAGGAGAGGCGGACGAGGGGCTGGGCCGCCATGTGGAAGACGACCTCGGGGGCGAAGTCGCGGAGTGCGGGTTCGAGCGTGGCGGCGTCGCGGATGTCGCCGCGGAGGTCTTCGACGACGGAGGGGATGCGGGCGACGGTGAGGAGGTTGGGGGTGGTGTAGGGGTCGAGCGCGTAGCCCCGGACGATTGCGCCTTTGGAGGCGAGCCAGAGGGCGAGCCAGCCGCCCTTGAAGCCGGTGTGTCCGGTCAGGAAGACTCGTGTGCCGTGCCAGGAGAAGGTGCCTTTGTCGGTCATGGGTTCAGGATACCTTTCCCGGGGGCGGGGCGAGGTGGTGGCGGGCGTGGCGGCTGTCCCCGCTCGGAGGGGTGTGAACGAGATTTTTGTTGCGGTTTGGATCCGGTGGGGGGCTTGGGAGGCCTCGGCGAGGGGGAGGTCAGGGTCGGCTCCCGGTGTCCTTGAGACCACCTATGCCAGATGACGAGAACGGCGTTTGTCAGGACTGATCCTTCCGTACCCACGCATTTGGGCCGGATTCAGCCGCGTGAATCGGTGCACACAAGCTCCAAAATACGATCGGCAGATCCGACCACAGACGTCGTTGCCCAGAGGTTTGTGACCGAGTAGTATCGAGGGGCTATCCAAATCTCCGTTTGTCGCAGAGCTTCAGTTGACGCCGAAGCACTGCGCTGGCGACAACTGTCGGGAGCCGTTGTGCGACTAAAGTCGTTTCATGTTCGAGTGTTCCGGAACATAATTGATTCGGGTGAAATCGAAGTAATCGACAATACCTGCCTCGTCGGCAAGAATGAGGCGGGTAAGTCTGCACTCATCGGAGCCCTTCACCGATTAAATCCAGCGAAGCCGATCGCTTTAGAACTCCTGGAAGAGTACCCACGCTGGCTTAAGAAGCAACATGAGATATCTGGGGAAATCGACAACGCTGTTCCGATCACGGCCACGTTTGAGGTTGAGCCAGATGAGCTAAAGGGCCTCGAAGATTCTTACGGCAAAGGCATATTAGAGAGCCCGCAAATCGTCGCGAAGCGGAAGTATAGCGGCGATATGGTGATTGAAATCCCCATCAACTTCGGTGGATTCATTAAGACCTTTACGAAGCAGCACATCAGCGATGTGCTGAAGTCTCATCTGAAGTCGCCGACAACCTCATCCGAACTCATTAGCCAATTGGATGACATCTCGAAAGAGATTAGCGCTGATAGCGAACCGACACCAGAGGCACAGGCTGCAAAGCAAGCGAGGGCGGAACTGGCTAAGATTCTCAAGGGATCAAAATCTCTAACCACTGCGCTGACAAAAGAGCTGACCCCTCTAATCCCAAAGACGTTCTTTTTCAGCCAATATTCTCAGCTGCGCGGCCGATATAACCTCACAGAGGTTCTACCCGCATTGGAAACTCCCTCGGTGGATGAGGAAATCCAAGCAGCAGCCGATTTCCTTAAGTTAGCGCGGATATCTTCTTCCAATCTGGCAACTTGGGACTTTGAGGCCTCAAATGCAGAACTAGAGGCGATTTCAAGCTTGCTAACGCAGCGCGTGAAAGCAAATTGGAAGCAGAACCAACACCTAAAGCTGCGAGTAAACCTCGAATCTGTGCCAGTTTCTCAAAGGCAGCCCGATCGCTTTCTTCAATTTAGAGTTGAGGATACCCGGCACGATTTCAGTAGCCGGTTGGACCGGCGCTCTACTGGATTCCAGTGGTTTGTTTCATTTATCGCATCTTTTTTCGAATTCGAAAAAGATACAAAGGTGATTCTACTCTTGGATGAGCCTGGCCTTAGCCTGCATGCTCGTGCGCAATTGGATCTGCTCGACGCCATCGACAATCATTTGACCAAGGGGCGCCAGGTCCTCTATACAACGCACTCTCCTTTCATGATCCGGATCAGTGATCTCCATCGCGTGCGCATCGTAGAAGATCAAGGTCCGGAAAGGGGTTCCATTGTTGTGAATGAAGCGGGCGTGACATCGGATCCTGACACATTGTTCCCCCTTCAAGCGGCGTTGGGCTATGACATCGCGCAGAACTTGTTTATCGGCAATCGAAATATCCTGTTAGAAGGGACTTCGGACCTTATCTATTTGAGCGTTGTCTCGAGCCACCTCAACTCTTTGGGGCGCGCTTCTTTGCCTGAAACGGCAAGGTTGTTGCCTGCTGGAGGGGCAACCGATATATCGACTTTTATTGCTCTCATAGGTGGGAAGCTGGAAGTAGTTGTTCTGCTTGACGGTAAGGCCCAGCGGCAACGGATCGATAACGCTATCGCACAAGGGCGGCTAAAATCCCAACGTGTGTTGAGCGTGGATCAGTTCTGTTCGGTAAGAGGCGGAGACATCGAGGATTTATTTGAGCCAAGCGAGTATGTTGAGATGTATAACGCAACATTTGGTAAGACGCATAAGCTCAAAGACCTGAAGGGTACGGATAGAATCATCAAGCGGTTGGAGCGGGTAGAAGGTGCCGAATCCAACCACGGTCGCGTCGCGGGCTACTTTATAAAGAATCAAGCCGATCTGATCCCGCAGCTTTCGGATGCCACTCTTTCTCGATTCGAATCGCTTATAGTAGCTCTGACCAACGCACTACCTCAGTAATCGACGGCAACATACTGTGAGTCGTAGGTATCGATAAGTCGGCTTGTCGGAAGTAATCAGGTCCGGGGGGGCGTGAGAGGATTCGGCTAGAGGGCGGAGCGGGTGTGGTGATGAAGCGGGGTGCGGTGATGAAGCGGGGTGTGGTGATGAAGCGAGTGGCGGCGTTGGCGGTCTTTTGGGTGGTTTCGGTGGGATTTGCGCAGACGGCGGCTACGCGGCCGGCGTTCGAGGCGTTCGAGGTGGCGACGGTGCGGCCGGTGGATGCGGGGGTGCAATCCGGCCGGTGGTTCAAGATGGATGGGACACACCGCTGGGTGGCGCAGAACTTTACGCTGAAGGCGCTGATCGCGCTGGCGTACGACCTGAACCCGCGGACGATCTCCGGCGGGCCGGGGTGGATGGAGACACAGCGGTTTGCGATCGAGGCGGTGACGCCGGGGGAGGTGGCGCCGGTGCGGCTGGAGCAGATGCAGATGCTGCGGGCGTTGCTGGTGGAGCGGTTCCGGCTGACGTTTCATCGGGAGGAGAAGGAGTTCGCGATCTACGAGCTGGCGGTGGCGAAGGGCGGCCCGAAGCTGAAGGCGGCGGCCAAGCCGGAGGAGACGCCGCAGATCATCGGGGTGGTGTATCCGGACCGCGTGGAGGTTCCGGCGCGCAGTGTGACGATGGACGACTTTGTGGCGATGCTGCAGCGGGCGACGCTGGACAAGCCGACCGTGAACCGGACGGGACTAACGGGACGGTACGACTTCGACCTGAAGTTTGCGCAGGACGAGACGGTGTATGGGGGCGAGCTGCCGAAGGCTCCGGAGGACGCGCAGAGTCCACGGCTGTTTACGGCGGTGCGGGAGCAGCTCGGGCTGCAGCTGGAGGCGAAGCGGGGGATGGTGTCGGCGATGGTGGTGGATGGGGCGGAGCGGCCTGTGGCGGATTGAGCGGCGAAGGGCGTTCTTAGAGATCGTGCGGCGTGAGGCCAGTATGTTTGGAGATGCGCGCGAGCATCTTTGGCCCGATCTCGTCGGTGTCGTGGAAGCTCCACGTGAAATCGGGATAGCCAGCGCGCTTCAATTGCTGATGCGAACTGCCCTTGATGAGGTGGTGCTCGGTCCAGCCGATCCGAAGGAGAGCCTTGTAGACCTTACGCGCCTTTGAAGCGGGCCATCTGCTCATACGACGGCGAAGTTGACGTGGCTCATGGTCGTGTTTTCGCGCTCGATTCGATCGGCGATCACACGGAGGGCCATGGCTTCTACCCTTGACTCGGCTTCGGTCTGAGACGCCCCATACGCCATTACGCCTGGAAGCGCAGGGATCTCTGCGATCCAACGGCCGTCTTGTTCCTGCTCGAATTCAATTTGGTAGTTCACACTTGCTCCGTTGGAACAGGATAGCCGACGTTGGCTCAGCGCGGATTCCAGGTGACCCTAGAGGGCCAGGATGAGATCCGTCGCATCCCGAAAGAAGATAGCGGACCTTGCGTCAATGGGTTACCAGGACTTCCAGGGGGCTTTGCCGCTGGCCCAGAGTTCCTCCAGCTGCTGCTTGTCGCGGAGGGTGTCCATGGCCTGCCAGAAGCCGTGGTGGAAGTAGGCCTGGACCTCGCCGCGACCGACCAGGGCTTCGATGGGTTCGCGCTCGAACATCCAGCGATCGTCCTTTACCTCGGCGAGCACCTTGGGCGAGAGGACGAAGAAGCCGCCGTTGATCCAGCCGCCTTCGTCCTTCGGTTTTTCCTGGAAGGCGTAGACGTGGTTGTCCTTGAGGCCGAGGGCGCCGAAGCGGGCGACGGGCTGGACGGAGGTGAGGGTAACGAGTTTGCCGTGCTGCTTGTGGAACGCGATGGTGGCCTGGATGTCGACGTCGGAGACGCCGTCGCCGTAGGTCATGCAGAAGGCCTCCTCGCCTTCGACGTACTTGGCGACGCGGCGGAGTCGTCCGCCGGTGCCGGAGTCGTCGCCGGTATCGACCAGGGTGACGCGCCAGGGTTCGGCGACCGAGTCGTGGACGGTCATGGAGTTGTTGGCGATGTCGAAGGTGACGTCGGAGGTGTGGAGGAAGTAGTTGGCGAAGTACTCCTTGATGATGTAGCCCTTGTAGCCGAGGCAGATGATGAAGTCGTTGACGCCCTGCTGGCCGTAGAGCTTGAGGATGTGCCAGAGGATGGGGCGGCCGCCGATCTCGACCATGGGCTTGGGGCGGACGGTGGTTTCTTCGCTGAGCCGGGTGCCGAGACCACCGGCGAGGATGACAGCTTTCATGCGGGTTGCGTCCCTTTCTTCGTGCGCGCGGGGGGTGGGCGGCTATGTCGGGTGCCGGGCCTTCGAGCCGGGGGATGCCCGTGCTCCGGACAGCATCAGTATGCCATTGATTGGAGCCTCGACGGCAGCGTGAGCGGCGTGGGGGCGGGCTGGTCTTCGGGGATCGCGGGCGGGAGGGCTTGGCGCGTTGAGGCAAGGCTCGGCTACACTGAAGGTGCCTTGCACGCTCTTCTCTGGTGGGCGGGAACGCTCCAGGCCAGGGCCATCTCGTTCCCGAGTTGGAAGGCTTCTCGCGCGGCGTCGACCACACAACTGTTTGAAGGAGATTAAATGAACACGAGAGAACGCAAGATGCTGGACCTGCTGAAGAAGGGCAAGGAGGAGTACGGGTATCTTGCAGTAAAGGCTGAGTTCGAAGCGGAAGGCACACGGGTGGACGAGCTTCTTCGGCTGGTGGAGATCTGCCGCAAGGCGGGGTTGAACTTCGCCCTGAAGATCGGCGGATGCGAGGCCATGCGCGACCTGATCGAGGCCAAGCAGATCGGGGTGGAGTACATCATCGCGCCGATGATCGAGAGCACCTACGCGCTGACCAAGTTCGCCGAGGCGGTGGGCAAGATCTACACGGAAGAGGAGCAGACGGAGACGGACTTCCTGTTCAACCTGGAGACGATCTCCGCCTTTCAACATTTGAACGAGATGGCGGAGGCGACTGCGAAGGCGAAGGAGCTGGCGGGCGTGGTGTTTGGGCGCGTGGACTTCTCTCTTTCCGCGGGGCTGGGGCGCGATGCGATCAACGGCCGCGCGGTGACGGACTATGTGCTGAAGACGGCGGCGAAGTGCAAGGAGCTGGGGCTGGATCTGGTGGTCGGGGGCGGCGTGTCGAGCGATTCGATCCCCGTGCTGCGGGAGATGGTGGCCGTTCACCTGACGCGGTTCGAGACGCGCAAGGTGATCTTCGACGCGCAGGCGGCGAATGCCTCGCACATCGATCAGGGGCTGCTGAACGCGGTGCACTTCGAGCTGCTGTGGCTGTTGAACAAGCGCGACTACTACGCGACGATTCAGCAGGAAGATGCCAAGCGCATCGACATGCTGGAGAAGCGCTGGGCTGTGTTGAACCGTTAGACGGCATGCGGCGGCTCCGATCGGGGCCGCCCGCTTCGGCGCTGCGAACTCTGGTTGAGTATGGTTGATCGATTCTCCCCTGCGATGAAGGCTGACTGGTTTTTCTTCGATCTGGATGGGACGCTCGCGGATTCGCTGCCCGGGCTTGAGGCTTCGATTGTGGAGGCCCTGGCGAGCGGGGGACGCGCCTTGCGGGTGGAGAACCTGCGGCCGTACATCGGGCCGGGCATCCGAACGATTCTGAAGAACCTTGAGCCGGAGCTGACGGAGCAGGACCTGGACGGCATGGAGCGTGCGTTCCGCGCCAGCTATGACGGGACGGGAGTGCGGAATACGCAGCTGTTCGAAGGCGCGAAGTCCACGCTGGAACGGCTTAGAGCTGCGGGAGCGGAGTTGTTCCTTGTGACCAACAAGCCGAAGCTGGCGACGGCAACCCTGCTGGAGCAGCACGGCATGGCCGGGCTGTTCCGCGACAGGGTGAGCCGGAACTCGCGCGAGCCGGCGTATGCGACGAAGGGCGAGATGCTGGTCGAACTCGTCCGGCGGCATGGGGTGGAGGTTGACCGCGCCGTGATGGTGGGGGATACCGCAGAGGACATGCACGCGGCGCGCGATGCGGGGATGCGCTTTGCGTTTGTGGAGTACGGCTACGGCGAGGTGGCCGGGGAGCACGACTGCATGCGGCTGCAGCGGATCGCAGACCTGCCGGCGGCGTGCGGGCATGGGCAACCTAATGCGATCGAACAAGTGTCGTGAAGGATGGAGCAACGAGTGAAATATAGCGATCTGCTGGCGGACTGGCTGGTTGAACTGGGATACACGCACTGCTTTTTTCTTGCGGGCGGCAACATCATGCATCTGCTGGAGAGCTGCAGCCGGAAGTTCACGTGCATACCCGTGGTGCATGAGGTGGCGGCGGGGATTGCGGTGGAGTACTTCAACGAAGTGGCCGGAGGGCCGCGGGCGTTTGCGATGGTGACTGCGGGGCCGGGGCTGACGAACATCGTCACGGCGATGGCCGGCGCGTATCTGGATAGCCGCGAGCTGCTGGTGCTGGGCGGCCAGGTGAAGGTGGCGGATCTCGCGCGGGGACAGGTTCGGCAGCGCGGGATCCAGGAGGTGGATGGCGTCGACATCGCGCGTCCCGTGACGGTGGCCTCGCACCTGATGGAAACGGTGATCGACCAGAAGACGTTCGCGGAATGGACGCAGGCGGGCAGCGTCGGCCGCAAGGGGCCGGTGTTCCTCGAACTGCCGCTGGATATCCAGGGCGCGCCGGTCGATCGCGAGACGCTGGACGCGAAGACGAAGGTTGAGGTGCCGGAGACGTTTGCGCCTATACCGCAGGAGACGCTCGACACGATCGTGCGGATGGTGCGGGAGGCGAAGCGTCCTGTGCTGCTGCTCGGCGGCGGCGTGAACCGCAAGACCGCGGCGGAGGTGATGGACAAGCTGGCAGGGCTGGGCGTTCCGCTGATGACGACGTGGAACGGGCTCGACCGCGTGCCCACAGAGCACCCGTTCTACTTCGGACGGCCGAACACGTGGGGGCAGCGTTCGGCAAACATCCTGATGCAGCAGGCGGACGTGCTGGTCGCGCTGGGATGCAGGCTTGGCCTGCAGGAGACAGGCTTCAACTGGCAGCAGTTCATCCCGGTGGGCAAGGTTGTGCAGGTGGAGTGCGACGAACGCGAGCTGAAGAAGGGGCACCCGCGCGTGGACCTGCCGGTGCTCGGCGACGCGAACCTTGTGCTGAAGACGATTGCGGGCAGCAAGGCGGGCGAGTACGGGGAGTGGGTGGAGTTCTGCCGCGAGGTTCGCCGGCTGATTCCGCTGGATGACCCGGGCAATCAGACGCGCGAGGGATATCTTTCGCCGTACCAGCTCTTCATCAAGCTTTCGGAGCTGTGTGAGCCGGGCGACGTGATTGTGCCGTGCAGCAGCGGGGGCGCGAATACGTGCGCGATGCAGGCCTTCCAGCAGAAGAAGGGGCAGATTGCGTTCAACAGCGGTGGCCTGGCTTCGATGGGATATGGACTGGGGGGCTCGCTGGGGGCAGCCGTCGCTGCGGGCGGGCGTCGGACGATCCTGGCCGAGGGGGACGGCGGGTTCACGCAGAACCTGCAGGAGCTTGGGACGGTGCGGGCGCAGAAGCTGAATCTGAAGATCTTCATCTTCGACGATCACGGCTATGCTTCGATTCGCATGACGCAGAGCAACTACTTCGGCGGGCGGTATGTGGGGTGCGATGTCGAGACGGGGCTGGGCATGCCGAACTGGGAGCCGCTGTTTGCCGCGTACGACATTCCGATTCTGCGGATCGGGCCCGGCTTCGAGAAGGATCCGGAGTTCCTGGAGCGGTTCAATGCGACGGGTCCGCGGGGGTTCATCGTGACGATCGATCCGCAGCAGACGTACTTCCCGAAGATTGCGAGCAGGGTGACGGCGTCGGGCTCGATGGAGTCGAATCCGCTGCACCGGATGTCGCCGGATCTGGATGAGGCGCTCGCGGCAAAGGTGTTCCGGTACCTGCCGGCTCAGGGCTGACGGATGGGAGCGAAGCCGATCAGCGCGCAGGATCTCGATCACGTCCTCGAGCACACGCGCGGGGATTGGGAGGGGATGCGCGGGCAGGCGCTGTTCCTGACCGGCGGCACAGGGTTCTTCGGATGCTGGCTGGTCGAGAGCTTCTGCCATGCGAATCGTGCGCTTGGTCTGGGCGCGCGGGTGACCGTGCTGACGCGCGATGCGGCGCGGTTCCGGGCGAAGGCTCCGCATCTGGCGAACGATCCCGCAGTGTCGCTGCATGAGGGCGATGTTCGGGACTTCGCGTTTCCTGCGGGAGAGTTCCGCTACGTTATCCATGCAGCCACCGAGGCGAGCGCGAAGCAGGCCGCGGAGGAGCCGCTCGAGATGCTGTCGACGATTCTGGCGGGCACGGAGCGCACGCTGAACTTTGCGGGGCAGTGCGGAGCGCGCAGGTTTCTGCTGACGAGCTCCGGGGCGGTGTATGGGAGGCAGCCCGCGGAGATGACGCATGTGCCGGAGAGCTACATGGGGGCGCCCGATCCGGTGGATGCGGCGAGCGTGTATGCCGAGGGCAAGCGCGCGAGTGAGTTGATGTGTGCGCTGCATCAGAAGACGGTGCGCGCGCGGGGCGAGGAGTTCGATGCGCTGATCGCGCGGTGCTGGGCGTTCTGCGGACCGCATCTTCCGCTGGATACGCACTTCGCGATCGGCAACTTCATTGGTGACATATTGGCGGGGAGGCCGATCGCGATCGGCGGGGATGGCACGCCGCGGCGGTCATATCTGTATGGCGCGGACCTGGCGGTCTGGCTGTGGGTGATGCTGTTCCGCGCGCCGGCGCTGGTGCCGGTGAACGTGGGATCGGCGCGGGACGTGAGTATTCTGGAGCTGGCGGAGAGTGTTGCGGAGACGTTGCGCCCAGTGACCCAGATTACGGTTGCGAAGAGGGCTCCCGAGGGCGCCGCGCCGGCTCGGTATGTGCCGGCGGTCGGCCGCGCGGAGGAGTTGTTGGGCTTGACGGAACGGGTGGAGCTTGCGGAGCAGATTCGGCGAACGGCGGCGTGGTACGGGAGCGCATGAGGACAGGCGATATGGACGAGACGAAGAAGCTGATCAGCGTAGTCAGTCCCTGCTACAACGAAGAGGGCAACATTGAGGCGCTGGTGGAGCGGGTGCGGGCGTTGTTTGCGGATCTGCCGCAGTACCGCTACGAGCACATCATCATCGACAACCACTCGTCGGATGGCACGGTGGAGAAGCTGCGCGCGATCGCGGCGGTCGACAAGAACGTGAAGGTGATTCTGAATGCGCGGAACTTCGGGCACATCCGCTCGCCGCAGCATGCGCTGATGGAGGCGAAGGGCGACGCGGTGGTGGTGCTGCTGAGCGACCTGCAGGATCCTCCGGAGCTGATCAAGGACTTTGTGCGCGAGTGGGAGGCGGGCTGGCCCATCGTGGTCGCGATCAAGACCACGAGCGAGGAGAGCGGGTTGATGTATGCGATCCGCACGGCGTACTACTCGACGATTGCGAAGCTGACGAACGTGAAGGTGTTCGAGCACTTCACCGGCTTCGGGCTGTACGACCGCAGGGTGATGGATATTCTGCGGAAGGACTTCCGCGATCCGCAGCCGTACTTTCGCGGGCAGATTGCGGAGATCGGGCTGCCGTCGAAGGTGATCCCGTACAACCAGAAGCGCCGGACGCGCGGGATTACGAAGAACAACTTCTACACGCTGTACGACATGGCGATGCTGGGGATCACGAACCTCTCGAAGGTACCGCTGCGTGCGGTGATCTTCTTCGGGTTCATCTGCGCCGGGCTCAGCCTGGTGGCGGCGTTCTTCTACCTGGTGATGAAGCTGGTGTTCTGGAGCAGGTTCGAGC
>JALYIA010000069.1 GCA_030776065.1 Acidobacteriota bacterium
CCACCAGCGTCCCCACGCCATCCACATGCCCCTGCACCACATGCCCGCCCAGCGGAGCGCCCGCGGGAGTCGGCAACTCCACGTTCACCGCCGCCCCCGGCCGCAGACGCCCCAGCGTCGTCCGCGCCATCGTCTCCTCCGCCAAATCCGCAGAGAACCTGCCCGCAGAGAACCGCACCCCCGCAGACGCCGCTTCCGCCAAACTCCCCCTCGCGCTCTCACTCGTGGCTCCGGCAGCCTCTCCCTGCCCGGCGACAATCCCCAGCGCCGTCAAACAAACCCCGCTCACCGCCACGCTGTCCCCCTCGCGCAACCGCGCAATCAGCCTCGCCCCAACATCCCCGCCCGCGGACACCACAAGCCGCGTCGCCCCCGCGCGCCGCTCCAGCGACACCACCTCACCCACCGCCTCCACAAGTCCTGTGAACATACCCCCAGCCTATCCCACCCGCAGCCGCACCAGCCCACCCTGCATTTGCACTCAAGCGTATTTATTGCGACGGATGAACTCGAGTTTGGCCCTTTATCGAGTGTGCTCTTGCTTCCTTTATCGCAGGCCAGTTGCTGCCAATCCACTGCACCAGATGTTCCATCGGCTTCAGCAAGCTGAGACCCAGACTGGTAAGTTCGTACTCCACTCTCGGCGGAATCTCCGGGAAGCTCTCGCGTTTTAGAAAGCCGTCCCGCTCCAGATTGCGAAGCGTAGTCGTGAGCATCCGCTGAGAGATCCCATCGATCGACCGTAGAAGCTGTGAGAACCGGGCACGGTGGCGTGGTGTTCGCGCAAGCATCACCACCAGCAGGATGCTCCACTTGTCTCCCACTCTCGTCAGGAACTCCCGGGCAGCCTTCGCGTGTTCCCCCTTGCACATCAGCGCCACGGGTTCAAGAACATTCGTCTTCCCGGCCTCTTCCATGGTTCCCTCCACGTTCGTTAGTGAACTCAAAGTGCCGTCTTCACAGACGACCCCGCTCGCATTCAGTATGTAGATATCAAAGAGGAACTAGCGAGGAAAATCTTGACTACGACAAAAACAAAGCAAATTGGCTACTGGGTCGTCACGCTGCTTATCCTGTTGCCCACCGGGGGCGCGGGGATACCGGAACTCTTCTCGCATGGTTCTGCGGCTACGCTGCAAAGCCTGCATACGCTCGGCTACCCGGTCTACCTGCTGAGGATCACAGGCCTGGCGAAGATCTTGGGGGCCATCACGCTGCTGGTGAACCGCCCCTCCCGCCTCGTGGAATGGGCCTATGCAGGATTCACCTTTCTATTCTTGGGAGCGACAGCTTCCCATCTGCTCGCCGGGGATGCGCCACACGCCCCAATTCCATTCACCTTTCTGTTGCTGCTCATGGTGTCGTACGCTCTGTATCCTCAGGTTCGGAGGTCTGTGGAGCACCGCGAACCCGTCCCGGCCTAGCGCGTCTTCGCGCACGCGAAGATCATGCTGATGAATTCACGCTTCCGCCGCTTCCAACAGCCACGGATAGTCCGGGGCCGGCCCAGAGTAGGTCCGTGCGGTCATAGTCGCCCTGCCTCTTTGCTATGGGCGGGGTCGTTCTTCACTAGCTCCACACGCGTACCGGTTCAGTGCCGCGCTCGCTCCGCCGACCACCCTGGAGCGTTCGTCACCGCGCGTGCCGCGACCTTCGCCACCTGATCCCGAACTGGATTCCAACGCGGGATTCTGTCGTCCTCGGTAAACCCGTCGCCTGCAGGCCGTTGAAATCGGAACCTTTGGTCCAGAGCCTGCGCGGTCTGGGGCGACGTGTGGTACAGCCTGTACGCGTCCCGGATTGCGCCCTCCTTCCTACACCTACCGGGCATCCGCTTCCTCCGAACTTGCGCTTCGATCCGGAACACTCACAGTGCAGGCTCCACCGCGGCCCAGGGATCCCGCAGCGTACCGGAGATTCGCGGGTCGCCGCCCACCTCTGTCCTCCGCCCTCCGGCGAGCTGCCGCTCCAGCACCTCCGGCAAGCCGAACCCTGCGGCAAACGGAACCGACCCCGCCCCCAACTCCCGCGCCCCCCGGAACAGCACCACCCGATCCACCAGTCCCGCCGCCAGAAACGCCCCGTTCAGCTCCGAGCCGCACTCCAGCAGCAGCGTCAAAATCCCCCGCTCGCCCAGCCGAGCCACCACCTCTCCCAGGTCCAGCCGCCCGCCCTCTCCGCCGATCGGCTGCACATGCACCCCGGCAGCTTCGAGCGCACGCGCTCTCTCAGGCGGCGCCTCCATCCCGCAGAAGACCAGCACATCGCCCGCGGCCGACCGCACCAGCTTCGACCCCACCGGCGTCCTCAGGGCCGAATCCAGCACCACCCGCAGCAGCCGCCGCCGTCGTTCGCCTCCGCTCCGGTCCGTCAGCAGCGGATCGTCCGCCAGCACCGTCCCAATCCCCGTCAGCACCCCGTCCGCCGCATGCCGCATCCTCTGGACCTCCTCCCGCGCCGCCGCTCCCGTGATCCAGAACGGCTCCCCCGCCACCCTCCCCGCCGCGGGTGGAGCCAGCATGCCATCCGCCGACAACGCAGCCTTCAGCGTGACCAGCGGCCTTCCCGTCGCGATCCAGCGCGCAAACCCCGCGTTCAGCTCCCGCGCCTCCGCCTCGCACAGTCCAACCGCCACCTCCACCCCCGCCGCCCGCAGCCGCTCGTTTCCCCGCCCCCTCACCTGCGGATTCGGGTCCACCGTCGCCACCATCACCCGCGCCACCTTTGCCGCAATCAGCGCATCCGCGCACGGCCCGGTGCGGCCATGGTGGCTGCACGGCTCGAGCGTCACATACGCCGTCGCCCCACTCGCATCCCTACCCCGCGCCCCGGCATCCTTCAGCGCGGAGACCTCCGCGTGGTCCAGCCGGTCGTACCGGTGGGCTCCCTCACCCACCAGCTCGCCCTCCCGCACCAGCACGCACCCCACCATAGGGTTCGGCGACGCCAGCCCCACCGTGTCACGCGCCAGCTCGAGCGCCCGCCCCATCCACCGCGCATCCTCAAGAGCCGTCACCGCCCGCACCCTCCCGAAACC
>JALYIA010000070.1 GCA_030776065.1 Acidobacteriota bacterium
ATGCGGGCCGGTCCCATCTCCGGCGTGAGCACAAGCGCCAACCACCCAAGCCTCTGCTCCGGCTCGCCTCCCGTTGCCTGTGTGTCCAGCTCGTCCGCCGCCCCCATCCCTTGTTTCCCTCGTGTCTGCTCTGATCGAGTCGTATGGGCGGAGAGTACCACGCGGTCCTCTCCCTCGCTATGGCGCCGGCGTGGCAGGCTCCGCGTCGCACCGCTTGCAGTTCATCTCGCCGCCCAGGCGCGCCGCGCGCTGCGCCTCGTCGAGCACCCACGCGCGCACCGTCCACGGAGGATCGTGGCGAACGTGAATGGCGTGCCCGCACCCCAGCAGCGCCCTCCAGTGCCCCTCTTCATCCCGGTCAAACCCGATAACGCGCTGCAGCATCGCGGTCCCGTCGCCCCACATCCCATACACTAGACCCTTGGCCTCCGCCGATCCAAAGCGCCTGCGTGTCGCGGCCATCGACTTCCTGAACCCCGCTCCGCTGATGTGGGACTTCGAGCATCCGCCGCGCAGCCGGGAACTCGCCCGGCGCTACGCACTCCACCGCACCCAGCCCGCCCGGTGCGCCGCAGAGCTGCAATCCGGCGAGGCAGGGCTCGGCCTGATCCCCATCGCGGCGCTCACCCCGGAGATGGCGATCGTTCCCGGGTGCACCATCGCCTCGCTCGACTGCGTGCGTTCGATCCAGTTGATCGTCAGGCGCCGGGATGACGGCTTAACGCCCGCTGCGGACGCACCCTCCCGCGCGGCTGGCCATCCCCAGGCAGACGCCGCAGACGCCACGCCCGGCACACCCGGCACACTCGATCCCGCAGCCTTCGACCGCATGCTCGCTGGCGTGCAAAGCGTCGCCGCCGACTCCGCGTCGCGATCGTCCGTGGCCTACGCGGAGGTTCTGTTCCGCCGCTTCCTCGGCGTCGCCCCGCGCTTCTTCGCCGCCCCCGCCGCCGATCCTGTCGCGATGCTGCAGGCCGCCGACGCCGCGCTGCTGATCGGCGACCCCGCGCTGCTTGCGCTCGAACGCCGGCAGGCGATCGAGGCGAGTCCCGGCGTCGGCCCGTGCGTGTGGATCGACCTGGCCCACCAGTGGCGCGTACGCACAGGCCTGCCGTGGGTCGCAGCCGTGTGGGCGGCCCGGCCCGCCGCGCTCGCCGATGCAGGCCTCACCCCGGGACAGTTGACCGCCGACCTCCAGCACTCCCGCGACGCCGGACAGGAGCACATCGACGACCTGGTCGTGGAGTGGGCGCCGCGGATCGACATACCCGCTCCCACCATCCGCAGCTATCTGACGCACAACATCCACTACACGCTGTCCGACGAGTGCATCGCCGCCATCCGCCTGTTTCGCGACTACGCACAGGAGGCCGGCATCCTTCCCGCGCTGCCCACCCTCCGTTTCCTCTAAACCATTCGCGACTTCATCCTGCCCAGCCGCGTCTTATCCTCGTATGAGCCTTGCCGCAGCCCTCCCCGCGCCCGTACCCGAGCTGTATGCTGCCGCGGCCGCGCTGCTTGCTGCCCCGCACCAGCCCGGACACCTCGTCCACCTGCTCTTGTCCTTCGGTCTGGCCGGGCTGTTTCTCGTCTCCATTGTGGACTCCTCCTTCGTGCCGCTGCCCGTGCCCGGAGTCACCGACCTTCTCATCGTCGTCATGGCCGCGCAGCATGCCAACCTGTTCCTGCTCGTCGGCCTGGCAACCGCCGGCTCCGCGCTGGGCGGCTTTCTGTCCTACAAGGTAGGACACTCAGGCGGCCTTGCCTTCGTCGAGAAGCACGTGCCCAAACGCATCTTCAGGCGCGTCACGCGCTGGATGGAGACCCACGCCATCCTGTCGGTCGCGCTGCCCGCCGTGCTTCCTCCGCCCATGCCGCTGTCGCCGTTTGTGCTCGCGGCGGGCGCGCTGAACATGTCGCAGAAGAAGTTCCTCAGCGCCTTCACCATCAGCCGTGCCGTCCGCCATGCCGCAGCCGCGGCGATCGGCATCCACTGGGGCCCGTCGGTGCTGCACCTGTGGAACATGTTCACCCGCAAATACGCCGTGCCCATCCTGTCGACCATCTGGGGAGCCATCCTGATCAGCGTAGGAGTCGCACTCTACAAGCTCTGGAGGATCTCGCAGAGCATGAAGCGCGAGGACGCGCAACGCGCACGCAAGGATCCGTCAGCACGCCCCGTCGAAGCCGCCTGACCACCCGCCTGACCAGCAGCCTGCTGCATCCCTGACAGCCGCATCCCTGACAGCCGCGTCCTGACAGCCGCACACCGCCTCCCCACCACCCTTCTACTCCCAGCAAAGCCGCTACTCCCAGCAAAGCCGCTACTCCCAGCGAAGCAGCGTAGCCCCTACCGTGTAGCCCCCGCCGAAGCTCGCCAGAAGCACGGTCATCCCGCGTTTCAGCCGGCCTTGTGTCAGCGCCGTGTGGATCCCCAGCGGGATGGTGGCTCCCGTCGTATTGCCGTACTCTCCGATGTTGATGATGATGCGGTCCTCCGGCATCCCAAGCCGCTCGGCCGTTGCCAGGATGATTCTGCGGTTCGCCTGGTGCGGGATAAACAGGTCCACATCGGCCGCCGTAAGGCCGTTCCGCTGGAGCACCGCCTCGCTCAGCTCCGCCATCTTCCGCACCGCCACCTTGAACACCGCGCCGCCCTCCTGGTGAACGAAGTGCATCTTCTGCGCGAGCGTCTCCGCCGATGCCGGATGCAGGCTTCCTCCGCCCGGCATGTACAGGCTCGACGCGCCCGAGCCGTCGATCTCGTGGACGAAGTCCACCAGCCCGATCTCCCCTTCCTGTGCCGCCTCCAGCAGCACAGCGCCTGCGCCATCGCCGAAGAGAATGCAGGTGGAGCGGTCGCTGTAATCCAGGATCGAGCTCATCACGTCGGCGCCGATCACCATCACGCGCTCATGCGAGCCGCTCTCGATCAGCTTGGCGCCCACCTGCAAGGCATAGATGAAGCCCGAGCACGCGGCCGAAAGATCGAACCCCCACACCCCCCTCGCGCCGATCTTCTCCTGCACCAGGCACGCCGTCGCCGGGAAGAACATGTCCGGCGTCACGGTCGCGACCAGGATTGCGCCGAGCCACCCGGCGCTGAGCTCCGCTGCGGAGACTCCGCGCTGCCGCAGGCAATCCCGCGCGGCTTCGGCTGCCAGATCGCTCGTGGCCACGCCCGGCTCCGCGATATGCCGCTCGCGGATGCCCGTCCGCTCCACAATCCACTGGTCGTTCGTCTCGACGACCTTCTCCAGGTCTGCATTCGTCAGAAGACGGGGCGGCAGGTATGCTCCCACCGAACTGATCTTGGCCCGCAGGCGGGGCTGCGGTCTCAGCACCAGACTCAAACTCTCACCTCAATCGTTGCCCAACCAGAACTCTCACACAAAGACTGACGCAACACAAATCCTTTCCGCCCTCCGGCGCGCGCGCGTTGACGCCTCATCGCTGCATCTGGGGAGACTCCGGCCGGGAGCCCCTCGCCTTCTCCGGCACGGCCTCGAAGCGGCCATCCCGTCCAAGCGAGTAGCGGCCGCCGTGGTACACCATCTCGTGGCCCATGTAGCTCGACACCCACACCGCGAAGCCCAGCAGATCGCGCAGCGGATAGATCGCAATCGGCTTGCCGGGTGCCTCGTCCCCGAGCGCCCACAGCACGACCGCGGCCATCACCCAGCGATTCACACACGTGCCCAGCAGCCACAGCAGCCCCCAGAGCGCATGCCCGCTCGCCACACCCCACAACAGACCAGCCACGCCGAACGGAACCGCGTACGTCAACCCCGTCCCCAGGTGCCCCGCGGGACGCGAGCGCCGTGTGCTCTTCATCCAGCGAAGCTGGTCGCGGAAGGAGTCGCGCAGGCTCTGCGGCAGCACCATCAGACGGACCACGTAGTTCGCCATGCGCACGCCGCGGCCCTGCGCCGCCAGCCGCTGGCCGAGCACGAAGTCCTCCGCCTGATACTGCCCCAGGTCGTCGTACCCGCCCCCGAGCGCGAAGCTCTCCTTGCGCAGGATCATGGTCACGCCAAGCGCGAACCGCGTGCCGCCCTCCACCATGTCCGCCACGAAGATCCCACCCGACATCTCCACCGACTTGCCCACCGCGTCCAGCTGAGCGGCCATCCCGCCGCGCGTGCGCCCAAGGTACAGGCAGGAGGAGAGCGCGCGCTCCGGTGCGGCCAGCTCCTGCACGCAGCGGCGCAGGTAGTCCGGCGTGATGCGTGCATCCGCGTCGCTCGTCACCAGCGTCTCGTACCGCGCGGCCCGCGTCAGGTGCATCAGAGACCAGAGCTTCGCGTTCGGACAGCGAGGCTCGCCGGCGGCCAGGAAGCGTGCCGCGATGTGCGGGTACTCGAGCGCGATGCGTTGCGCCATCTGAAGCCCCTCGTCGGTCGGGTGCCGCGCGCAGAACAGCAGCTCGAACTCGGGGTAGTCCACCTCGAAGAACAGCCGGAGATTGTCTTCGAGATCGGGCTCCACGCCGTGCAGCGGCTTCAGCACGCTCACCGGAGGAAGGTACGTCGTCCCAGCGCGCTCCTCACGGCGTCTCCGGCGGGCGAATCGAACCGCCCCCGCGACCACCATCAGGGTGTAGATCGTCGACGTAAGCGTCCCACCAGACGCGGCGTAGTACAGGATGCGGGAGAGCGCGCTCATCGGGCAGACACCAGTGTAGACGATCGTCCACCCGACGACACCGCGCCCCCTCTGCGTGTGGGGCGCGTCACGCAGAGGGTTCGGCTAGTTGGATGTTCGGCTATTGGACGTGCGGGTATCGTGGTCTGCGCTTCCGCCGTTTACTTCTTCAACGATATCGGAGGCTTCGGCCGTCGGATCGGCACCAGCCCGGGAGACTGCGTCTGCTGCTGCATGCGGGAGAGCATCTCGGTCCGCACAAAGTCGACGAAGCCCTGCATCTGGCGATTCATCTCCTCCATCCGCTCGCGCATCTGCAGGATGATCCCGATCCCCGCGATGTTCACTCCCAGATCCCGCGCCAGGTTCAGGATGAACTCGAGCCGCTCCAGATCCTCATCCGTGTACAACCGGGTGTTACCCTCCGAGCGGCTCGGCGCCAGCAGGCCCTCGCGCTCGTACAGGCGAAGCGTCTGGGGATGAATCTCGTACATCTCGGCGACCGCCGAGATCATGTATGCCCCTTTGCTCTTACGCCTGGTCGCCATAGATTTTTTTCGGGCCGCGCACCGCTCGGCAAAAGAATACCGCGAGAGGGCATGCCGGCGCATCCAAAGAACTCGCAACGAAAACACCGCACAGCAACAGAAGGGATCGGCGAGCCACCATGAAGCATCCTTGGAAGACCGCTCTCCACGCAGCCAGGCCCGCTGCGACCGCCGCCGGAGCAGGCGCCCTGCTCGCCGGAGCCGCAGCCTTCGCCGCCGCGCTGTATGTCGCCGGCAGACGGCTCACCCGGCGCGTGCCGCAGGGCGCGGTCGTGGTGATCACAGGCGCATCGCGCGGTCTCGGCTTTGCACTGGCTTCGCGCTTTGCGCAGGCTGGCCGCGTGAAGCTGGTGCTGGCTGCGCGCGACCGCCCGGAGCTCGAGCGCGCCCAGGTCTCCCTCCTCGAACGGCACGCCCACCTCGAGCCCGCAGACCTCCACCTCGTCGCGGCCGACCTCACCGTCCGCTCCGAATGCCAGCGGCTCGTCGCCGAGGCGTTCGCCCGCTTCGGCCGCATCGACATCCTGGTGAACAACGCCGGCGTCATCCAGGTCGGGCCCATCGAACACCAGTCGCTCCAGACCTTCGACGACGCGCTCAGCCTCATGTACCGCGCCGCCCTTGACACCACCTGGGCCGCCCTGCCGCGCCTGCGCACGCAGAGGCCGCTGCCCGGCTGGAGCCGGCGCGCCGCCCTCGTCAACATCGCGTCCATCGGAGGCAAGGTCGCCGTCCCCCACCTGCTTCCCTACTCCGCCGCGAAGTTCGCCATCGTGGGCTTCTCCGAAGGTCTGCATGCGGAGCTGAAGCACACCGGCATCCACGTCCTCACCGTCTGCCCCGGCCTGATGCGCACAGGCGGAGAGGACCACGCCCTGTTTGTCGGGCAGAAGGACAAGGAGGCCGCGTGGTTCCGGTTCGGAGCCAAGACGCCCGGCCTCTCATCCTCCGTCCATCACGCCGCCGGCAAGATCGTCCGCTCGCTCGAAGCCGGCCGCGCGGAGATCACGATCACCCCGCAGGCCTGGCTCGCGGCTCGCTTCGCCGGCCTGTGCCCGGAGACCACGCAGTGGTTCGCCGCCCTGGCCAACCGCTTCATCCTGCCCGGCCCGGCGCAGCCGCCGGCTCCGCAGGAGGCCAACGCGGCGTCCACTCAACCCTCGGTCTCCTGACGCCTCCCGTGCCCTGAACCGGACGCGTCAGACCTCCGTCAGCAGAGCCGCGCGAGGATCCTCAGGGTTCAGGCGCGCCAGCTCGCGGAGGATCTCCTTGGACCGCTCGTCCTGCACCCGCGGCACTACGATCTTCACCTCCACAATCTGATCGCCCCGCGCCCCCTCCTGCGACGCACTCGGCACGCCCTTCTCCCGCAGCCGCAGACGCTGTCCCGTCTGCGTGCCCGGCGGAATCTTCAGCTGCGTGCGTCCGCCGCCGTCGTGGGTATCGATCGTCGGCACGTCGATCTTGGCGCCCAGAGCGGCCTCCGCCACCGTCACCGGAATCGTCACATGGATGTCGTCGCCCGTGCGCTTGAAGACCGTGTGCGTCCCCGACTTGACGATCAGGTAGAGATCTCCCGGCGCGCCTCCACCCGTACCCGCATTCCCTTTGCCCGCCAGCCGGATCCGCTGGCCGTCCCGGGTCCCGGGCTTGATCCGGAACTCCAGAGGCTCCCTCCGCGTCACCGAGCCCTCCCCGCTGCACGTCGCGCAGGCGTTCTGGACCCTGCCCGTCCCCTCGCACCGCGGGCACTGGATGTTGAACTTCATCCGGCCGCCCATCTGCGTCACCTGCCCCGAGCCGTGACACTCCGGGCACTCCACCGAGCCCCCGGTCGTCGACTTGCCCTTGCACGTCGGACACACCTCCTGGCGCTGGATGTCCAGCTTGACCGAGCCCCCGCGCACCGCCGTCCAGAAGTCCACCTGCACCTGGTACTCCAGGTCCGTCCCCGCCTGCTGGCCCCGGGCCTTCTGTCCCCCCGAGAAGATGCCGCCGAAGATGTCCCGAAAGCTGCCGCCGAATCCCCCGGCGGACTCCTCCGCCGCACGCCCGCGCGCTCCCCCGCCCTGGAAGCCCGAAAAATCGAACCCGCCGAAGTCGAAGGGAACCTCCTGCCCGCCGCCGCGCCTGCCGCCGCCCGCGCCCGCGCCCGCGAATCCTCCCCCGTAGCCACCCCGAGACGCCGCCTCCGCAGCCGCAGGGTCGATGTTGTCGGAGTAAAACCCGAACTGGTCGTAGATCTTGCGCTTCTTCTCCTCACTCAGAACATCGTTGGCCTCGGAGATCTCCTTGAAGCGCTCCTCCGCCTTCTTGTCTCCCGGATTCACGTCCGGATGATACTTGCGCGCAAGTTTGCGAAACGCCTTGCGAATCTCATCCGGCGTGGCCGTCTTCTTGATGCCCAGCGTGCCGTAGTAGTCTTTCTGCTGTGTCGCCATAGGTTTGCTGTCCTAAACTGACTGTCCCTTCCAACGTCCCGCAAGCGCCTTGCCCATCCGCAGCGCGGGCTCCTCGACCGCAATGCAGAACAGGTGCGAAGCCGCGAGCGTCGCCCCGACATACACGATGCCCAACCAGAGCCCTGTCACCTTCCAGTAAAGCAGGTTCAGCAGCGCAAACAACACCGTCCCGTGCACCAGGTACACGCTGTAGGAGATGCGCCCGAGGTACACCGGGACTCGGCCGTGAAGCAGAGACCGCAGCGGCGCCAGGCAGATCGCGCACACCAGCAGCCCGCACGCGCCCACGGCCACCGTCAGCTCCTCCGGCGCGTCGATCCCGGCGCGGGCCAGCCACGCGTCCGCGCACCGCAGATACAGCAGCAGCGTCCCCGCTGCCATCGCCATTCGGCCTGCACCACCCATGTCGCTCCACCATAGACGAACCCGCGGCAGGCAACGCCCCAGAAGGGCGCCCCCCGCGAACAGGCTTCCGTACTTGAGTGTATCCAGAGAATGCCGGTGATTCGCTACCCCCGCCTGGATCGCGTGATCGGCCAGCGCATACATCCCCACCGACCCGAGCACCGTAAGCACAGGATGGATCCGCCGAACGAGCAGCAGAAGCATCGGGAACACGAGCGACACCTGGACCTCATACCGCAGGGACCAGAACGCGACGTTCAACTGTTGCCCCCCATCCATCGCCAGATGGTTCAGGATCAGGCCGGCAGTGAGGTCGCTCTGCCAGGTCTGCCGGAACCAGCCACCCAGCGCCAGATGCGAGTGCGGAAACACTGCCAGTCCCGCGGCACCCAGCGCCACCGCCGCCACATACGGCACATAGATGCGGAAGAAGCGCCGCGTAAGATACGCCCCTGGCCCAGAACGGAAGGCTCAACACGAATCCGCTCAGCACAAAAAACAACAGAACCGCCGCCCGGCCGTCCACAAAGGGAGACACGTACCAGCGCGCCCGGCCGCCCGATGCGAGCTGGTAGTGGTGCAGCACAACGGCCAACGCCGCGAGCCCCCGAAGACTGTCGAGCTCGACATACCGCGCCCCCGGCGTCCTCGATCGCAGCTCTGCCTGCGCCGTCGGCTCTGCCTGCAACGCCGGGTCTGCGTGGGCAGACGGCCTCTCGCTCCCCAACCCCCGCTGCGCCCCAGGTGAACTCGCGCTCAGGCGACGTCCCTCTTCTCGGCCGCAGCCGAGCGCTGCCGCCGCATCAGCGCAGGCGCTCCCCCGGCCTCCACCTCGTAGCGGTAGTGCTCGATGATGCGGTCGGACGTCCACAGCGCCCAGTGGTTTGTCTTGCGCCGGTGCATCTTCTTCATCTGGATGTCGTCCATGCGCCGCATCATGCGCTGCAGGTCGTTGTAGTGGTCGCAGTAGGCGCTCTCGGGCGACTCGATCAGAGCCTGCAGATCCACGTACACAGGCTGCGCCCACTCGTAAAACGTGTGCCATACATCGTAGACATCCAGATGGCCTTTCTTCACCAGAAGCGCCAGGTGTTCGTAGAAGTCCAGCACCTCGAACGCACTGATCGGCGGGTCGTCCAGTTGCCACGCCGCAAGCGTAAACCCACCCTCGCTCGCCGCCCCATCCGTCACCTTCACCAGGCGGGAGACAGCGAGACGCCTCCGCGCCGCGGTAAACGTCTCCCCCAGGAAGAACGCCAGCTGCTTCTCCAGATTCGCCACCGAGCGATACCCCCGCTCATGCTTCAGCTGCAGTCCCGCATACCCGATCGCACCCAGGCTGGTCATCACCAGCACCACGGTGGCGATCGACTGAACCGCTACCCAGTCCACTACCACCCGATCAATTCCACACCTGGCGCGCCTCGACCGCCTGGATCGAGATCGTCTGGTCAGGCTCCATCTGCTGCATGCGCGTCATGAATCGCTCGGCCTCTTCGCGGGTATCGAACATCATCCGGTTGTACAGCCGTCCGGCTCGAAGTTGATCGCAACGCCACATCGTCTCGCTCATCGCCTTGTTGACTCCTGCAGCAGATTGAGTTCCAGGGTGGTTCGCGCTAAAGATCAGGGCTGCCGACCGTTATATGCTCAAAGAGTCCTCACGGGCAGAAATCTTTGGTGACCCGTCCCCAGCTATGCACGCGCATCCACAGCGTTAGACGCACTCGGGACCGGAAACGGGACAGAGCGCCCCTGCGGACCGTCCCCCTCCGGTACCCTCCCCCGCGCCCATCCGCATCACAACGGTCGTCAAGAATGAATACAGCCCCCACAAAAGTTCCGTCGCAAACAACGACGCGGC
>JALYIA010000071.1 GCA_030776065.1 Acidobacteriota bacterium
CCCACCACCCCGCGTACACAAGTCACGCCACCCCCAAACCCATGTCAAGCCCCAAAACCACCTAACCCAAACAAACCAAACGAAATAAACTTGGCCGTTTAGTTTCCCCCATCTTGTATACTGGAAGTAGGGTCAAGTTTCACCCACACCACCCCCAAACCTGGTACAGACCACTCCCCATGGTGTAGTCCAGGTCCAGACTTAACCCCTTTATCCGGGATACTTTAGGACTTAAGTACGGGGGGAGGGGGGGGTACCCCCCAAAGGCCTCCGCGACGGGGTTCGCCCCCGAAGGCTACCGCAGCAGCCCAGGCGCCGGCCGCCGGCCGGAGTGGATCCACTCCAGCAGCTCATCCAGGCTGGCCCCCACCTGCCTGGGAGAGATCGCGCAGTGCCCCTCCCGGTGGACGTACTGCTGGACAAAGTTCTCGCCGTAGCCCGCCTCCGCAATCTGGTCCGCATACCGCGCCAGCGTCCACCCGGGAATCAGCGGGTCGTACGTCGTATGCACCGCCAGCATCGGACGCGTCACCCGCCCCGACGGCGTGTAGTGGGACACCAGGTACCGCCGGGCCGCCTCGTCCGCCGGGTACCGCCGCACGCCATCGTTCAGCGCCTCGTCGGTCGACGACACGCCAGGCGTGGTGCCCACGTACACCGTGTTCCGGTTGTCGAACGGATTGCCGCCCGAGCGATGCTGCATGTCCGTGATCACATACGTGAAGTAGCTGACGTCCCGCATCAGGTCCGCATCCGTGTGCAGCCCGGTCAGGTTCCGCATCTCCGTCGCCGCCGAAGGATTCGCCTTCAGCGCCGCCAAGATCCGGTCCCTCAGCGCAGCCGACTCGCGATACTCCGCCGGCGCCGGAACCAGCGGCGGCATAATGCCGGGAAAGTAATAGTCGAACGCCGCGCGCCACGCAAAGCGCCGCTGAAACGCCTCGTACGTCGGGCCCACAGCGCCGCACAGATCGAGTGCACCCGCATACGGCTTCGGGTTCTGCTCGATCGTCACCATCACCATCGCGCCGCCCATCGAGACGCCCGCCGCGATCGTGTCGGTCACCTTGCCGTACCGCTTCACGAAGTACTGCCGCAGCGCCTCGCTCTCCGGTACGCCCTCCGCCAGCGCCCAGCCCGGCAGCGAGTAGGCGCTCTGCACGATCGCGAAGCCGCGCTCGAGCACAGGGCCCGTCACCTCGTTGATCCCGCCCGTCGTCCGGAACACGGTCGGCGTCTCCGAGTAGCCGTGAAAGAACACCACAAGGGAATGGTTCCACTCCGCCGGCACGTCGATCCGGTACGGCACACCGCCCAGCGTGCCCACCTCGACCGTGCCCTTCGCCGTCCGCACCAGCTCCGGAGCCGCATCCGGATCCGTCTTCACGCGTGGCTTGCCCCCCCCGCGGGAGCCGCCTCCGGCCGCCGCCGCCACCGACGCAGCCGCGCCCGCAAGCACAGACACAGCCGCGCCGAGCAGCAGCCACCGACTCACGAAAGCGCATCGCATCGTCATCTTCAAGGGGTGCGGTCGATTCTATCCTGAAACGCACCTGCAGCACCGGAAACGCAACCCGCTGGTAGACTCTTCGCTATGCCTTTTCCGATTCGGAGCTGCGCACTCTGCGGTGAGGAGTTCGAGCTGAAGCCCGGCAAACCCGGCTTCGCGAACCGCTGCCCGGCCTGCAGCGAGCCCGATGACGAGCCCGGCCGCAGTGGACGCAAGACCCTCACCGCCGAAGAACGGAAGGCCGAAGCCGAGGCCAACGAGGCCCGCCGCAAGGCCATCCGCGATCTGTTGTATCGCAAAGACAGCTGACCGCGCCGACGTCGCACCCGCAGCTACACTGTCAACCATGCGCCTGCAGCTCAGCCCGTGGAAGCTGGTCCTCGTCGCCGTCGCAGCCGCACTCCTCACCTCGCTCGCCGCCATGCTTCTTCTGGCCGAGTTCCACGAGGAGATCGCCGAGCCCTTTCTGGCCGCGCTCGACCTCCGCATCATGGGATTCATCCACGCGCACGCCACGCCTTCGCTCACCCTGCTCGCGCGCGGGCTCAGTTGGATCGGCTCCCCGTCGGTCCTCGTCCCCGTGATCTGTGCGACCGCCGCGATCCTCTGGCTGCGCGGTCTGCGGCGCGACGCCGCGCTCTTGTCTCTCGGCATCGGAGGCTCGGGTGCGCTCGACCTCGCGCTCAAGCTGCACTTCCGCCGCGTGCGCCCGGGCGTTCCCTGGGCGCTCGCCACCGAGCACAGCTTCTCGTTTCCCAGCGGACACTCCGTCGGCGCGGTGGTGCTCTACGGGCTGCTCACCTACCTCGTGTGGAGCCGCCTGCACGACCTCTGGGAGAGGACCGCGGTCGTCCTCGCGGCCCTTCTGCTCGTCGCAGGCATCGGCGTCAGCCGCGTCTACCTCGGCGTCCACTTCCCGACGGACATCGCGGCAGGCTACGCGGTCGGCATGCTGTGGCTGCTTCCGCTGATCGCCGGCTCCGAGTTCCTCGCACGCCGGAAGGCACACGGCGCGAGCACCGGCACACCGCACCTGGTCACCAATCGCGGCTGAACGGCGCGCGCTACCCGAGCAGCGCCAGCAGCGCCGCCTCGTCCAGAATCTTGACGCCGAGCGACTGCGCCTTGTCGAGCTTGGAGCCCGCATCTTCGCCCGCGACCACGTAGTCCGTCTTCTTGCTCACGGAGCCCGAGACGCGGCCGCCCGCGCGTTCGATGCGGTCCTTCGCCTCCTCCCGCGTCAGCGTCGGCAGCGTGCCCGTCAGCACGAAGGTCAGCCCGTCGAACTGCGTGGAGGTCACGCGCTTCTCCGCGTGCATTTCGAGCCTGCCCTCGGTCCGCAGACGGGCGACCAGCGCACGATTGGTCGCGTTCTGGAAGTAGTCGTGGATGGTCGCCGCGACCTTAGGGCCGACGTCGTTGATGGCGGTCAGCTCGTCGACCGTGGCTGCGCTCAGCGCATCGATCGACCCGAAGTGCGCCGCCAGCGTCTGCGCGGTCCGTTCGCCCACATGGCGGATGCCGAGCCCCAGAAGAACACGCGAGAGCGGCGCCTTGCGGGAGCGGTCGATCTGTGCGAGCACCGAATCCGCGGTCTTTTCGCCGATCCGCTCGAGCGTCAGAAGGTCTTCGCGGCGCAGCGTGTACAGGTCCGCGATCGAGCGCACCAGCGCCTTGCGGGTGGGTTCGTCCGTCGCAGGTTGGTCCGTCGCAGCTTCGTCCGCGGCCGGTTTGTCGGCGGGAGGGCGCTCCGCAGCCGCGGCGGTCTCCGCGGCCTGCAGGCGCTCTGCGGCCTCGTGTTCCGCCAGGGTGTGACCCAGAAGCTGCGCGATCAGCGCCTCGCCCAGCCCTTCGATGTTCATCACGCCGCGCGAGGCGAAGTGGCGAAGCTCTTCCTCCAGACGCGCCGGGCAGCTTGTGTTCACGCACCGCAGGTCGACCTCGCCCTGCTCCCGCACCAGCGCGGTGCCGCAGCGCGGGCACTCGGTCGGAAAGACGATCTCCTCGGTGCCGCGCGCATGCGCCGCATCGTCCACCACGCCGGTGATCTTGGGGATCACGTCGCCGCCACGCTCCACCTGCACGAAGTCCCCGACGCGGACGCCGAGTCGCGCGATCTCGTCCGGGTTGTGCAGCGTCGCGCGCGCCACCGTCGTGCCGCCGATCAGCACCGGATGGAGCTGCGCCACGGGCGTCACCTTGCCGGTGCGACCCACCTGGAAGAGCACGCCGGCGAGCCGCGTGACGCCCGCCCGCGCTGCGAACTTGTACGCAATCGCCCAGCGCGGCGCCTTGCCGGTAAAGCCTAGGCGGCGCTGCTGCGCCACCGCGTCCACCTTGATCACCACGCCGTCGATCTCGTAGCCGAGCGTCTCGCGCAGCGCCTCCGCCTTCGCGATAAACGCGACGACCTGCTCCATCGTCTCTACCGTCTCGGCGTGCGGGTTGACCCGGAAGCCCGCCGCGCGAAGCGCAGCCAGCGCGGCCGATTGTGCGGGAAGCAGCGCCTCGCCGGGCTGCCCGCCCGTGGCGCCGTTCAGCAGGAAGTACGCGTAGAAGTCCAGCCGGCGCTGCGCGACGATGTTGGGCTCGAGCGTACGGATCGTGCCCGCCGCCGCATTGCGCGGGTTCGCCGCCGGAGCCAGGCCCGCGGCCACACGCTCTTCGTTCATCCGGGCGAAGGCGCTGTGCGGCAGAACCACCTCGCCGCGGACCTCGAAGCCGGCTCCCGCAGCCAGGCCCGCGGCCTTCAGCCTGGGCGCGCTCACACTCAGCGGCACGGAGCGGATCGTCCGCACGTTGCTCGTCACGTCTTCGCCGACCGAGCCGTCGCCGCGTGTTACGCCGCGCACGAAGATCGCGCCTCCGCCGCTCGGGTCCGCCTCATACTGCAGCGCGAGCGAGAGTCCGTCCAGCTTGAGCTCGCAGCCGAAGCGCACGCGTTCGCCGGCTGGCAGGCCGCCGCGCACACGCTCCTCCCACGCGCGCAGCTCGGCCTCGTTGTAGGCGTTGTCGAGCGAGAGCATAGGCCGCGTGTGCGGCGTCTTCGCGAAGCCATCCTTCGGCTTGCCGCCGACGCGCTGGGTGGGCGAGTCGGGCCGGACCAGCTCGGGATGCTCGGCCTCGAGGAGCTTCAGGCGATTCATCCGCGCGTCGAACTCGGCGTCCGAGATCTCGGGCTCGTCCAGCCCGTAGTAGAGGTGCTCGTGGCGGCGGAGGTCGTCGCGCAGCGCTGCGATCTCCTGCTCCACCGTCTTGTGTGCGGCCATAGGGAGCGATTATAGATTCGCGGTATCGAGAGGCCGCTCGGGCTCCATCCACTCGCGGCGCGCCTGCTCGGAGGCCATCACGTCGAACGTGTAGAACGCCTCGTGCAGCCTGCGTGCGTCGCCGAACCGCTCGACCGCCACCGATGCGAAGGCGTGGCGCTCCATCGGCTCCATGCCTTGCTGAAGTGCCGCCAGCAGCTTGATCCAGAAGACCGTGATCGTCTCGTGATAGCCGCCGGCTGCGGTGTTCTTTCCGCCCACCGCGAGGTTGTAGCGGCGTACCGCCTCGCGCATGCGGCCGATCGCGGCCTCCCTGCCCAGGCCATGGACGTACCACGCGCCCGTAAGGATGTGCGCGCCGTGGGTCCAGCGCGCCTTCGGCAGAGTGCCGTCCTCGAACGCCGCGATGAACGCCGCGATCTGCTCGCCGTGGGTGGGAAGAGGCTCCATGGCTCCAAGGATAGCGAAGGAGAGCGAAGTGCGTGCCGTATCCTTAGCGCAATGGAACCTGTGACTCACCTGCTTACCGGAGCCTGCCTGGCCCGCGCGGGCTTCAACCGCAGGGCCGCGTACGCCACGCTCGCGATGACGCTGGCGGCGGAGATGCCGGACCTCGATGTGCTGTGGGGCGTTCGCGGTCCGGTGGCCGCGTTCGAGCACCACCGCGGCATCACCCATACCCTGCTCGGCCTGCCGTTCGAGGCGGCCGTGCTGGTCGGCGCGGTGTGGGGCGCGCAC
>JALYIA010000072.1 GCA_030776065.1 Acidobacteriota bacterium
CCAGCCGGCCTCGGGCGGCAGCACGCGCAGGCGGTCCGGGTGGCCGAGCGCAGCGGCCTGCAAGTACCGAAGGTTGCCGCGGACCCGTTCGAGGATCTGCCCCTGAATGGAGGCGCGCCCGGCGAGCCAGAATGGAAGCGCAAGCTGCACCGGCGTGTTCATCGAGAGAAACGTGTCGGCGATGATCTCGAGCCGCGCGAGTGCCTCGACCCGTAGCGCTTCGGGCCCGCAGGCGGCGATCCACGCGGCCTTCATCTGCGGGAGCGCGACGATCTTGCTGATGCCGCTGAGGCAGAAGGTGAGCGCTGGGCTGGGTGCCGCCGCGAAGCTTTCGGCCGCGGGGCCGGAGGCCAGCCCGTAGTCGAGGAATACCTCGTCGACGATCAGTGCGAGGCCGCGCGACGCGCAGATCCGCTCCAGGCGGATGCGCTCTGCCGTAGAGGTCCAGTGGCCGGTCGGGTTATTCGGATGAACCACCACGATGGCGCGTGTGCGGTCGCTCAGCCTGCGCTCGAGTTCAGCGAAGTCGATCCACCAGCCGTGGTCGAAGAAGAGCGGATAGGAGCGCAGGCGGACATCGTCGAGGTCCGCCAGGAAGTCGAACAACGGATAGCTCGGCTGCGCGATCAGGACTTCGTCGCCGGGATCGCAGAGCAGCCGGAAGAGGAACGAATAGCTCTCGCTTGTGCTGGTGGTGAGCACAAGCGCGTCCGGCTCGACGGATGCTCCGTGGGCCGCGTAGTACTCCGCGATGGCCTGGCGCGCGGAGGCGAGGCCGTGCGGCTCAGCCGTGTAGACGAGTGCGCGGGGGTCCACGAGAGCGGCGAGCAGCTCCGGCGCGTAGCGGAAGCTGCACTGCGTCGGATTCGAGACCGTCAGGTCGAACAGCGGGCCGGCGGCGGAGCGGGCCTCGCGGACGGCCGCTGCATACGGTGTCTCCTCGCGATCCCACGCCGTGCGCCGGGAGAAGGGGATGCTCACACTCACGATGCTACGACGGAAGCCTCAGGTGAGGAATGAGTTTCGCGCCTTCTCGTCCCCGATGGTGGTGCGCGGGCCATGGCCGGGCAGCACGGCGGTCTCTTCGGGCAGCACAAGCAGCTTCTCGCGGATGGAGCGGATCAGGGTGCGGGTGTCTCCTCCGGGCAGATCGGTGCGACCGACGGAGCCCGCAAACAGGGTGTCGCCCGCGAGGAGCAGATCCTCTGCCGGGAGGTACAGGCAGACGGAGCCCTGCGTGTGGCCGGGGGTGTGAAGGATGTGGCCGACGATCCCGGGAGGCGAGCCTGCTTCGGGCGAGGCGCCTGCTGAGACGATGCGCCCGTCCGGCAGGTCGTCGTCGGGAGCTGCGACCTCGGGTGTCTCCATCCCGAGCCACGCCGCTTGTACATCCATCATCGAGACCAGCGGCAGATCGTTCTGGTTGTAGAGGACAGGCGCACCCGTAAGCCGCTTGAGCTTTGCGGCACCGGCGATGTGATCGATGTGCGCGTGCGTGATGACGATCTGGCGCACGGTGAGCCGGTTGCGGTGGAGCACAGCCACGATGCGGTCGATGTCGTCTCCGGGGTCGACGACGATGGCTTCGTGCGTGGTCTCATCCCCGAGCACAGAACAGTTGCAGCGGAGCGGACCGACGACCAGGACCTCGTGAATCATTGGGCTGCCGCCTTGGCCGATGCGCCGTCCGGTACAAGGGCGGCGAGGCGGTCGTACTCCGCGCGCGTGATCCGCAGGAAGGAGCCGTGGCGCATGCCCGGGGGAAAGTCGATCCGCGAGAGCGCATCGGTCCAGTGAACCAGGTCGGGCGAGAATAGGGCTCCGTAGTGCTGGCCCTGGGAGTAGTGGTCGTAGTACGCCAGATAGCCGTCCGAAACGTGGATGATGGCTGCACCTTCGCTCCATGGCTCCGAGATCGGCTCTGAGATGTTCGTCCAGGGACCTTCAAACGACGGGCCCGATGCGGTGAGCAGATGCTTCTTCAACGGAGTCTTGCGCTCATCCTTGAAGATCATGGTGTAGCTCGCACCCGGCTTTGGGGGAGGCAGTACGGTGGCATCGATCACGCTATAGCCCGGATCGAAGAAGACCCTGGCCGGCGCGAAGGTCTTGAAGTCGGGTGTGGTGGTGAAGAAGATGCGGTGGTTGAGCTCGGTCTTCGTCCCGGTGATGGAAGACGCGTCGCCGGTTCCCTCACCGGGAAACCGGCCGGGGATGGTGGACGCCCAGACGATGAGCCAGCGCTGGCGGTCCGGCTCATAGTAGAGCGCGGGCGCCCAGACGTTGCTGGCGGCGGGCTCGTTTGCCATCACGGGAAGCTGGCGGTGCGTGCTCCAGTGAATCAGATCGGTGGACTCGGCGTATCCGATCACCAGCGGCTTGTACCAGGCCCAGGTCCATACCATGCGGAAGCTGCCGTCCGGAGCTCGCTGGATAAACGGGTCGCGCATCAGTTCCTCCGGCTGGGCGGGCGGAACGACGGCGCGGCCGGCGTCGGCCAACTTCCAGTGGTAGCCGTCACGAGAGATCGCAAAGAAGACGCCTTCCTTGCTGTCGCGCTTGAACCCGGCGAACAGCCACGGCGAGTCAGCGGGCGGTCCAGGCGTGGGTTGAGGGACAGGGGCGGCGAGTACCAGCGGCGGAAGCAGGAGCAGGCAACAGAGGAGGCGTATGCGGCGCATCTGCTGATTATCGTCCCCTGACGCAACGACGCAAGCCGTGGGAGGGCTTGCGTATCGTGGAGCGCTGAAGCGACCGATCGGAGTGCGGCCTTATTTCTTCGGAGCGGACTGCGTGGTCTTGGTGCCCGACAGCACAGAGTGGTCTCCGTGGGAGCGAGCCAGCAGAATGGTGAGGCTGAGCGAGACGAGCATAAACAGAATCGCGCCCCACGCGGTGAGCTTGGTGAACAGGTTGGCAGCGCCGCGAGGGCCGAATGCGGTCTGCGATCCCTGCCCGCCGAAGGCTCCGGCCAGGTCAGCGGACTTACCCTGCTGGAGCAGAACAACACCGATAAGAAAGAGGCATACGATGACGTGGACGACGACCAGCAGATAGATCATGGGAGCTTTGGTGACCTCGGTAGACTTCGGTGGCGGGGAGGGCGCGGCGCACCATCGACCCTCTGGAAAGTCTACCACCCTGTGCCTCCGGTTCCAACCGAGCACCGCGAGTTCCCGGGGGGACACAGCCCGTGCGGCTACCCGCCGCCGATGCGGCCCAGTCCGATGCCGATCACGTAGGTGACGACACCTTCGACGGCGCCGACCAGGGTCATCTCCAGGCCACTGCTCCACCAGGAGCGGATGGTGATGAGCGACTTGGCGGCGCCCACGGCGAAGTGGGCGATCAAGGAGACGATTGCGGCGACGATGACAGCCGGAATCCCGGCCATGAAGAAGAACGGGATGATGGGAATAAACGCGCCGACGGCGGTGGAGATGGCGCCCGAGACGGCGGAGACCATGGGTTTGCTCAGGCCTTCTTCGGTCATGTTCAAGCGCTCGCGCGCGAGGGCGCTGATGAGCTGACTCTTGTCTTTGGCGAGGTGCTCGACGAAGCGCTGGGCGTCTTCTTCGGGCAGCCCGCGAATCTGATAGGTGAGCGAGAGGACTTCGCGCGCCTCGGACTCGTTGTCTTCCACCGCCTCTCGCTCGCGGGCGAACTCTGCCTCGTAGATCTCACGCTCGCTCTTTGCGGCGAGATATGCGCCGGAGCCCATGGAGAGCGCGCTGGCGACCATGCCGGCCAACCCTGCGATGAGCACGAAGTGGCTGTTGCCCAGGGTTGCGCCTGAGACGCCGGAGACGATGCCGAAGATGGACCCAAGCCCATCGTTGATGCCGTAGATGGCGTCCCCCACCCAGCCCGCGGCCTGGGTGTGGCCCTTGTCGCGGGTCGCGAGCAACTCGTCGAGTGCACCCTGTGCCTGCTCCCGCGGGAGGGCAGGCAGAGGACGCCGCTCGCGGATCAGATTGCTCAGCGTGTGGTAGTGCTCCCGCTCGTCCGCGATGACCTCTTGAAGGATCGCGACGCTCGGCTGGTCGCCAAGCGCCTTGATCTGTTTGCCATACCGGGCGATATCGCGTCCCTCGTCGATCTCGAGCCTGCGAAGGGCGAGATCGACTCCACCGACACGATGAGCGAGCGACGTGGCCTGGCCTTCGGGCGAGCCGGTGTAGTGGGGCACAGCACCGCCAAGTTCGCGGATGCGACCGGCCCAGAGGTCTGCGTGATGCTTTTCTGCGGCTGCCAACCCCCGCAGGGCGTTGCGTCGCTGCGGGTCGTCTTCACCGGCTGCCAGGGCAGCGTAGGTGTAATGACCTTCCATCTCAGCGTGCCAGTTCGCGGCAAGCGCGGCGAGCAGCCTCTGGTCCTGCGAACCTGCCATGAACACGACCCTTTCGTGGAGTTCGACCAGCATAGCGCACGAAGAGAAGGGCCAACCGGTATGGCTGGCCCTTCTTTACCGCAGAATCAATATCGTTGGTGCGGAGGAGGGGACTTGAACCCCTATGCCTTGCGGCGCTAGCACCTCAAGCTAGTGCGTCTGCCAATTTCGCCACCTCCGCATGGAGCCTGACACACGCGGTAGTGCGACAGGAGCGAACAGCTCGAGTGTCAGTATAGCATTGAAGCCGTAGTGGTTCACATCGCTGCCCGGATGAGACGGCGGATCGTCGAGGTGCTCTTCCGGACGGGTCTCACCCGCACGTCGCGGTTGAACTCCGAGGCATCGCCGGACGTATACTTTGCTGGGTTCAGCACAGACCCTGGGGCAGCCAACACGGAGGAAGAGACGATGCAGAGCCGCATTCTGGGCACTACTATGCCGGTGCTCGAGTTCCTGCTGGGAGCGAACGACGCGGTGATCTCGGAGGCCGGTGAGCTTTCGTGGATGAGCCAGACGATCCAGATGACGACGCATACCCAGATGGGGGGAGGCGGGGGGATCTTCGGCGCGTTCAAGCGTGTCGTCAGCGGCGGCTCGCTGTTCATGACGGAGTACCGTGCCATCGGGGGTCCGGGCGAGGTGGCATTTGCGGCCAAGGTGCCGGGACACATCGTGCCGGTCGAGGTGGGACCGGGGCGAGACTACATGGTGCACCGGCACGGATTTTTATGCGCTACTCCGGCGATCGAACTCACGGTAGGGTTCCAGCAGTCACTCGGCGCGGGGATCTTCGGCGGGGAGGGGTTCATCCTGCAGCGGATTGCCGGACAAGGCATGGCGTGGCTTGAGCTCTCGGGCGAACTCATCGTCAAAGATCTCGCGCCGGGCGAGCTGTTGCGCGTGCACCCGGGCCACGTGGGTGCGTTTCAGACGAGCGTCTCGTTCCAGATCACGACCGTGCCGGGGATCAAGAACATGATCTTTGGCGGGGACGGCATCTTCCTCGCCGCGCTGACGGGTCCTGGGCGGGTGTGGCTGCAAACGCTGCCGATCTCGCGATTGGCGCACCAGCTCGAGCACTACATGCCGCGCGGACGTGGAGCGGAGCGAACGGTGGAAGGCGGCGTGGTCGGGGGACTGCTCGGGAGCGTGCTCCGCGGGATGGACCAGTAGAGCGGCCTCCGCGAAGGGCGATAGTCTTGTGGGATGGGGACGTTTCTCGATCTTGCGCGGGTCAACGTGGCGCGCGGCGATGCGGTGGTACTGCACGACATCAACCTGGACGTAGCCGTTGGGGAGCACATTGCCATTCTGGGGCCGAATGGGTGCGGCAAGTCGACACTGATCAAGACGATCACCTGCGAGTGTTATCCCCTGGCAAGTGAAGGGACTCGGGTGGAGATCTTCGGCCGGCAGCGCTGGGATCTTACCGAACTCAAGCGACGACTCGGCGTGGTGCAGACCGAGCTGCCGGGTAAACCCACGCTGAAGACAACCGGACGGGACGCTGTACTGACGGGGTTCTTTTCGAGCTCGACGTTATGGCCGAATCTTCGGGTCACCGACGAGATGCGCAGAAAGGCCGATCAGGTACTGGAGCTGGTCGGCGCCACGGATCTTGCTGGGAAGCTGGTGGGCGAGATGTCGGCCGGGCAGCAGCGTCGCATCATGATCGGTCGTGCGCTTGTGGGGTCGGCGGCGGCGGCCGCGTCAGGCGAGGCGGGTGGGGATCCCCCTAACCAGATGCTGCTGCTGGACGAGCCTTCCAACGCGCTGGACCTTGCCGCCCAGCACGGGCTGCGCGCAATGCTGCGAGGGCTTGCGCGGCGCGGCACGGGGCTGCTGCTGATTACGCATCACATCGCGGACATCCTGCCGGAGATCGCACGGGTCATCCTCATGCGAGAGGGCCGGATCGTGGCCGATGGGGCGAAACAGGATCTGCTGCGCAGCGATGTGCTTGGCGAGCTCTTCCGGACAGAGGTTACAGTGCGCGAACAGGATGGCTTCTTCCACGCCTGGTAGACGCGGGCCTATCGCCGGATGGTGATCTCGTCCCCGGTTCCCTGCCCGTCCTTCTGCTTGGCGGGCGGATGCGCTTTGAACCAGGCCTCCTGCTCGGTGGTCATCTGTGTGGCTGTTTCGCGCAGGTCTCGGATCGACTCCAGCGCTATCTTCCGCGATACGGCGTACACATCGTCTTCCGGCGGAGTCTTGATCGCGGTGGACCAGCGGTCAAGGGCCTGCAGCAGCCTGGGAAGGGCCCGGCGAAGATCCGCGTGGCGGGGGCCGTAGTCGGCCAGATTATCGTCGAGCTCGTCGACCAGCGTGGTGAACTGCTCCATCAGGTCGTGGGTGTCCTGCTCGCGCCCAGGACGACGTCCTTTGGCGTACAGGGCGGAGATGCGGTCGCTGCGGACATCAAGAAACTTGACGAACAGGAGGATGGACTCTGCAGGTATCAGCCGAGACTCGCGTACCTGGTCGATCTCGCGGTCCGAGAGGGCGCCCGTGCGCGTCTGGCCTTCGACCGGGGCGAGCACGAGGGCAAGCAGAGCTACGCTGAGTGCGTTGGCAGCACGCATCTAGCGGCTGAAGACCTGCGAGAGAAGCTCGTCGTTCACCTGATCGAGCTGCTTGAGGGTCGCCTGCACGGTCTCCCGGTCGTCTCCGGAGACGATGTGCAGAAATTGCGCGAGCTTGTAGGTTGTGTGGTGCATCAGCATCTCGGCGCTTTTGAGTCGCTTGGTGTCGCGTGCGAGGTTCATGTGAATGAGGTGCGCATATTGGTTGACGAGTTTGAGGGTGGCCGCTGCCTTGTCGGACTCGCCTTCGGCGATCTCCTTACCCGCCTGTTCGGTCATGGCATGGACGAGCTCCGTGTACAGGAAGCATTGCTCGCGAGGCTTTGCCTGGCTGGCGCGCTGTTCGAGCTGAACAAGGCTCTCCGCGTTGGGGAGGGCATCGTCGATCCCGGCGGCGTGGGCGGGAATCGCAAGGCTCAGGACTGCCGCGAGACCGGCTGCGGCGATTCGAAGAGTGCTACCTGGCCGGCGTACTTGGTCTGTGACGAGCGGAAGAGTGTGCATGGAACACCTCGTGCTCTTGCGACTGCCTGTTATCGTACCCGGTTCATCTCCGGCCTCCGAGCGTTGCAAGCCGTTCGCGTGCTTTGCGCTCCTGCTCCGGAAGGGTACCGTGCGCCTCCGCAAGGAACTTTCTGTAGAGGTCCGCGGCCTGGCTGCTTTGATGCAGCGCATCCCTCGCCGTTGCCTCCAGGAAAAGAGACGCAAGCGAAGGTTGCAGCACGGTAGCACGTAACTCGAGTGCTTGCAAGCAGCCTTTCGGGTCATCGATCTCCAGAGCGGCAAACGCCAGGCGCATCGCGGCTTCTGCAAAGTCAGTCGCGGCTGGAAAGCCATCCCGGTTCGCTACTGCTTGTTTGAGCAGCCGTTCGGCCTCGGCCGGCCGGTGGAGGCGAAGCAGCACCTCGGCACGGTCAGTCAGCAGGGTGGAGTCCTTGTCTGCGCCGGGGAGCTTGAGGAGAGCGGCATACAGCACGTCTGCCTGTTCCGGATGGCCAGTCTCAAGGTAGACGCGGGCGAGCAGCCGGGAGACGGTCGTCTCGTCCGGCATTGCAGCATGCAGCTTCTCGAGCAGAGGCGCCGCCTGGGCGATCTTCGCGGGGTCACCCGAGGTGAGCAGTGAGTTTGCGAGCTGCGCCGTGAGCGCCGGCTGCCCCGGTTGGGCCGTGAGCGCCTGCGTCAGCAGCGCCTCCGCCTCCGCCGTTCGGTGTTCCCGCACCAGCACGTGGGCGAGAGCTGCCGTGGCGGCCGCATCGTTGGGGTTCGACTCCAGGTATCGCCGGTACGCCTGCTCCGCTGCCGCAAGATCCGGCGTCGCCTCGGCGATCTCCGCCGCGAAGAGTGTATCCGCAGGTGCCTCCGAGCTCATCTGCAGCGCCGAAGCAAGTTCAGCCGATGCGGCCGCGGCATGCCCGGCCTGCAGGTCGAGGCGTGCCAGCGCGCGCAGCGCACGAGCTTTGAGCTGGGTCGGCGCGTCCTTGATCGCCGAGACAGTCTGCAGTTCGCCGTGGGCCTCGGCAGGGCGGTTGCTGCGCGCAAGCATCAGTCCCAGAGCGACGTGCGGCAGCGCAAACTGCGGGTTGGCGGCGATTGCCGCGCGATAGTCGGCCTCGGCTTCGGGCTGCGCCGCGTTTTCGGGATGCAGCGCCTCCAGGGCGAGCCCGAGATCGTACAGAATCTCGGGATTGTTCGGTGTACGTGCACTCAACACAGTGAGCAACTTCAGGGCTCCGGCATAGTCCCCGCGAGCGAGATCCTCGTTCGACTGCTGGATCGTCGACGAATCCTGAGGCTGCGGCGTCTGGGCCGGAAGCACCCGCCCGGCGAGGCCCACCACCGCGATGGCCGCAGCCAGCCGCATCCGTGTAAGCCTTTGTTGGCCCAGTTCCCTCACCCCTTCGACTCTAGCAGGGCTCGCGCCGGGTCAACGAGGAGGTACGCGCCCCGCGGACGCGGCCCAGGGACGCCTTGGTACGAAGACACGGCCGCCCTGCTCTGGCATCCGCTGCCAGCCGCTTGCTCAGCCCGATCAGAAACCTCGGCGCAGTCGGGTGGCGGGAAGATCCCTGAGACGGTGAAAAGATTACAGCTTCCTGTACTCTGGCTCCGCCTGCGCAGGCACCTACTCGCAGTCGGGGTGGGCGACCCGCCCCAGCAGCTCGATACTTCAACCCAAGGAATGCGCCTGATGAACAATTCGTTCGGATCTGTACGACTCTTCGCCACATCCTCCATCGCTTGTCTGCTGTCCGCCTCAGCGTTCGGAGCCGTGCGGCTTCCTCATGTCCTCTCCGACCATGCGGTCTTGCAGCGCGACCGCCCAATCCACCTCTGGGGATGGGCTACTCCAGGGGCCCATCTGGCCGCCAGCTTCCATGCGCAGACGGTGCGGGGGGAGGTCGACGCACTGGGCCATTGGAGTCTCTACCTGAAGCCGGAGCAGGCGGGCGGACCCTACGTACTGACCGTGCGCGGAGATGGCTCGGAGGCGCAGGTGCACGACGTGCTGGTCGGCGATGTGTGGTTTGCCTCCGGCCAGAGCAACATGGAGATGCCCCTGAAGGGCTTCCCTCCTGGAGCGCCTTTGAAGGACGGGGAGAGAGAGATTGCTGCCGCCACGCATCCCACCCTGCGCCTGCTGGTCGCGGATCACAAGAGCTCGGATATCCCGCTGAATGACCTGGGTGGTTCTTGGACCGAATGTACGCCGGCTACGGCACAGAACTTCTCTGCAGTGGCCTACTTCTTCGGGCGTGAGATTGCGGCGCGCGAGGGCGTTCCGATCGGGCTGATCGACTCCACCTGGGGAGGCACTCCGGCCGACTCGTGGATCTCCATGGACTCGCTCGGGTCCAATCCCGCGCTGCTTCCTGCCTTTGCGAGCAGGGCCACATTCGCAGACGGTCAGGCGGACCTCGAGGCCCGCATCCAAGTTGAACAACGGGAAGATGCCGCGGCCAGCGCGGCCGGAAGGCCCGCCCCGAAGCACCCATGGCATCCCGCGGAGGCTTCGTGGCTGCCCGCGGGCCTGTATAACGGCATGATCGCGCCGTTCACCCCGCTGACGATCCGAGGCTTCCTCTGGTACCAGGGTGAGACAAACTCGTCACCGGACCGGGCTCCGTTCTACGGGACGCTGTTCAGCGCGCTTATCGCAGACTGGCGCACGCACTTCGCGCAGGGAGCTCTCCCCTTCTTTTACGCGCAGATCTCGAGCTTCGACTCACCGGGCGAGCACTGGGGGCTGGTGCGGGACCAGCAACGCCGCACGCTGGCTATTGCCGGTACAGCTATGGCTGTAACCCTGGACGTGGGAGAGGCCGCAAACGTTCATCCTCCTGACAAGCAGACCGTCGGCGCGCGGCTGGCGCTCGCCGCTAGGGCAACTGTCTATGGCGAGGATGTCGCCTATCGCGGTCCCCTCTTCCGGGAGGTCTGCAACGAGCTGGCAGACGATGGCAGGGCGGCCCTGCGCGTCTGGTTCGATCACGGCAAAGGACTGGCCTACCGCGGCAGACCAGCCTCGGGCTTCGAGGTGGCAGGCGACGATCACGTCTTCGTCGAAGCCTCTGCGCGCGTGGAGGGCGAGTCGGTGCTCGTCGCGTCCCCCGCCATCAAACGACCGGTCTACGTCCGCTTCGGCTGGAACAACGTCGTAGTCGACAGCCTGTACAACGCTGCAGGGCTGCCCGCATCCACGTTCACCTCGGAGCCGAACGCCCAGCGGTGACACAAGCCCTCGCAGATTCCGATGGCGCGTCGGAGGGCTGCCAGCTCGGCTGCGTCCTTGCAACCGCGATGTTCCGGGTCCTCGTCGTTAGCTGATGGTAAGAGTTACCGTGGTGGAACTGCTGAGATTGTTGGCCGTGTCCGTCCCGGTGATCGTCAACGTGTAGGTACCGGCAGTGGCATTCGTTGAACTTGAGGTCTTGCCACTGCTCAACTGGGTCGAGTTCCCCTGGCCGCATCCGATAACGCCGGCACTGACTACTGCGAGCAGACAGGCGAGAAGGCCGTTGAAGAGTCTTCTCTTTCGAGTGCCAAGCACGAACGGAAGCACACCGAAGCAAAGCACTACCGCTTGATATCCGCCCGACCTTTCGGTTGAGATGGAAGCCACGCCCGACTTGCCAGCCTGGGTGAGGGCGGTAACACCAGAGGCTGAACACGCACTTGCAGTGGTGTAGATTGTGAGCGTGCTGGTGGCCGCAGCGGTACCTGAGACGACTGTGCTCGGCAAGGTGTAGCAGAGGTTCGACACCGTCGAGACCACGGTGATGGAGTAGGCCACCGTGCCCGTGTAGCCGTTGGCTGGAGTAACGGTAACGGTGGCGGCCGCGCTCGATCCAGCGGTTATGCTGAGCGTGCTTGGCGCGGAGATCGCGAAGCTCTTGCTGGCAGTTTGTGTGGAGACACCGGGCCAGACGTTCATGAGATTGTTGAAGTCCAAGGAGCCGAGGCCGGTGGCCAAGTCGTAGCCGGTAGTCGCCGAGTATGCGCTGGAGCCGGTGGTAGAGCAGATGCTGGACCCAGAGGAACACGCATTGGACCCGGACGTGATGTCGTGGAATGCCGATGCATAGGTGGAGCTGTTGGCCGCCAGAGAATAGAGCGTCGAATTGATCGCTCCCTGGCCGGAAGAATTGAGACGCTGGTTGAGGATTGCGAGCATGCCGGCGAAGACCGGAGCGGCGAAGCTGGTGCCACCGGCGACGGTCAGGTAGGTGCTGTTGGTATCTCGGAAGCCATGCGAGCAGGACCCGGTAATGCCAGTCGACTGCGTGTCCGATGAGCAGTACAGATAGCCCGCATTCTGGGGAGAGGACGCGAGGGCGATGTCGGGCACGAGGCGATAGCTGCCTGAGGGGATGCCGGCGACACCAGTCTGCCACGAGGGGCGCAAAGTGAGTGTGCTGACCCCACCTCCTCCAGAGGAGAGTCCGGAGGTGCTGTCGTTGTTCCAGACTTGCTCAGGCATGTAACTGAGTGCGGAACTTATCACATCAGAGCCGGAGGCGGACTGCCAGTAGGAGCTGCCGGAGGCAACGGCGGCGGATGTGAGCATAGTGCCTCCCAGGCCTGTGACGTACTGGGACGATGCAGGAAAGTCAACGGCGAGCGACTGCCTCGTTGCAGTGGAAAGGCTGGTTTGCTGGTAGCAGTCCGTCGATCCGCTGTCGCCCGAGGCGGCGACAATGGTCTGGCCCTGCGCCGCCGCCTGAGCAAAAATCGATGTGAGCGTGGTGTAGTCCGACGATGAGAGTGCCGCCTCGCAGGAACCGTAGCTAACGCTGATGACGGGCGCAAGCTTGTTGTCGACGGCATACTGCAGGGCGTCGAACACTCCATAGTTGTTGTTGCTGCCGGTATAGACGAAGACGATAGACGCTCCGGTGGCGATCCCGGAGGTGTACTCGATGTCCAGATCGGACTCCGTTTCGTCGCCTGTGTAAACAGTCGACGAACCGGTATTCGGCATCAGCACAACAGAGGGCGCGCGAACCGGGACACCCGCGGCGGTCTGGAAGTTCGCAATGTCCGACAGGACAATGGCCGATTGGCCTACGACGGCGATCGTCTGGCCTGAGCCGGTATATCCAGAGTTCCAGGCGCTGGTGATGTCGTAGATGGTGGCGACGTCCTTGGGGTCCAGGTAGTGGGAGCCGGATTGCGCGGACGTGAAGTTGGTCTGCGTATTGAGCTGCGTCGAGACGGCGCTCACGCGCACATGCGGGTGAGCTCGAAAGCTCGAAATATTCGTGACGCCGCGAACGACTCCTGCGAGCGTCGCCGGGAACGACAAATCGGCGGACGGTGCGAAGTGCTTCTCGCCGGAGGCGCTGGTGTAGTTGTGGAGTTCCGTGCCGAACGCTGCGTTTACCTGCGCTGCCGTTCCGGAAAAGAAGATTCGATCATGCGCGTTGTTAATCCTGGTTACCTGGAATCCCTGCGATCGCAGCCAGGACTCCGCCGTGGCAAGATCGCTGTCGGCCATGCCAAACCGAGCGGCAAACTGTGCCGGAGTGAGCCACTGGTGATAGCTCGCAGACGTTGGGGTTTGCAGATCGACGAGGAGCTGTTGGAGCTCCGATTCCTGGGCAGCAGTTCTCGTGAAGGCAAGACTCATGCCATTGAGAGCCGTGGCGCCCGGAAGGCTACCTGCGTCGGCCTCAGCCACGGCGTTCGGCGAACGCGTCCCGGCGATCACGGCCCGCGTGCCGGTATCGATTTGCGCCGGCAGGCGAACCTGCGCCCAGGCGGACGCTTGAGCGACGACGATCGAGGCTACTGTCGCTACGGTCAAGCGAAACAAACGAACGATGGTCATACGATCCACGGAGCAACTCCTATATTCGGGCAAGGAAGAAACGCTGCGAAAGCGGCAGCTCGCCTCATCTGCGCGGGTCGCGAAGACTCGGGATTTCCTGATGGTTTGGACGGGCTCATTTCGGGGTCGATTGGTGCCGGGAGTTGTACTCGACAAATCTCTACAATCTGGCTAACCGGGTCGGCGAGAATTCTTCTGTGACCTATACTGAAGCCCACTGTGTGACCTATACCGAAGCCCAAATCGACAAGGCCGTCACCAACTTGCTGCTCGTCGACGACGATCTCCAGTTGGGCGGCCTGATGACGGAGTACTTCGATCCCAACGAGTTCGCCGTCGCAGTCGCCGCGACTGGAGAAGAGGCGATTGGCCTGCTCCAAGCGGGTAAGTTCTCGATTGTGATTCTTGACGTTATGCTGCCCGGAATAGATGGCTTCGCCGTACTCCGTCAGATCCGGAAGATGAGCGATATTCCGGTATTAATGCTGACGACGAGGGGCGCAACCAGCGATCGCGTGAATGGCCTTGAACTTGGGGCCGACGATTATCTGCCGAAGCCCTTTCAGCCCGAGGAGCTTCAGGCGCGGCTTCGTTCCATCATCAGGCGCGCCCAACCGCGGGGCGGCCGCATGAAGTACGTCACCATCGACGACCTGGAGCTTGACGAGCAGGGACGGCTGGTAAAGCGAGCCGGCGAGGAGATCGAGCTGACGGGTGCGGAGTTTTTTCTCCTCCAGTTGTTACTCTCCCAGCCAGGTACGGTGTACCCTCGCGAAGCACTGATTGAGAAAGTCTTCAATCGACCCCCTACCATGTTCGACCGAAGCATCGATAGTCTGGTAAGCAATCTACGGCGCAAGCTCGGACCGGCAACGAAAGGGCACGATCGCATCCGCAGCGTTCGTGGCATTGGGTACGCCTACACAGTAGGCCGCGAAAAGGACAATAAACATTGAGGATGTTTGCGCGCATCTTCGTCAGCTTCTCGATAGCGACCGTTTTGGCGATGGCAGTATCAGGCGCGTTCCTTCTTACTCACCAACCGAATCTAACGGCTCAAGTTTCAAGAGCAATACCGGTCGAAGCGCTACAATCGTGTGCGTTGAGAGTTGTGCACGCCGCACAGCGGCCGGAAGACAAGGTAAACCATTGCACCGCCGAGTATGTGATCGGAACGGACAATCGAGATCTATTTTCAAGGCCGGTTCCGGTTGCGCTCGTTGCTCTCGCGGCGCATGCAAAGCGAAGTAACCAGGTTGAACTCAGTGCTCTTCCCGGGAAGACATTCGCCGTCATTCCCGTGAATGAAGCCGACACGATTCCGGCCGTCATCATCTATAACATCCCCTCTCCTGCGGGACCGCCTATGGGGCCGGTTTGGTGGCAGCTCGTCCCATTCGCTTTTGTGGCGGCAATCATTTGCTATCTTCTGACCGGGTACATCGTGAAGCCTCTGCAACGCCTGGGACTCGTCGCTGACGACCTGGGCGTTGGGGACCTCTCCGCCCGCACCGACCCGGCGCTGACCGACCGGAAAGACGAATTTGGCGATCTCGCCCGGACTTTCAATCGGATGGCAAGCCGTATTGAATCCCTGGTGTCCAATCAACGAATGTTTCTCGCCCACGTATCGCACGAACTAGGCTCTCCACTCACCCGGATCAACATGAGGCTGGCACTCGCTCGCCGGAAGGCTGCTCCAGATCTAATACCCGATTTGGATCGGATCGATAAGGAGTCCGAACAGCTGAACCATCTTGTGCAGCAGTTGCTTTTTCTGGCCAGGCTGGAGAGCGGCAATGAATTCGATAAGCAGTTCGAACGATTTTTCGTGTCGTCGTTCTTGCACGAGATCATTGACGACGCCAACTTCGAAGCCCAGCAGACCGGACGCAGTGTGAGGTTCGTCCGGATGCAAGACTTCTGTGTGACAGGACACCGCGAGCTCCTGAAGCGTGCCGTCGAGAACGTTGTGCGCAATGCGCTCCGGTTTACGCCGACTGGAGGCACGGTCGATGTGGAGTTCTTCAATGCGTCTGCAACGGATACGGGATTCATCAATGTGATGGATCAAGGTCCGGGCGTCAAGCCGCATGTGTTGCAACAGATCTTCGAGCCGTTTGCGACCTCAGGAGCGTCCGGCGGCCACTCCGGTGTGGGCCTTGGTCTCGCGATCGCCCGCCAGGCTGTCCTGGCCCATCAAGGTGAGATTTCGGCCTCCAATCTCACCAATGGGCTACTTGTCACGATTGAGCTTCCTGTCACGAAAGCACGCCCAACAGCTCTGTGACGTAAGGATCTCCATGCCAGCGGGCTTTCGAAGCTCGTCTAACGCGCACTGCACAAAGGACAGCACTGCACGTGAGCAGAGAGCCTGGAGAACGCTTGATCCACCTCTTTCTTGCGTCTGTGTGCTCTCTCACGGCGCTCCGGCGCACTCCCCGGCAAGGCTCTCGTGGCCCACGAGACGGAGGATGCACGCTCATGGATGGCATCCCTCAATTCTTCGTTGAAGCGCTGATAGTCGTTGCAGCCAACCACGGATACCGTTTCGTCACGAACCGCTTCCTGTTCCGTGGCGGCTAACACGCAAAGGGAGGAAAAGTCAGAGAGCCTCATGAGCAGTCTGACGACCGTACCCAAAAGAGGCACTGTGGCTTGGGGGGTTTCGACACTTTTCGACACTCAGAGCAAAGCACGTCACGTCTATCCGACATGCTTCGCAAGATATGCGCGTTAACCCCTGTCCAATGTACCCATGAACCCTCACCCGCGCTGATCCTGCGAATGATTTGGATGCTCCCACTAATGCTGGCTCTGACCAGCATCACTCCATCTGCGGACGCGAGTGACCCCCGGTCTGCGAAGGCGTGGAACAAGCGCGGTCAAGAGGCGGAGGCACGCGCTGATTTGGATGCAGCGTTCGAAGCATATCGGCAGGCGCACCTGCTGAAACCGAACGACCTTCGTTACCAGACGCGCTTTGAGAGGACACGATTCCAGGACTCGAATGCGCATCTCGATCGTGGGCGTGTGTTACTCCAGTCGGGAGATATGGGGGGAGCAGTTACTGAGTTTTCAAGGGCGCTACAGATCGACAAAAGCAATCAGTCGGCGGCGCAAGAATTGCTCGCGGCACAAAGACCACAAACGAACGTGGGGGGCTCAACCGGGACGGCCGCTCAGGCGAGCCCGAACGCTGCCGCTGTACCCGGGCTCGGCATGCAGACGAAGCACCAGAGGAAGGCACGGCGAGACATCGCCTCCCTTGACGCCCCCGTCGAGCTCACTCCCGTGTCCAATGACCCAATCACGCTCCACATGGTCGAAGACACGAAGATCATCTACCAGGCGATTGCAAAGGCGGCAGGGCTGAATGTCATCTTCGATTCGGAATACGTATCGAAGCGGATCCCCGTCGACCTGACCAATGTCACGCTGACGGATGCACTGCGAATCGTCGGAAGGATTGCAGGCACATTTTGGTCTCCTCTAACGAGCAACACCATCTTCGTCGCGCAAAACAACCGCACCAAGCACACCGATGTCGACGATCTTGCCATCGAAACCTTCTACCTCACCAACGTCTCTCAACAGAATGACGCGAACGAGGTGTTGGTTGCGTTGCGAAATCTCTTCGATCCCAGTACGAAGCTGTACCTTGTGGCCAGTCAGAACGCAATCGTTATCCGCGCCACGCCAGACGAACTTATCCTCGCTGAAAAACTGATCAATGATCTCGACCGGACACGATCCGAGGTAGTCGTGGATGTGGCGGTCCTGGAAGTGAGCCGCGATCTCGAGCGCAACTTAGGCATCACGCTGCCGACCAGCTTTGGACTCACTCCGCAATCCAGCAATGCCAATCAATCCAGCTCCTCAAGCTCGTCAACATCAAGTTCAAGCAGTTCCAGCAGCACCTCGGGGATCACGCTTAATACTCTCGCTAATCTGAACGCGACAAACTTCGCGGTGACGCTTGGGGGAGGAACCGTCAACGCATTGCTTTCCGACTCCGATACGCGCGTTCTCCAAAACCCGCGTGTGCGGGCGACTGACGGCCAACGCGCAACACTGAAGATCGGCTCGAAGATCCCGGTGGCCACCGGGTCGACCACATCCACATTGACTTCAACTGCGACCTCTACCACGCAATTCACCTATGTCGATGTCGGTGTGAATATTGAGATCACCCCAACGGTCCATTACGATGGCGAAGTCTCGCTGAAAATGAAGATCGAGATTTCCTCGCAGACAGGTACCGTAACGATTTCCGGCGTGTCGGAGCCCATCATCTCGCAACGTGTCGTCGAGCAGATTATCCAGCTCAGGGATGGCGAGCCTTCTCTGCTCGCTGGCCTGCTCCAGCAGACGGACACTAAGAGTGTCAGCGGCACACCCGGACTCGGAGAGTTGCCATTCCTAAAATATTTTTTTAGCAGTCAAGACAAGAAGCAGCAAAGTGACGAGATCGTCTTTCTGTTGATTCCTCATATCGTCCGGGAATCGCTTCTGACGGATCAAAATACAAGCATGATCGACAGCGGCACGGGCCAAGGGATCGAGCTACGTCGAAACGATTTGGCGAAACGGGATCACCCCGAAGCGGACGACGCGACAGCAATGCCTGAGTCATCTCATGGGAAGTCAACCTCAGCGGCAAATGCTGCCGCTGCCATGCTGGGCCCATTGGCCGCGCAAGCTCGACCCATCGTGGCGCCAACGAACGATGCGTCTCGCGGCGCACAGCAAGCCTTGCCACCACTGAATCTCGCAATCGTACCTTCGGCGCTGGACCAAACCGTTGGTGCTACGTTCCAGGTCGCTGTCATCGCTTCAAATGCGCATAACCTCTCGAGCGTTCCCCTCCAAATGCAGTTTGACCCGAAGGTATTAGCTCTGGTGGATGTGAACTCCGGAGAGTTGCTCAGCCATGATGGCGAGGCAGCTGCGTCCGTTCATCGCGATGAAGGAGGCGGGATCCTCACAATTTCTGAGACTCGTCCGCCAAACAGCCGCGGCGTTGATGGTCAGGGCACCCTCTGCGTAGTGACGTTCAAGGCGCTCGCTCCCGGCACCTCAGGACTCGCCCTGACCAAGATCGGAGCGACCGATGGCAAGCATGCCAGTGTCTCGGCGATCGCGACGTCGGCGATGGTGCATGTCAAATAGAACAACCAGGGCTGTACTCGTGGGGCTGGCTACACTGCTTCATGCAGCAGCAACGAATGCGCAGGCCCGGTCCGAAGCAGCCGATGGCCAGGACATTCGGCCGGGGCATACGACAACGCAGCATCTCGCCGCCGACCAACTACGACAGGCGGACGATGAGTACCTCGCCGGCGCCAAGCGATTTGCTCAGAAGAAGTATGAACTCGCGCAGCACGACTTCGAACGCGCAGTACAACTCAACCCTGGCGACAGCACGTATAAAAGCGCCCTGCTCCTCACGCGTGAAGCTCTCATCACCCGGAACCTGCAAGAGGCCGCACAAGCGCGGGGCCACGGTAGACTCGATCAGGCAAGTGCGTTGCTAGAGAAAGCGCGCGCGCTGGACCCGACCAACTCGGCCGTGCTGCAGCGGTTCAACGCAGGTCAGGATTGGCCCCACATCTCCTCCCTGAAGATCTCAACCCCTACATCTGTGCTGGCAGGTCCGATCGAGTTTGAACCTGATGCCGATCGGCGAAGCTTCCATCTCCGAGGAGACCTGAAAGACGTCATCCGGGATGTATACGGCGCATTCGGGATCGCTGTGACGTTTGATCCTTCCGTCGATCCACGAACCCATGTCACGTTCGATCTAGATGACGTTTCATTCGACCGGGCCACCCAGATTCTCGCAAAAATGAGCCGGACCTTCGGTGTTCCCCTAGAGCGCCGAAGGGCACTCGTCGCAAAGGACACAAAGGAAAGCCGCGATGCGTTAACCCCTTGGGTTGAGGAGACGATTTACCTGCCCGGAGAAAGCCCGGAGCACATCAATGAATTCGCCACCCTAGCCCGAAACGTGTTCGACCTGAAGCAGGTAGCCGTGAACACAAACGCCCGTTCGATTGTGCTCCGGGGTGAAGAAGGGGTCCTCACTCTGCTCAACGACACCTATCAGGGTTTAGTCGATGACCGCGGCGATGTCTTCCTCGACGTCAGGCTCTACGAAGTGGACCGGACACACACCCGAAACATAGGCTTTCAAGCACCTACGACAATAACCGCAATCGATGTGGCAAGCGCGGCGCAGACTCTGATCAGCTCGAACCAAACGCTGCTCACCCAATCCATCGCGAGCGGAGCGTTGTCGCTGTCAGGCAGCGCATACACACAAGAGTTGCAAGAGGTTGCATTTCTCGTCGCCGCCGGCGTTCCGGGTAGCAGCCAGTTTTCAGGCCTCCTCGGCACTGTGGGAAGCTACCAAGGTGTACCTCTCGCAGGGATCTCCATCGGATCTGCCACGTTCAATTTCCTGCTCAACTCGTCAGACGTGCGTACGCTCGATGCCCTGCAGATCCGCGCACATGACGGCCAGTCCGCAACCTTTCGCGTGGGTTCACGCTATCCGGTTCTCACGTCGCTGGCGTCCGCATCGACAAGCACCGCGACCACGGCGGCGTTAGAGGCATCAGGAGTGAGCAGTGCGGTAGCTACGAAGTTGGGCGGAGCAGACACCACCACAACGGTCCCGCAGATCCAGATGGAAGATCTTGGGATGACCCTCAAGATAACCCCGTCCGTCGGCAGCAATGAAAGCGTAAGGCTGGTCATGGATCTCAAACTTGAAGCGCTCGCGGGCACGGGAGTGGACGACATTCCTATACTGAACAGCCACGCCTTGGCATCCACCGTGACGGTTCTTCGCGGCGAGACCACGATGCTCGCGACGCTGATCAGTACGAACGAGACCAGAGCGATAGAAGGAATTCCAGAGCTTAGTGACTTGCCCGGCTTTCAAAGTACCGATCGGAGTACCGATGGAACGACCAACGAGTTGCTGATCACCGTCACGCCCCACATCGTCCGCAACGGCGCCGAATCAAAGGATCAAGAGGCCATCGGATCGAGCCCGCGGTAACACCTGAGTGCCGCGGGACGAGCACCCAGCCGCTCTCTTCCAGCGTCCCTGAAGTCCACGTTGCTCTGGCCAGATTTGTGCGACAGTTGCAAGCGAGCTGCCGAGGCGCCTCTGCTGCATCCGCTGCGGGTCTTGCCGTGTGCGATCAACCAAGACATCCGGACTGGCAGCCTGGAGCTTACAATGGCCTGGCCAAGTACTCGTAACTTCAAGTGCCTCGTGACATCGCGGGGGATGCTTCCTGAGATTTTCAAGACAGAACTACGTTTGCTTGGTAGCCGTACGATTAAGGAATCGACCTACATGTTTATGGCGAAACAGACTTTCCTCTGCGCAGTACTCGTTCTGTCACCTGCTGCCGCTCTCTCCCAAACGCCGGGGCTGCCGGTGATCACCAGCCTTCCCACTCCGGTCGCGTATCGCTGGGGCAACGTGGCCATCAAGGCCGGCGGCTTCATTACTGGAATCGTCTTCAGCCCTGTGCAACCGGGCCTCGTCTACCTGCGCACAGACGTCGGCGGAGCCTACCGGTCGGACAACTCAGGCGATCGCTGGACGCCGATCACAGACCAGTTTGGGCGCAACCTATCCAGCTATCTGGGGATAGAAAGCATCGCGGTCGATCCGGAAGAGGCTGCAAAGGTCTATCTCGCCGCGGGGATGTATTCGGCCGAGTGGGGCGGTCCCGCCGCTATTCTTCGCTCCTCGAATAAGGGGCGCACGTATCAGATCACACCGATGCCGTTCAAGATGGGTGGCAATGACGACGGCCGCGGCTGCGGCGAACGTCTCGCGGTGGATCCCAACCTTGGCTCCATTCTCTTCTTCGGCTCACGCAGCGCGGGCTTGTGGATGAGTACGGATTCCGCAGCCACCTGGAAACGGGTCGATACCTTTCCCGCGCCTGCAAAGCTGGCCGGCCCGGGCGAAAAGACTGGAATCACCTTCGTCGCTTTTGACGCGTCCTCCGGCCACAAAGGTACGGCGACACCCACACTGTTTGTGGGTGTCGCCCAGTCCGGCCCGGCACCGGGGGGAGCGTCGCTCTATCGCAGCCGCGATGGCGGAAGCACATGGCAGGCGGTGCCCGGCACGCCCGCCGGGCTATTTCCCACGCACATGGTCCTCGATCCGGGTAAGAGCGGGTACTTTACATTTGTCGATGCTGTGGGACCTAACGGGATGCAGAACGGGGCCGTCATGAAGCTTTCGCTCAACGAGGGCCGGTGGAAAGACGTGACTCCGCTGAAGCCGGGGACCGAGGGCACAGGCAAATTCGGATTCGGCGGACTCGCCATCGATGCCGAGAAGCCCGACACGATCCTAGTCACCACCATCGACCGCTGGTGGCCGGGTGACACCATCTTCCGATCGGTCGACGGAGGCAAGAACTGGAAAGACGTTCACGCCGGCGGCATGTACTCCGCGTTCAATGCGCCCTGGACATACTTCCACCACGAGACACCCGGCAACACCGGCTGGATGAACACCATCGCCATCGATCCATTCTTCTCCGGCAAGGTGATGTACACCACCGGCGGCGGGCTCTGGGGTACGGCCGACATCACCAATGCAGACACCGGCAAGCCAACCCACTGGGGTTTCCCCAACGAGGGGATTGAGGAGACCGTTCCGATCGCGATCGTGAGCCCACCCGCAGGAGCGCATCTGCTCTCGGCCATCGCGGATATCGGCGGCTTCCGCCATGAGGACCTGTCCAAATCACCCAAAGACGGTTTCTTCATCGATCCACAACTGAATACAAATACCGGAATCGACTTCGCCGCCCTCAAGCCAGAGATCGTGGTGCGTGTCGGAGATGGTGACGGCAAAGTGGTCCGGGGCGGCTACTCGGTCGATACCGGAGTGACATGGAAGCCGTTCTCGACCGAACCGCCCAGCAGCACCAAGGGTGGCGGAACCGTCTCCATCGCCGCAGACGGCAAAACGCTTGTATGGGTGCCTCGCAATGGCCAACCATACTGGACCGGCGACTGGGGCAAGAGCTGGAGAGCATGCACGGGTCTACGCGCAGACATGGCCGTGCAGAGCGACCGCCTCAATCCCGCGATATTCTACAGCTTCAACGCGGCGACTGGGCAGCTTCTCGTCAGCACGGATGCCGCGCACAGCTTCATCCCTCTGGCCGCTCCCGCAGCACCGAAGGGCAGCTCTGCCGTCGTCGCTCCTGTTCCCGGCAAAGAGGGCGAGATTTGGATCGCTGCGGCCGATGAGGTCGTCCATACAGAAGATGCGGGCAAGACCTTCGCTCATCTAAAAGGCATAGCAAAGGTGTACACCATCGGCTTCGGAGCACCCGCGCCATCCAGAAGCAACCCCTCCGTCATTCTCAACGGTATGATCGGGGACCAAGAGGTGATCGTTCTTTCCACGGACTCTGGACAGAGCTGGGTCCGAATCGACGATCCCGCCCGGGGCTTTGGATGGAAGAACGCTATCATCGGCGACCCGCGGATCTTCGGGCGCGTCTATATCGCGACCGGCGGGCGTGGCATCCTTGCCGGAGAGCCGGCGCCCCAACCCGTCCAGCAACCCGAAGCAGCCCAGAAATCCGCGCCAGTGCGATAGATCAAGGAGCGTATGAAGAAGATCGTTACTCTGTTCTTGGTTGGGATTGCGACGGTAGTCCCGGCACAACGGCCGGCTGGTCCGGCCTCCACTCCGCGCCTGGCCCAGCGGGATGGCCGGTATGCCCTGATGGTCGATGGCGCTCCATATCTGATGCTCGGCGCGCAGGTGAACAACTCGAGCGCGTGGCCGCAGATGCTCTCCAAAGTGTGGCCCACCGCAAACATCCTTGGCATCAATACGCTCGAGGTGCCCGTCTACTGGGAGCAGTTCGAGCCTGAAGAAGGCCACTTCGACACCACATCCGTCCAGGCGCTCCTCACTGGCGCGCGTCAAAACCATCTGCGACTCGTGCTGCTCTGGTTCGGAACATGGAAGAACGGCAGCGGCCACTATATTCCTGCATCGCTCAAGCGCAACGAGGAGCACGCGCCGCATGTGGTTCGCGCGGACGGCAAGAAAGTGGACTCGCTTTCTCCACATTCCTCAAGTCTTCTGGCGGCGGACACGGCGGCGTTTGTGGCGCTCATGCGTTTTCTGAAGGCAGCAGACCCGCAACACACCGTGATCATGGTGCAGGTGGAAAATGAAGCCGGCACCTACGGCTCCCGAAGGGACCACTCCGCGGCCGCCGAGAAGCTGTTCCACCAGCCCGTTCCTGCGACGCTTCTGCAGGCGTTGAACAGGAAGGATGCCGGCGGCAAGGACTGGCCGGATGTGTTCGGCGACGAGGCGGACGAGGTGTTCCACGCATGGTCGATCGCCTCGTTCATCGAGCACGTCGCCTCGGCAGGGAAGAAGATTCTTCCGCTGCCCATGTATGTCAACGTTGCTCTGCGCGACCCATTCCATCCAGCCACGCCCTGCACCTATGAGTGCGGAGGACCTACAGACAATGTGATTTCGGTGTGGAAGGCGGCTGCACCGTCGATCGATCTGATAGGCCCGGACATCTACAATAGCGGCTTCCGGTTCTACACCAGGATCCTCGAGCTGTACGCCCGGCCGGACAATGCGATGTTTGTTCCGGAGACGGGCAACGCCCCTGGGTATGCGCGGTTCTTCTTCGCCGCGCTGGGCCACGGGGCCATCGGCTTCTCCCCCTTTGGCATGGATTCAACCGGCTACGTGAACTACCCGCTGGGTGCAAAGGCGGTCGGCGCCGAGCAGCTTGCTCCCTTCGCGCTCAACAACTCGATCTTCGCTCCCATGAGCCGTGAGATAGCAAAGCTGAACTGGGAAGGCAGGCTCCAGGCCGTCGCCGAAGATCCGGACCAGCACACGCAGGCGATGGACTTCGGGGCCTGGAAGGTGGCCGTGTCCTATGGGCTTCCACAGTTCGGTGCGGGCAGTCCCGCTCCGGGGAACACTCCGCCCAGCGGTGGCGCCATGGTGGCGCAACTGGGGCCTGACGAGTTCTTGGTGACGGGGAACTTTGCACGTGTGGAATTTTCTTCGGCGAGCGGACAGCGCCAGTTCCTCAAGGTGGAAGAGGGAACTTACGGGAACGGCACGTGGCACCCGGTCCGGATCTGGAACGGCGACCAGACGGACTATGGGCTCAACTTCACTGGTACGCCGCAGGTGCTGCGCGTCACGCTGTCTACGTTCTAGCCGGCCATATCCATTCGAGCAACATGCCGGCACGTTCCAGGGGCGCAAGTCGTGGGCTAGCAGTTTCTTGGACGCTACCAGAAGTAAGCCTCGCAAGCCGCCCAAAGCGGGCCGGCCCTGCACGCATGGCCGCAGAGGATTTGTGTCTTCCATCTACCTTGGAAGAGGATGCGTCAAGGCAATCGCACCGAAGTATCACACCGAACTTCTTGAAAGGGCCTAGCTGGCCTCCGTGTAGACACCAGGCCACAAACCCCGACCGTTTCTCCAGAAACTCAGCCATCTTTCGAGCGTCGGTGGCGGCGTAGTACGCGTCGCAACCGGCACTCCGACTTCGAGAATGAACCTCTCGTTCCCCGCAGATCCTTGGCGGAAAGTGCAGCGATTTCATTTCTTGTCTCTGACATCTGATTTTTCCTGATGGGTTCGGTTGGTGCTGCAATGGCATTCTTGGAAGAGAGCTCATTAAAGAATTCCTACAATAAGAAACGCTGTTGCCGTGGGTTCGCTCCAAGTGCGGCTTTCCGCCCGGTCGGTGGTCCGTCGGGTGGTAAAGTTGCCGTAGCGTTGAAACTTAGGACGCGCAACGGACGGGATCCCGCATGGAAGCTGGTCAAGGAGAGATCACACTTCTATTGCTGAAGTGGAGAGAAGGGGAAGCGAAGGCCTTTGAACAGTTAATGCCGCTGGTCTACCCGCACCTGCGCGAGGTGGCAGGGGCCTACCTTCGAAGAGAGCGGAACCCCGGCGTCATGCAGGCCACGTCCCTAGTGCACGAACTGTATCTGCGCCTCCTCAGTCAGAACCGGACGGCCCTCTCCGATCGTGTCCACTTCTACACCTTCGCGGCCAAGGTGATGCGCCGTATCCTGATCGATCATGCACGGGAAAACCAGGCGCAGAGGCGCGGCCGCGGCATTCAACACGTTCCACTCAACGCCGACATTCCCTGGATCGAAGTCGGAAGTGCCGACATTCTGAGCCTCAACATCGCGCTCGATGAGTTTGAGAAGCTCGATGCGACCCGGACGAAGGTGATCGAACTTCGCTACTTCCTGGGTTGCACGGTGGAGGAGACAGCAGAGCTCCTGGACCGCTCCGTCGCAACCGTGTACCGCGACCTGCAGGTGGTTCGTGCGTGGCTCTATCGAAGACTTCACCCGGAAGCAGTGAAGCTGGTCCCGGCACGGTGAGAGGGTTTTAGCGCCGTTTCCGCAGTCTCCAGAGAAGATGCACGTCAGTTCTCTTTTGTGGGAGGTAGGGATGAGTCTGGACGCAGAACGTTGGCTCGCGACAGAGGAGATCTTTCACGAAGCCCTGCACACTCCCGAGCCTGCGCGAACCTCCATCCTTGCGGCGCGATGCAAGGGCGATACCACGCTCATGGAGGAACTGCGCTCGCTGCTCGCCGCCTGCGAGGCTGAGGAACTCTATCGGCTGAGCGCAGGCGGGAAGAATGCCGAAAGCGGACGCTCCGTCGGCCCTTATGTGATCGATGGCCTGCTTGGGCGCGGCGGAATGGGCAGCGTCTACCGTGCGCACCGGTCTGATGGAGAGTTCGAGCAGCAGGTCGCGATCAAACTCATCGATATGCCACTGGTCTCGGATTTCTTCCGCGAGCGATTCCGCACCGAGCGCCAGATCCTCGCCAGCCTGACTCACCCCTATATCGCCCGGCTGCTCGATGGCGGCGTGACCGACGCTGGAGAACTGTATCTCGCTATGGAACTGGTCGACGGCCTGTCGATTACATCGTTTGCCACCCAGCATGCGCTCCATATCGAGGCTCGTCTTCGGCTCTTTCTCAAGATTTGCGAGGCCGTCCAATACGCGCATCAGAACCTGATCGTCCATCGCGATCTAAAGCCTGACAACATCCTCGTCGTCCCCGATGGGACGCCGCGCCTGCTTGACTTTGGCATGGCTCGCATCCTCCTCCCTCTGGCCGAAGGCCCCGGTATGGACGTGACGCGGCCTGGCATGCAGGCTTTCACCCCGCGCTATGCCAGCCCGGAGCAGGTGCTGGGACGGCCCATCACCATAGCCTCCGATATTTATTCCCTCGGCGTTTTGTTGCATGTCATGCTGACCGATGCCGGGCCCTACGAGCTGAACAACTTCTCTACCGAGGAGCTGGTGCGCGTCATCTGCAACCAGCAGCCGCGCCGGCCGAGCCAGCTGGGTTGTCCCTTCGGTCCCATCGACGCCGATCTCGATAGTGTCGTGCTCAAATGCCTGCGCAAGGAGATTGCCGATCGTTACGCGACGGTCGACCAGCTCGCTGCAGATGTGCAGGCTTGTCTCAGCAGCAGACCGGTTCTCGCACGCCAGGGCGGATCTTTGTATCTTGCTTCCCGGTTCATCCGGCGCAATCGTCTTGCATTTGCCGCTGCGTCGCTCATCATGGTCACGTTGCTGGCGGGAATCATCGGAATCGCGTGGCAATCGCGCGTCGCCGGCCGGCAGCGCCGCATGGCGGAGGCTCGCTCCACCGAGGTTCGGGAGCTGAGCACCAGCCTGCTCACCGAGGTCGGTTCCGCGGTGCGCGACCTTCCCGGCTCTACCCCGGTGCAACACGCCCTCGTGATGCGGGTGATTGCGCATCTCGATCAGCTCGCCAGGGAAGCCGGCGACGACCCAGTGCTCGCGCTCGACATGATGAATGCCTACACGCAACTCGGCAACCTCGAGGGAAATCCCTACCGCCAGAATATCGGCGACGCAAAGGGCGCTCTCCAGAGCCTGGATAAGGCACTGTCTTTCGTCCCCCTGCTCGCGATCAACACGACCAGCGATCCCAAGGTTCTGCGCGCGTACGGCTTTACCCAGCAATCTCGCAGTGAAGTTCTGTACGCACTTGGCCGGGACGCCGAATCGCTGGCTGCTCTGCAGGATGGTCTTCCGTCGCTCGACAAGCTGGCTGCGCGCAGCGACGCCTCTGCACTCGACTTGAACGCCACCGGAAGTGCCTACAACGCGCTCGGCGATCAGCGGAACCGCTTAGGCAACGATGATCCTGACGACCCGCAAAGTTCCACCTCCGCCTACCGACACGACATCGACCTCGTCGAGCGGATACTCCGCCAACAGCCGGGCAACGCACCCGCAAAGCACACGATTGTGCTCCTGAGGGCGAAGATCGGAATGGCTATCGGTCCGATCGATCCTGTAGCCTCTGCCGAACAGCTTCGGCGATCGATAGCAGACTGGGAGGCCTTCCCGGCCGACCAACGGGTCTCTCGCTTCAGCCGCCAGCAGCATTCGTTCGCGCTGCGTGGGCTTTCCTACGCACTCAGCAATCTGGGCGACTACGACGCTGCCCTCGATAGTTGTATCCAGGCGTTCCGCATCGATGAGCCCTACGCGCTCGCGGACCCAAAAGACGCAAGCGCCATCTTCTGGGTCGCCTACGATCTGCAGAATGAGGGGACTATCGAAGCCCAGATGCTCGACTCCATCCTGTATCCGTCCAGAAGAGATGACCCGCTGCATCGGGTACGAGCCATCGGGTTCTTCCGTCGCTCCATCGAGCAGTATGACCGTCTTCTCGCTCTCAATCCTGGCAACCCCCTATGGATTGGAGGCCGGGCGGTCAGCCAGGTGGAACTTGGCACCCTCTCGCAGGGAGGGGCGGATGCCGAACGTCAGAACGCGATGACCCGCACCGCGCTCAAGACGTTGCGAGACGCTGCCGACCAGCCTAAGGCGGCTCTGCAGATCTTCGTTCCCGCGGTTCAAGCCTGGGTCATCGTTCGGCCCCGGGAGCTTCGCGATCCGCAATGGACGTTGCGCGCGGCCCAACAACTCAACGAGCGCACCCGGCGCAAGAATCCAGATTATCTGCTCACCCTTGCCCAGGCGTACCGAGATGCCGGTAACCCGGCCCAGGCTGCTGTCACCGCGAGAGAGGGTCTCGCGCTGCTGAAACCGGTTCCTGTCTCGGCGAACCGGCCCAGGGTGCAAAGTCTGCTGCAAGAACTCGCAGGCACCCTGCCTCGATGACATGAGGCTGCAGACAAATCATCCATCGAAAAAAAGAGTGAGAGGTTTTTGGGCAACATTCCGCAGTCTTCGGTAGGACGGCACTGTAAGCCGCCGGAGGAGACGCACATGATGGTCCTGTACCCCCGCACTCTTGCCAAAACTCTCCCACGCAGCGGACGCTTTGCCTGCTTGCTCACCACGCTCGCCATTGCATGCGCTTCGCTCTCTCAGGCGCAAGTGTCAGCGCACGCAAGCCCGGCGGCGCCGGTTCAGCGTCACTTCGGAGAGATTCCGCTGAGCTTCGAGCCGAACCGCGGGCAGACCGATGCGCGCATTCAGTTTCTCTCGCACGGGCAAGGCTATGCACTCTACCTGGCCCCCGGCGAAGCCGTTCTGGAGTTGCAGAAGCCCGTTGCGGCGCCTGCGCAGGGCAAGCTGTATCACGAGCTGCGGCCGGGAAGTTCCACCCTGACAATGAGGCTGGTGGATGGCAACCATGATGCCACCGCCACGACCCAGGATCGTCTTCCAGGCACAGTGAACTACTTCATCGGCAACGAAAGCAGCAAGTGGCAAACCGGCGTGGAGACCTTCAAGCGCATCGCATACACCGGCGTCTATCCCGGCATCGATCTGGTCTACTACGGCAACCAACGCGAGCTCGAATATGACTTTATTGTGGCGCCGCACGCCGATCCCAGCAGCATCGCCTTGCAATTCAGCGGTGCCACGCCACAGATCGATGCGGCGGGCGACCTGGTCCTCTCCCTCGGTGGAAGCGAGACTCGTTTCCACAAGCCGGTCGTGTACCAGGTCGACGGCGATCGCAAAGTCAGCATTGCGAGCCGTTATCTTCTCGCCGAAAACCAGGTGCGCTTCGGTCTCGGTGCCTACGACCACACGAAGCCTCTCATCATCGATCCCGTCCTCAGCTATCTCACCTACCTCGGCGGCTCGAGCAACGATGTCCTGAACGGCATCGCAGTGGATGCATCGGGCAGCGTGTATGTTGTCGGCACCGCACAATCCGCCGATTTCCCGACCAAGAACCCCTACCAGAGCCTTAGCCCTGGCATATCCGCTGGGTCGGGTCAGACATCGATCGTCGTGAGCAAGTTCAACGCCACCGGTACTGCCCTGGTGTACTCCACCTATCTCGGCTCGACAGGGAGCACCGAAGGCTTCGGCATCGCCGTTGACGGCAGTGGCAACGCCTACGTTGTGGGGGACACCACCTACGGCACCTACCCCGTGACCGCAGGCGCATTCCAGACCATCTGCGGTGGCAACAACACCATCCCTCAAGGTAGCAGTCAGGCTGTCCGCGCGAACGGTTGCGTCGGTGCCGGTCAGGGCGATACAGGCGGCGTGCTCACCAAGCTGAATGCGACCGGCAGCGCCCTCACCTACTCCACCTATCTCAGCGGCAACAACTACAACAGCGTGCGTGCCGTTGCGGTGAACGCTGCCGGCGAAGCGTACGTGGCCGGCGTGACCAACTCCCAATGCAACTTCGGGATATACGGTCCCAACGGCACAGGCTACCAGGCCTATGACTGCTACCCCACGACCAGCGGGGCTGTGCAGGCCGGGGTCAATGTCTCCACCGGCGGAGGCACGCGCAATTTCACGTTCTTCTCCAAGCTCGATGCCGCCGGAGCCAGTCTGCTTTACTCCACCTTGCTCGGTCCCACCAACTTCAGCGTGCAGAGCACGACCGCTCCTCTCGCGATAGCGGTCGATTCTGCCGGCCTGGCCTACGTCTCCGGATACTCCTCCAACAACCTCTACACCTCAGCCGGTTCCTACCAGACCGCAGCCGGCCCAGCCAACAACCAGTACGGCTTTGTGGCCAAATTTGATCCCGCAGCCCAGCGCCTCATCTACAGCACCTACGTCTCCGGCCCCAAAGGCAGCATGCCCTATGTCGCCGCGGATGCCGCCGGCAACGCCTATCTTGCTGGTAACACCACTGACTGTGGCTACCCAACCACTGCAGGCGCCTATCAGACCCAGGCTAGCTTTCCTGCCGGGACGGCGACTAACTGCGGAGCTGGTTTCGTCAGCAAGCTCAACCCTACCGGCACCACACTGATCTGGTCGACGTTCCTCGGCGACGACTCTGTCAACGCCGAACCCACCTCTCTCGACGCGATCGCCCTCGGCTCGGACGGCTCCATCTATGTCGCCGGGAATGCGAGCGGCGGCGGATACCCGAGCGTCAGCCCGGTCGTGCCCCTTGCGCAGTACTACCAGTACCCGGTCATCACGCGCCTGAACGCCACGGGCACCGCGCTGCTCTTCTCCACCACACTGAGTGGCACGGTCAGTTCAAGCGACAACGCCACTGGTATCGCCGTCGACAGTAACTCCAACATCTACATCGCAGGCACAACCAACAGTTTCACCCTGCCCGTCACCTCCGGCGCTTTCCAATCTGCCAATAAGACTCCCAACGGCCACGTCTCGACTGGCTTCGTTGCGAAGATCGCTCCCACCATCACCAGCACCACCACACTCACGTTGCCCACCGGAACCGTCACTGCAGGGCAGTCCGCTACCTTCACCGCCAAGGTCGCTGGACCCACAGGAACCACAGCCATTCCGACCGGGACAGTTTCGTTCCTTAGCGGCACCACGTCTCTCGGGACTGGAACGCTGGATGCAACAGGCACCGCTTCGTACACCGCCACCTCACTCAACGCGACGACCTACACTGTGACCGCTAGCTACGCAGGCGACTCAAACTTTTCACTTAGCGTTTCTGCGCCACAGTCTCTCGTGGTCTCGACTGCCACAGCGACGGTGGCCCTCACCGCGCCGGCGACCGCGGCACCAGGCGCGTCTGTTACCCTGTCCGTCAGGGTCACAGGAAGCAACGGCACTCCCACCGGATCCGTCACCTTTAAGGACGGCACGACGACACTCTCCACGGTCGCATTAGCCTCTGGCACGGCCAGCTATACGACGACTGCCTTGGCGACCGGCTCGCACAGCCTGACTGCAAGCTTCACCGGCGATAGCATCTATGGAGCCGTCACAAGCTCGACGCAAACCCTTGTCGTCGCGCTTGTGACGCCTACCGTGACGTTGACCGCACCCGGTACCGCGCTCGTAGGTGCATCCGTAGCGCTCTCCGCGAGCGTTGCAGGCACACCAGGCACGCCTACCGGCAGCGTAACGTTCAAGGATGGCACCACCGTCCTTGCCACGGCAACGCTCGCCTCGGGCACCGCAAGCTATACCACCACAGCCCTCACTGCAGGCGCACACAGCATCACCGCAAGCTACAGCGGCGATACGACATTCAGCGCGGTCACTTCCGCCGCCTCCACCGTCACCATCACTGTACCCCCGGCGATCACCTTCACTGCCTCGCCGGCATCGCTCACGGTCACGCGCGGCATGTCCGTAACGACGGTGATCACCGGCACTCCGGTGGGCGGCTACACCGGGACTGTGACATTCTCTTGTGGCACACTTCCCGCGGGAGCGTCGTGTGTGTTTGCTCCATCCACCCTGAGCTTCAGCGGTAATAACGTAGCCGCCAGCACAACGCTAACGTTCGGGACGACGACAACCACGCTCGGCGGCGTCTTCGCCGCTCTGCTGGTAGTGCCTTTCCTCTGTGGGCGGAAGCGGTTAATGGCGAGCGGACGTCTCCTGGTATGGACGCTGCTAGCAGCCGGATCGGCCTCGCTCTTGGGATTGGGGGGCTGCAGCGCCGGGTCGAAGGGTGCAACCACCGTGACGACCGCTCCAGGGGTGTATGTTGTCCCCGTCACGATGACAGCAGGTGCCTCAGTCTTCACAGTGAATCTCTCCGTCACCGTCCAGTAAATCTAACCTGAACAGCACCGTGTGGTGTGCGAAGAGAGCGGCGAAAGGCAGAGTGCCTTTCGCCGCTTCGCTTCCCGTCTCCTCCTCAGAACGAACCAGCCCCAGACAGCGTCTCTCGACTGAATACCGTCAGTCGGGCATGCTGGTGATAGTCCATCTGGTCTCCTGAGTCGGAAAAGTCTTCGCAAACTCAGCTTCCCAGTTCTCGATCAGATGGACAGCCTATTGAAACCTCACACCTAGGCCAAGGGAGGAAGCATGCCGGTTTGCGAGCATCTTGCAGGGAGCCGCTACGTGAAGCCGAAGGTGCACGTCTGCCAGCAGTGCGTGGCGCTGGGAGACACGTGGGTGCATCTGCGAACGTGTCTGAAGTGCGGGTTTGTGGGGTGCTGCGACTCATCGAAGAACAAGCATGCGACGGGGCATTTCCGTGCGACGGGGCATCCGGTGATCGCCTCGGCGCAGCCCAGCGAGCGGTGGCTGTGGTGCTACGTGGACGAGCAGATGGCGGAGTGAGCCTGGCGCGGGCGGCTGGTAGACTCGAAGCAGTATGTTTGAGACTTTAAGCGACAAGCTGCAGCGCTCCTTCAAGACCCTGCGGGGCCAGGGTACGATCACCGACGAAAACATCGGGGAGGCTCTGCGGGAGATCCGTCTGGCGCTGCTGGAGGCGGACGTGAGTCTGCCGGTGGTGACGGAGCTGGTGGACCACATCCGCGAGCGGGCGCTTGGCAGCCAGGTGACGACGGCGCTGTCTCCCTCCGAGCAGATCGTGAAGATCGTCCATGACGAGCTGATCAACATTTTGGGGAGGGACACGGCGCGGTTCAAGACGTCGTCCCCGCCGCCCAGCGTGATTCTGATGGCTGGACTGCAGGGGTCGGGCAAGACGACGACGTCGGGCAAGCTGGGTCAGTGGCTGAAGAAGGCGGGTCACCGGCCGATGCTGGTGTCTGTCGACGTGTACCGGCCGGCGGCGCGGGAGCAGCTTCGCCTGGTGGCGCAGTCGATCGGCGCGAAGATCTATGAAGGCATGCTCGATCCTGCGGCGAAGCACGGCACGGACGACGTGCTGCGGCTGGCGAAGGAGGCGCGGCGGGACGCGGCGAACTTCGGGTGCGACATCCTGATCGTGGACACGGCGGGACGCAACCAGATTGCGGCCGACCTGATGGACGAGATGGCGGCGCTGAAGAAGCTGCTGAACCCGAGCGAGATTCTGTTTGTGGCGGACGCGATGACCGGGCAGGATGCGGTCAAGTCGGCCAAGGCCTTCCACGATCTGCTGGCGCTGACGGGTGTGGTGCTGACCAAGATGGACGGTGATGCGCGCGGGGGTGCGGCGCTCTCGATCCGGCATGTGACCGGTGCGCCGATCAAGTTCCTGGGGACGGGCGAGAAGCCGGATGCGTTTGAGGCGTTTCATCCGGACCGCATTGTGAGCCGCATCATGGGCATGGGCGATATCGCCACGCTGCTGGAGCGGGCGGAAGAGAAGCTGGATCGCAACAAGGCGGAGCAGTTTGCGAAGAAGGCGCTCTCGGGCGACGGCTTTACGCTGGAGGACTTCCGGGACCAGCTGCGGCAGATCAAGAAGATGGGCTCGATGAAGTCGATCTTGAAGATGCTGCCCTCGGTGGGGCCGTTCCAGGGAATTCAGCAGGCGGCGGAGAACGTGGATGAAGGGCAGTTCACGCGCGTGGAGTCGATCATCAACTCGATGACCACGAAGGAACGGGTGGATCACGAGATCATCAACGGCAGCCGGCGCAAGCGGATCGCGGCGGGGTCGGGGACGAGCGTGCAGGAGGTGAACAACCTGCTGCGGCAGTACGCGCAGATGCGAAAGATGTTCAAGCAGATGGGCGGCGGCGGCGGGATCAAGGCACAGCAGAGGATGCTGAGCCAGATGCAGGGGCGGCAGAGGTTCGGCCGGTAGGCGGCCATGCACAGGGTGGTGCGCGGGAGCCGGTGGTCTGCTGGGGCGGGCTACTCGCGTTCGAAGATCACGGCGAAGAAGCCGTCGCACGGATGGGTTCCGGGAAGGGTTCGGAGCGTGCCATTGCGGACCGCGGAGCGGCACAGCAGGTCGCTCGCTGCGGGGCTGAGCAGCCCCTGCCCGGCGAGCGACTGAAGCAGCGGCTCGATGGGCAGGGTGCGGTATCCGCCTGCGTCTTTCGCGTGCAGGACGACGGCCTCGTTCTCTTCCGCTTCGAGCGAGCAGGTGGAGTAGAGCAGACGGCCTCCGGGTGCGAGCCGGCGAAGCGCATGGGTGAGGATTGCGCGCTGACGCTGTGCCTGGCGGGGCAGCTCTTCGGGGCGGAGGCGGAGGCGAATCTCGGGGTTACGCGCCAGAGTGCCCGTCCCACTGCAGGGCACGTCGCAGAGGATCAGATCGAAGGCGGGCTCAGCCGCGGGTTGCGGGGCGGGCGGGCCGGCGGCGGCATCGAGGACAGCGGTGCGGACGCGCGACGTGCCGGGAGCCGCGCGGAGCCGTGCCTCCATCTGCTGCAGACGCTGCGAGCTGACGTCGGAGGCGAGGATGTCGGCGTACGGCAGCCGCGCAGCGAGGATGCGGGTCTTGCCGCCGGGGGCCGCGCAGCAGTCCCACACGCGGGTGGGCTGCCCGGTGTGCGGCGCAGCAGCGGCGGCGAGCTCCGCTACCAGGCGGGAGCCATCGTCCATCTGCGGGAGCGGGTCGCCCGGCGGGGTTGAGCCCGCATCCTCGGGCTGGTCCGGCGGGGGAAACAGTCCCCCGGCGGCGGGAATCTGCTGGTCGTACGCGCAGATGGCCCGGGCGGCGGACTGTCCGTACGCGGCGACCCAGCGGTTGACCAGCCATTCGGGATGGCTGAGGCGAGTGGCCAGGGCGGGGATGGACTCGAAGATGGGGGTCTTGGGGGGCTTGCTGACGGAGAGCTTGCGCAGGACAGCGTTCACCATGCCCGCGGCCTGCGGCTGCCCGGCGATGCGACACAGCTCCACACTCTCGCTGAGCGCGGCGTGCGCGGGGATGCGGTCCAGGTGGAGAAGCTGGAAGGCTCCCATGCGCAGAACGATGGAGACCGGTGCGGGTACGCGCTGGTCTGGCCGGGAGAGAAGCGCGGCGATCTGTGCATCCAACGCGATCTGCCAGCGCAGTACGCCCATCACGATGGCTGTGGTGAGGTTGCGGTCTTCGGGCGAGAGCGCGGCGGTGCGGGTGGAGTGGAGCAGCTCGTCGCTGTGCCCTTTGCCCCCGCCGACCAGGGTGAGGATCTCGAAGGCGACGCGGCGTGCCGGAGTGACTTTGGCCGGCTGCGGCTCCGCCGGATCGCGGGGCGGACGGTCTGGGTAGGAGCGCTGCGGCCGGGCGGGCTGCTGCGGCGGCTGCGGGCTCACGTGCCGAGCCTTTCGCCGCTGCGAAGCTGGTACCCACAGAGAAGCTCCGCGGCCGGCATGCGACGCTTGCCCTCGACTTGCAGTTCGCGGAGGAAGATGCTGGTGCCGTCCGCGCAGCCTACGGCGAGCTCCTCTCCGGAGATGAGGATTGTGCCCGGTTCGAGGTCCGCGACCGGCGCCGGGTGCATGCGATGCACGATGAGCTTCTTGCCGCGCAGTACAGTCCAGGCGCCGGGCCAGGGCTGGAATCCTCGCCAGCGGTTGTAGACTGCAGCGGCGGGTCGGGCAAAGTCGATGCGGCCGTCGTCGCGGGTCAGGATCGGGGCGTGGCTTGCCAGGGCGTGATCCTGCGGGACCGCGTTCACGGTGCCGTCCCGCAGGCCGGCGAGCGTGTCCAGCACGAGCGGCGCGCCGAGGGTGGCCAGCGATGCGAAGACGTCCGGAGCGGTCTCGTCGGGCGCAATGGGGACGGCCCGGGCCAGCAGCATGTCGCCGGTATCGAGTCCCTCATCGAGTCGGATGGTTGTGACGCCGGTGACGCTCTCGCCGTTGGCGATCGCCCACTGGATGGGCGCCGCTCCACGGTATTTGGGCAGCAGCGAGCCGTGGAGGTTGATGCACCCCAGCGGGGGGAGCGCAAGCATCCACTCCGCAATGATGCGCCCGTAGGCCACGACCAGGATCGCGTCCGGAGCGATCGCCTCGAGCTCGGCCTGGAACTCGGCGTTGCGCCGGATGCGTTCCGGCTGCAGGATGCGCAGACCGTGCGCCAGCGCGGCCAGCTTTACCGGGCAGGCGTGCCTCTGCATGCCGCGGCCGGCAGGGCGGTCGGGCTGCGTGACCACACATGCTACCTCGTGGCCGGCTGCGAGCACCGCCTCCAGCGTGGGCACCGCGAACTCAGGCGTGCCGCAAACGACGAGCTTCATGCGGTTACCACTCCCCGTTCTTCTGCAGCTTCTTGATCCTTCGCAGCACAAGTTCGCGCTTCAGGCGGCTGATGCGATCGATGAAGAGGACGCCGTTCAGGTGATCGATCTCGTGGAGCAGAGCGCGGGCCAGCAGCTCGTCGCCATCCACCTCGAACCACTCGCCGCGCTCGTTCTGCGCACGCACGGTGACCCATTCGGCTCGCTGCACCTTCTCCCTGATGTCCGGCAGGCTGAGACAGCCCTCCTCTTCGACCTGCTTGCCCCGGGCGTCCAGCACCTCCGGATTGATGAGCACAAGCTTGTCCTTGGGGTCCTTCCGGAAGCTGACGTCGATGACGGTGATGCGCCGGGAGATGCCGATCTGGGGCGCGGCGAGGCCGATGCCCTGCGCGGCGTACATGCTCTCAAACATCTCGTGGACCAGGGTGCGGAGTTCGGCGTCGAAGACGGTCACGGGGGCGCAGGGGCGCGCGAGCACCGGGTCAGGGTACTTGACGATCGTGTGGATCTTCGCTGCTGCCTTGTCCGCCATGGTGTGACTGGTGTCCTTGTTTCACCCGCGGGCGTTCGGTCAATACGCCCGGATCTGTTCGCAGTAGCCCTTGAAGTTGCGTTCGAGTTCGCGCAGGGAGTCGCCGCCGAACTTGTCCATGGTGAGCCGTGCGACGGTGAGCGCGACCATGGCCTCGGCGGCTACGCCGGCCGCGGGAACGACGCACACGTCGCTGCGTTCGTAGGCTGCCTTGACGGGTTCGCGTCCGGAGAAGCTTACGGAGCCGAGCGGCCGGCGCAGGGTCGAGATGGGTTTGAGATAGCCGCGCACGACGACGTCCTCGCCGTTTGAGATGCCGCCCTCCAGGCCGCCGGCGTTGTTGTGCTCGCGGGAGAATTTCGTGAACCCCTCTCCCTGGTAGGCGATAGCGTCGTGGACGGCTGAGCCGACCGACTCGGCTGCCGTAACACCTCGGCCGATCTCGACCGCCTTGACGGCCTGCAGGCTCATGACAGCCTGGGCGAGCAGGCCGTCCATGCGTTCATCCCAGTTGACGTGCGTGCCGACGCCGGGAGGCAGGCCGTGGACGACGACCTCGAAGACGCCGCCGACCGTGTCCCCGGTACGGAGGACGGCGTCGACCTCGGACTTCATGCGCTGCTCGTCCTCCGGATCGACGCAGTTGAGCAGCACCTCTTCCCTGCCCTGCAGCGCGGCGATCTCATCCCACGCGGCGGGCCGGCCGAGCTCGGCCTTGCCGACGCGGATGACGTGGCTTGCGATCTCCACACCGAGGCTGCGGAGGAGCATCTTGGCGAGGGCGCCGCATGCCACGCGCGCCGCACTCTCCCGTGCGCTGGCCCGCTCGAGCACATAACGGGCGTCGGGGAAGTCGTACTTCAGGCTGCCTGCCAGGTCCGCATGTCCGGGACGGGGGCTCGCGACGGGCTTGTGCTTGTCGGGATCGCCAGCCTCGACCGGCAGGATCTCCGTCCAGTTCTTCCAATCGTTGTTTGCGATGGTCATGGCGACCGGCGACCCGATGGTTCTGCCGTGCCGCACACCGCTGAGTATGTGCGCGTGATCGCGTTCGATCCGCATGCGACCGCCTCGGCCGTAGCCCTTCTGGCGGCGCCACAGCTCGCGATCCAGGAACTCCTGATCGACGGGTATGCCTGCGGGAAGCCCGCTCACCAGGGCCACAAGGCTCTCCCCATGGCTCTCCCCCGCAGTTGAAAATCGCAGCATTCGTTCGTCTCAGCCCCAGGGACGATTGTAGCAACTCGGCGAGGCATGGGGCGGTCGCTGGTTCGACGGCAGGCAGCGGGACGAAGCAAGCAGCCTCAGCCTTCAGTCCTTATTCTTCAGTCTTCAGTCTTCGACCGGGACACTAGCGGGCACGTCCACCGGACCGCTTGCCGGGACGTTCGGTTGTGTTTGTTCGGCGACGGGCTGTTCCGCGGCGGGCTGGACGGGCTGTTCCGCGGCGGGCTGGTGGAGGTAGGCGCGGGAGTTCAGCAGGGGTCTCTCCATGCTGCGCACCCACTCCGTCATCTCGGCCGCGGGTTTTCCTGCCGCGGCCTCGCGGGCGAACTCGTTGCGAACCGCCTGCATCTTGGCCTCGAGATCGTCGAGCGCACTCAGCAGCAGGGCTTCGGGCGTCATGGGCAGTTTGGGCGAGCCGAACTCGTAGCGGCCGTGGTGGCTCAGGATCATGTGCTCGACCAGTACGCGGAGTCTCTCGGGAAAACCAGGCAGCGTAGCGATGATCTCGCGGAGCATGCCTTGGGCGATGGAGATGTGGCCGATCATCTGGCCTTCCAGCGTGTAGCGAAACGTGGAGCTCCAGCTCAGCTCGCGCACCTTGCCGACGTCGTGCAGGATTGCGCCGGCGATCAGCAGCTCGGGGTCGACCT
>JALYIA010000073.1 GCA_030776065.1 Acidobacteriota bacterium
CGTCTACGCGGCGCCCTTCCAGGCTGCCGCGCCGCCACAGGCCTCCGTTCCCGCAGCCGCGACAGAGGCCTCCACGGAGGCTCCCGCCCAGCCCGCCGCGGTCGCGCAGGCTGAGCCCAACCCGGCACCCGAGGCCAAGGCCGCCGGCAAAGGGAAGAAGGAAAAGAAAAAGAAGGAGAAGGCCCCCAAGCTCACGCCCATCCACATCGAGCAGGGAACTCTGACCGTAGACGGCTGGACCGGCAAGGCCCGCCTGAACTACGACATCGCAGACCTGAAGTACATCTACGTCTGGGCGCCGGGCATCGGCACCATCGTCGCCTCGAATCAGAAGTTTCCCCTGGCCAGGGAAGAGCAGGGAGCCTTCAACGACAAGACGCTCACCCTGGAGGCCGGCGGCCACACCATCCAGATCTCGTCCGAGAAGAAGCTGCTCAAAAACAAGAAGCCCGTACCCGCCTACGTGTACCTCGACACCACCTACAAGACCGCCTCCGCCTTTCCCCAGATGGGCTACGGCAACGGAAAGGACGCGCCATACGCATGGCCCGGAGCCAACCAGGCGCCGGTGAACAAGGGCGGAATCGTCGCCCCGCCGCCTCTGCCCGCAGGCATGCGAGCGGCCGTGGCGCGTCGCACCTGCACGCCCGTCCAGCCGGGCGCTGTCGTGCCTGCGCCGGACGCGCAGCCCCAGCAGGCGCCCTGCCCGGCAGCCCCGGCGCCCGCTACCACCACGCAGCCGAACGCACCCGCCGCCGCACCTCCCGTACCGCTGCCCGGCTACCGCTCGGGAACCACCACGGCCAAGGTGGACCCGACGGTCCCGGATCCGCCGGTTCGTTAGACGGTCCTGTCGCTAGACGTTCCTGCCGTGTGGGTTCAGGCAGAGAAAAGGCCACGAGGGACGCTCCTCGTGGCCTTGTTGTTTTCCGTTCGACGGTCTTGTGCGCCTGTCTGGTGCTCGGTCTTTCGCGGGTCCGTCTTTCGCGCCGCTGCGCGGGTGGACGTTCCTCAGGAGGGGCGCGCGACCTCGGTCAGACGGGCAGCCTTGCCGCGCAGTCCGCGGAGGTAGAACAGCTTGGAGCGCCGCACCTCGTAGGACCGGAGCTTCTCCACCTTGTCGACGACCTTGGAGTTGTAGGGGAAGATGCGTTCGACGCCCTGGCCGAAGCTCATCTTGCGAACGGTGAAGGTGCCCTGGGGCCCCTTGCGCGAAGCAATCACCATGCCTTCAAAGGCCTGGAGACGCTCTTTCTCGCCTTCTCTGATCTTCACCTGGACGCGAACGGTATCGCCAGGAGCGAAGGAAGGGTGGTCGGTCCGCTCGAACTTAGCGGCCAGCTTCTGCATGATTGGATGGATAGACATGGGTGCTTTTCCTGTTCAGACTCAGAGCTTTGAGTTTAGCACGAAGAGCCCCCCACACGAAGCGCTACGAGCCCGGGCGAGCCTCGAGCGAGGCGAGGTACAGGCGGTCTTCCTCCGCAAGCTGGGCCGCGGCCAGAAGATCCGGCCGGTTGCGCAGCGTCTTGGCGAGCGCCTGCTGCCTTCGCCAGCGCCGGATTGCCGTGTGATCCCCGCCCGCGAGCACCTGGGGGACCTCCGCACCGCGGAAGTTCGCCGGCCGCGTGTAGTGGGGATAGTCCAGCAGCCCGCCCGCGCCATGCGTCGAGCGCGGAACGCCCTCCGCGGTCTTGCCGGAGGCGCCTTCATCGGCGACCCCGAAGCTCTCGAAGCGCGCCGAATCCGCATGGCCGAGCACACCCGGCAGCAGCCGCACCGTAGCGTCGATGATGACCGCCGCCGCCAGCTCGCCGCCCGAGATCACAAAGTCGCCGATCGAGAGCTCGCGGTCCGCCAGCAGCAGGTTCACCCGCTCGTCCACACCCTCATACCGGCCGCACAGCAGCACCACATGGTCCAGCGCGGCCAGCTCCCGCGCGGTCTCCTGCGTAAAGCGGCGGCCCTGTGCGGACAGCAGCACGACGGACTGGCGGCGGGGGTCGCGCTCGGCCTTCGGGATGACATTCAGGCTCTCCGCACAGTCAAAGATTGGCTCGGGCTTCAGAACCATTCCTTCGCCGCCGCCGAAGGGCCGGTCGTCCACCGTGCGGTGCCGGTCGTGGGTAAACCCGCGCAGGTCGTGGGTGCGCACCTCGGCCAGGCCGGCCACAATCGCGCGGCTCAGGATTCCGTGGCTCAGCGGTCCCGTAAAGAACTGCGGAAAGATCGTAAGAATGTCGAACCGCATCGTGGGAAGAGAGGGTGGTTGCGGCGTCCAGGGACAACAGTAGCCCGTCACCTTGCCTGATCGTACACCTTTGGCATGGCCGGATGACCCATCCCAGCCGCGCCGCGGCGTCTAGTAGTCTGGTGGTCCGGCGCAATTCAGTCCGGACGATACGCAAACAGGTCAGGGAGCGGGCGAATGAACAGGCGTCTACGGGTGTGCGCGGTGGCGGCGGGTCTGCTGCTGCAGGGCGGCTGGACCCGTACGGCGTCGGCGCAGACAGGCTCCCGGGCACAGCTCTCCTTCGACCCGCCGGGCAGCTCCTTCGACCCGCCGGGCAGCTCGTCGTCCGCCCCATCGGGGGAGAGTGCGCCCGCGCCGGCGGAGAGCTCCGGCACACCCGCCAAGGGCCCTCGCGCCCCCGCTCCGCCCAAAGGACCCCAGCAGGTGGACCTCTACGGGGAGCCCGTGCGGCCGTTCTCGAAGCTCGCCGTCGGGGTTGAGGGCGGCACGCTGGGTGTGGGAGTCCAGCTCGCCACGCCGCTCACCCGCACGCTCACCCTGCGCGGAGGCGCGGACTTCCTCAACTTCGGCTACGGTCTCGCCATCGACGCGTCGCAGTACGAGGGCCAGGCTCACCTCCGTTCCGGCCACGTGAGCATCGACTGGCACCCGCTCGGCGGCGGCTTTCGCATCAGCCCGGAGGCGCTCCTGTTCGAGAGCGCCTTCTCGGCCTCGGTCTACGTCACGGGAGGCAAGAGCTTCGAACTCGGCAGCACCTCCTACATATCGAGCGCGTCCGACCCGGTGCACGGCAGCGCATCCATCAGCATGAGCCACCACATCATGCCCGCGCTCACCATCGGCTGGGGCAACATGCTGGGACAGCGCAGCCGCCGCTGGAGTGTGCCGTTCGAGATCGGTGCCGCCTACACCGGGCACTACACCGTCTCGCTCGAGCTCGCGGGCACCGCCTGCCTGACCACATTCACGTGCATGAGCACCGGCAGCCCACAGGTCCAGAGCAGCAGGCAGCAGCAGGAGAACGACTTGAACGAGACCATGAAGCGGTTCCAGATCTATCCGATCCTCAGCACCGGATTCGCCTACCGCTTCTAGTCCGGTGTCGCTGTGGAGGGTTTCGTTACGGTCTGGCTGTAGGGCTTTGGGGCCTGTCAGGGCTTCTCCGGCCTGTCTGCCCGGCGATTCAGCCCAGCCAGCCCCCGGGGAAGCGTCATGCGGATCGAACGGTGTTCCAGGTCCATCTCGACGAGGTACGCCGCCACAAAGGGCACCAGGATCTCCTCCCCGTCGTCCGAACGCAGGCGCAGCAGCGGTGCAGCCTCCTCGAGTCGGCGGCTGCCATCGGGGGTTGTCGGGAACTCGACCTCTTCGACCACGCCGATCGCCTGTGCGCCGTCGAAGACCGTCGCCCCCAGAAGCTCTGCGATATAGACGGCCCCCTGTTCGAGCGGGGCCCGCTCGGCGGCCGGGATCACCACCTCGCGGCCGGCCAGGGTCTCCGCCTCGCCGATGGTCGACACGCCTGCAAAGTGCAGGACGACCCGCCCCGCGTTCCGTCCCACGGGGAGCCAGTGGGCGGCCACCTCGGCCGGCAGCAGCGGCGCAGCGGCACCCGCAGGCTTCCCGGCCCCCTCCCTGAACCCCGCAGGCGCAAGCCACACGGCAGGATGCGTGGCGAAGTGCTCTGGAGTCTCGGTAAACAGGTCCGCGAGCACCTCGCCCTTCCGGCCCTGCGGGCGAAGAATGCGCGCCAGCAGCACCCACTCGGACGATGGATTCATCCCTCTATCCTACCGGCGAACGCGGGTGTACCGGCAGGAAGCCCTGCGGGCAGGGCAGAGCCCGTCAGCTCCGCGGCGCCTCGCCTTCTTCGAGGATGTCCAGGGCAAACCGGTGGCGCAGCTTCATGCTTGCTGCCCCAAGGATCGTCCGCAGAGAACGCGCGGTGCGCCCCTGCTTGCCGATCACCTTGCCGATATCCTCGTGGGCCACCCGCAACCGGATCACGCTCGAGTCACCCTCGGTGATGACCTCGACCGTAACCTTTTCGGGAAGGTCAACCAGGGCCTGCACAATCTCGTGCATGAGTTGCTTCATTAATGTGGCCGACTCATCATTCGCAGACGGGCTCTCTTCGTTCATCACAGACACCTCTTGGGAGTATGCTGCGCCGGCAGAATTCCGGCCCGTGCGCCTCCTCTCGTACAGGGAAGTCTTCAGGGGCGGAAGCAGATCGCCGGAAGCAGGACTGACGGAGGTCCTCCGGCGCGTTTTCCGGAAAGACCCCAACTGCGTACCCGCCTTTTTACGGGGTCAGGTATGCAGTGAGTCTACGTGAAGCAGAGGGGGGTAAGTCCCGGGGAATATGGGTCGCTACGACATCTTTTGTCACTGGGAACTGGTTACCTTATAACTAATTAGTTAACCATTGCGCCCGCCGGACTCAGGCTGCGGCAGCCGCCTCGGGAATTGGGCGCCCGGCCACCAGCTTTCCAACCCGGTCCGACAGCTGTGCGCCCTTGGAGACCCAGTAGTCGACGCGCTCGCGCTTCAGCTCAAGGGAGGCGGGATTGGTACGCGGATTGTAGGTTCCGACCACCTCGACCGAACGGCCGTTGCGGGCGCGGTCTTTCTCGATCACAACAATGCGGTAGTGCGGCTGCTTGCGCGCGCCAACGCGCGCCAGACGAATCATCAACACAGGAAAACCTCTCTCAGGTGAAGCGAAGTGTTTGGGCAGACAGAGATGTCACCCACCAGGACGCCGCCCCGCGTACGCGGCCTCGTCTCGGGGAACCCAACACCTAAGTATCGCGGACTCCGGCAGATTTCGCAATCCCGATTCAATCCCCACCGCTCGGCGGCCCGCCGGCTGCTGCGACCGCGGCCGGATCGCTGCCCTGGCGCCTGGCGCTCTCCGCCTGCCGGCGTGCTCTCCTGCGGCTCAACTTCGCCTCGACGTCCGGCGCAAACTCGAGCGCGATGGTCCCCAGCGCGCCCTCGAACGTGACAATCGCCGTACTCAGGATGGTCAGCTTCATCCCCGTATCGGGGTAGTAGAGATTGGAGATTGCGCCGGCCGACAGGTTGCCCAGGATGTTGGAGGCGTTCGGCTGGCGCCGGCCATTGTCGCCGCGGCACACATACGGAGCGGCCAAGGCGTGCCGCAACCGGGTGCCGAACGGCCCCGTAGCCTTGCGGAAGTACCGCGGATCCTGCCGCAGCAGGATCGGATAGACTGCCCCGGCGAGCATCGTGCCATCGAGCACGTCCGCGAGGTTGGCGCCGACCCGCTTGGCATAGCCGGCCGGCCCCCAACCGAACGCCCGGTGGCTTCCACTCCACTCGCTCACTCCACCCAGAACGAAGGCGCCGACCACGTTGAACGGATCCGCCGCCGTGTGCCACGCCAGGTCGACCTTCTGCAGCGGATCGAGCGGCACGCCTACGCCCGAGATCACCGTGTTGAAGTTCGGCACCACCACCGCAATCCGCTGGGTCTCTTCCTCTTTGATCTCGCGCTGGGCCTCGGCATGGATCAGGGCCTTCGGCACGTCCTTGGGATTCCCGTAGACCGTGACTGAGGTGGAGGTCTCAGGACGGGCGGTAACCGAGGGTGGAGCAACCGCCGGGCTGGGTGGAGCGACCGCCAGGCTGGGTGCCGCGACCGCCGGGCTGGGCGCATCCGGCAGAGTCGCCGGAGCCGGGCTCTGCCCGCCCGCGGACAGGGCTGCGGCGACTGCCGACAGCGCCGCCGTGCGTCCGGCAGCACGCGAGGCCCGGCCTGCAAAGGTAGCAAGCGAGCTCGCCCGGCTGACTCCCATATCCCAACGGATGGCAGCCGCCGCGGGGGAGTTGGTTGCCTCCGCGCAGATACCAAACGCCTCCTCCGCTACCTTTCGTCGCGCAGCAGTGCCGTCGCCGCCCACAGCACAGGAGCCTGCCCGTGCAGGTTTCCGGTCTCCCGCTTGCGGTCCAGGTAGTACTGCATGCTGTCCAGCTTGCCGGTGCCGGTGCAGACCTGCGTGACATCGTGATTCTGGTCCACGTAACCGGTCACCGCAATCCATGACCGCCGGGCAGCGGGACCATAGGTAGCCGCATCCAGCCAGCCGTGCTTTACGCCTGTGATCAGGGCAAAGCTGAACATCGCCGAGGACGAGCTCTCGGGCCACGCCTCCGGGCGGTCGATCAGCTCGCGCCACATCCCGTCCGGCCCCTGGTACTTCAGCAGCGCGGCCATCATGGTCTTGTAGCCCGCCAGGATGCGCGGCCTGTCCGGATGGTCCGCCGGCAGCGTCCGCAGCATCTCCGCCATGCCGGCTGCGAACCAGCCGTCGCCCCGTCCCCAGAAGTACTTCACATCCGGCGCGTGGAAGAACAGCCCGTTGGGCTGCTGCAGACGATCCAGGTAAGCCACCATCTCGTGCGCATCGCGATCGAGGTATCTCCGGTCGCCGGTTGCGCGATACGCCTCCAGCTGCAGCATTGTGAGCATATACATGTCGTCGACCCAGAAGCGCGTCTCCGGCGAGAGCCCGGCCTTGGCCACCGCGGCCGCATCGCTCGCCGGCAGCTCCGCCGGAGTGTCGGTCGCCACCGGACCCCACTGCCGGTCCGCCCACATCCGACCCACCTCCAGGAACCGGGGATCGTAGTTCGGCAGGCCCTTCGTCACAATGGCGATCTCGAGCGGCACCACCCCGACGATGGAGTCATCCACATGGTGCCGCCTGGGCATGCGATCCGCCTCCGCCCCCCCGGGAAGCATCGGCGCAAACCGCGCAATCAGCCGGTCCCGCAGAGCGTCGTCGTGGGTCAGCCGCGCGAACTCGAACGCGCCGTACCAGGTGCACACCATCGGATACCCGGAGAAGCGTCCCGCCTGCGCCGTGATGAAGTGCTCGGCCAGCGCCTTGCCGATCTCCTGCGGAGAGGCTCCGCGAGGCCACACCGTCAGGTCGCCCGGCGTGGGCGGAACCACGACGTGGTAGGGCTCGGGAGCATTCCGCGGCGCCTGGGCGGCAGGCGAGACAGGAGCCGTCTGGCCGATGGCCCACCCAGTTACCAGCAGAGTCGTACCTACACGCAACAGATCTCGCAACAACATCGGCCAACGCTCCTTCGTTCGTTACAGTATGAGTGCGAACGAAAGTGTATGCGAGGGTCTGTGCGTTTGAACAGAGCCTTCCCGCGTCGCTACTTGTGCCAATGCATGGGCCAGCCCAGGTACTTCGTCGCCGCCTCGTGGATCGGGGCCGCCGTATGGGAGAAGTTCGCGGCCACATGGTGCTCAAAGCCGTTCTCGCAGATGTAGCGCAGCAGCTTCTGCATGTTCGCGATCTCCACCACGCCTGCGCCGCCAAACGTATTCAGCGGGTCATCGGTAAACGCCCCCTCGCCCACATACCCGCGAATCGTTCCACCAAGGTCGTCGGTCGAGAATCGCGCAAACGACATCGGACCCGCCTTCACCGTTCCGTCCAGCGTGCCGTGCGTGTTCTCCTTGCCCACCGTCCCGGCAATAATCAGCTGGTAGTCCATCTTCACGCCCTGCTTGAAGAAGTGCTTCGGCAGGTTCGAGCAGTGGAAGCAGACGGCCTTATCGGGGTTGTCGCCGTAGTTGTTGTTCCAGTCGAGCAGTGCGGATGGCGTCCCGCTCGCCAGGGTCAGCGCGTACATTGAGAGCGTCCCCAGCGTGTCGACCTCGCAGGCCGAGGGAATCAGGCTCTCCGACATCATCGACATCACCGTACACGGCACGATGCCCAGGTACTCCTCGATCGAGGTCCAGCATTGCACCGACGAGATCGTCAGCTCGGACGACTTCATCCACCCGTCGATCACTGCCCCCAGCTTGGCCATCTTCACGAGCGCGGCCTCGGGCGTCTCGCCTACGGGGATGTACTTCCGGATCGCCGCGAGCTTCGCCTGCGCCGCATCGTCGTTATCGGGCGTGCGGTCGATCCGCCCCATGATCTCCGACAGGTCCAGCGTCTCCACCGTGATGCCGGATCGCTCCAGCAGCTTCTCCGAGTAGCGAACCGTGTTGAACGCCGTCGGCCTTGCGCCGATCGCGCCGATCCGCAGATTCTTGAATCCTTTCACGACCCGGCACACGGCCGAAAACCACTCGAGATCCGCCTTGAACTCCGCCGAATCCGGTGCTTCCGTATGCAGCCGCGTCAGCGTGTAGGGAATCCCGTACTGCTTCAGGTTGTTGCAGATCGACATCTTCCCGCAGAACGAATCCCGGCGGAACGCAATCGACATCTTGCCCGGCGAATCCGGCGTCGCCTGCACCAGCACCGGCACCCGCAGGTCCGCCAGACGAATCGCGTCGGCCAGCCCACGCTCTTCTCCGAAGTTCGGCAGCGTGATGACCAGCCCGTCGATCTCGTCTTTGTGCGCCTTGAACAGGGCAGCACATTTCTTCGCGTCCTCGTAGGTCTCCACCGCTCCGTGCGCGGTCACCTCCGGCGTCAGCACAATCGGCTTGATTCCCGCCGATTCGAGGGCCGCGATGATCTCCAGACGGCCGCTGGTGGCGAGGTGCGAGGGAAAGAATCCGCGGTTGCCGACCAGGACTCCCATAGTCATCTGCTTGGGCATCTGTTGAAGCTCCTTCTTTGTCTCTGCGTGCGCTGCTGCGCTGCGGTGTGAGAAGTACGGTGCGGTGGTGTGACCGTGCGGTGGTGTGACCGTGCGGTGGGTAGGTATGGCTCTCTGGTAGACGGTGCGATCTGTTCTGACGATAGGGCCTGTTCTGATGTCAGGATAGGGCCTGTTCTGAGGATAGGGCGGTCATTCCGCGCCCTTTGCGAAGCGCGGAGCCGAAGCGAAGCACACCGTGAAGGCGAAGCACACCGTGTCCGTTGCCTGGACTCGCACACTGGGCCGCGGCCCGTGCGCGGCCTTCTGCACGGCCTTCCGCACCGGCCGATCCCTCTGGCCGCCGCCGTCAGACCTTGTTCTCATCGCCCTGCTTTGGCCTGTACTTCAGCGTATAGAACCCGCCGAAGAGAAACAGCAGCAGGCCCCACCAGAACGTTGGGTGCAGCTCATGCAGCACCGTCGGCGCCTCGTGCCCGCCGAACCACGCATACGCTCCATACGGCAGCAGCACCAGCCCGTACAGCAGCGTCATCACGCCCACAAAAAACCAGATCGAAAGGGCCTCGCCCTTGCCTGTTCCCTCAGCCATAATTCGCCCCTCAATCCCAAAGCGTCGCTCTGCTGTCCAAAGCTCTTTCCGATGCATTCAGCGGCAGAGTCTCCCAAGTTGCTCGGCAGCGCTGCCGACCCCGATGCCTACCCTAGAAGAACACCACCTGCAGCACGAAGAACACCACGATCACTACGCCCGCCCATACGATCGGCTTCTGCCACAGACTCGTCGCCCCGTCGTCCGGTATCACCGTAGCGCCGTACACCAGCCCGTTCAGCTCCGCGTCCGTCTTGGGCTTGGTCACAAGGCTTACCACCACGGTCACCGCAACGCAGATGAGCCAGCTCCACAGCGCGCGGAACATGTTCTCGGCCATCGGCTGGGCATCCGGCGAGAGCGCGATATGCGACAGCGCCTGAGCCTTCGCCGCAGCCGTTCCCGTGCTCGTGTAGATAAACATCCCAATCGAGGACGCTGTGCCCGCCAGCAGTCCCAGGAACCCGCCCCAGTTGGTCGCCCGCTTCCACAACATCCCCAGGATCACCGTCCCGAAGAGCGGCGCGATAAAGAAGGAAAACAGCGCCTGCACATAGTCCATGATCGACGCCGCATGCATCACCAGGTACGCCGTGCCGATCGAGATCAGCATTCCGACCACGGTGGACGCGCGCCCCATCCACACATAATGCGCGTCGCTGGCCTTCTTGTTCATGTACGCGCCGTACAGGTCGTACGTCCACACCGTCGAGAACGCGCTCACGTTGCCCGCCATGCCGCTCATAAAACCCGCCACCAGCGCGGTGATCCCAAGCCCCAGCAGCCCCGGGCCGCAGTACCGGATCAGCATCAGCGGCAGCACCTGGTCGTAGGACCCCTCGCCCGTTCGCGCGGCAATGTCCCCTGCCACAAGGTGATAGGCGGGGTGCCCGTTCGACACCAGCCCGAGCGCAAGCAAGCCCGGCACAATCACGATCAGCGGCACCGCCATCTTGAACGCCGCCCCGATCACGGGAGCCATCTTCGCGGCGCGCAGATTGTTCGCACTCAGCACACGCTGGACCACAAGGAAGTCTGTCGTCCAGTACCCGAACGAGATCACCGCGCCCAGCCCGAAGACGATCCCAACCCAGTTGATGCCCATCGGGTTGTCCTTGAAGTGCCCCAGCGTGGACCAGAGGTGCGTGTAGTCGTTCGACCCCACGTTGCGCGCGATGTTGAGCTTCAACTGTGTCCAGCCGCCCGCCTCAATCAGTCCCAGGATGGGGATCAGCGCCGCGCCCGCCCAGATCAGGATGAACTGCAGCACCTCGTTGATGATCGCTGACCGCAGGCCGCCGAGCATCACGTAGATCGCCACCGTGATCGCGCCCACCCAGATCGAGAATGTAATGTTCCATCCCAGCACCGTGCGCATCACCACGGCCATGGCGTACATGTTCACGCCGGACATCAGGATCGTCATGAACCCGAAGCTCGCCGCGCTCAGCCCTCGCGCACCCTCGCCAAACCGCAACTGCAGGTATCCCGGCACCGAGTGCGTCTTCGAGATGTAGTAGAACGGCATCATCACGATGCCCAGAAACAGCATCGCCGGGATCGCTCCGATCCAGTACCAGTGCGTCGCCAGAATGCCGTACTGGTACGCCGAACCCGCCCAACCCATCAGCTCGAGCGACCCCAGATTCGCTGAGACGAAACTCAGCCCGGCTATCCACGCCGACATCTCGCGACCCGCGAGGAAGAACTCCTCGCTGGTGTTGGTCGACCCCTTAACGTAGAAGCCGATGAAGAGCACCATCACGAAATACAGCGCCAGGATCGTAATGTCGACCGGTGTCAGCCGGATCAACTGCATGCCCGCTAACAGGGCGCCCGGCTCCGCAACGTGCGGGATGGAAAGTTCCGAAAGGGAAGCAGCCAAAGCGGTCATTCAAGTCCGTTCCACCGTGCGGGAGCGGAGTACCGCTGCTCCCAGGACGGGTTCCTAAGTCACTCGTTCAACGCGTGATGACAGGCGTTGGCAAGTGCGCGTACATCTTACCGCGACGGAACGGAATCTACCTATAGGTTGTTTTCGCACGCACGAGTTCGTACGCAGCAGGAGGATCGAAATGACGAAGCAAGCTATCCGTGGAGTTCTGGTCAGTGCCGCTTTCAGCGCCGCTCTGGTGTGCAATCCGGCCTACGCCCAGACGGCCGGTCAGGACATGCACGATGCGGGGCACGAGACCAAAAACGCTGGCTCCGATGTAGCTCACGGCACCGCACACGCAACCAAAACCGTGGCCCACAAGACCGCGCACGGCACGAAGACGGCTGCGCACAAGACTGCACACGGCACAAAGAAAGCCTGGCACAAGACCGAAAATCTCGGCGACCGTGTAGCCGACAAGCCCGAGACCCACTGATTCCCGCCCGTCTGCGGTGAGCCACCGCACCTTACCCGATAGTCCAGGCAAAATCGACGTTCCATGCAGACCCGGACCCGACCATCGGTCCGGGTCGCTTGCGTCCGAGCATACAACCGCGCGCGCTCCGCTAAGCCCTTTCCTCGGCTTCCATGCCCCGCACAGGCCATACGGTATCCGCCGCCAGCACAACCAGCGCCACCCAGAACAAGTCCGCACCCAGCAGATGCAGAATCTGCATCCACGCCGGAGCGAGCAGCAGCACATCCGCAATCCCCAGTAGAAACTGCAGCCCCAGCAACGGCACGACAGCCTTCGCAACCCCACTCATCCCCGTGCCTGCTGCGCGCGATCGCAGCACAAGCCACCCCACAAACCCGGCGGCGACGGCAGCGCTCAACGGATGCACCAGCCTCAGCCGCACCAGCCACGGCGAGCCCGCCGCAACATCCTGCGCCAGTGCCGCACTCAGACTCGGGGCAGGGAACAGCGTATCGCCCAGCGCCGCCATTGACCCGCTCACGCCTACCAGAATGGTCGCCACCAGCCCGCACACCGCTACGCGGACCTCACGCCCGCGCCGTAGCTCCGCCCACATCTGCCCCGTTCCCAGCAGCCGCGCCGTTACGGTAAGCGCCGCCACCAGAAGCAGCGTATTGCTCAGGTGAACGGATAGCACCACCATCCTCCCCACACTCTGGTTGTCCGTCACATACCCGAGCTTCACCAGCAGCGCGCCGAGCAGCGCCTCGTTCAGCAGCAGCACCGTCGAGGCAATGGCAAATGCGCGCGCCGCATGCCCGCGCACCGTCGCCCGCAGCGTCCACACCAGCAACCCCAGCACAAGCAAGGTCGAGCCGCCCGTCATCATCCGGTGCGTCAACTCGATCACGGTATGCACGCCCGGCGACACCGGAATCACCTGCCCGTTGCACAGCGGCCAGTGGTTCCCGCACCCCGCACCGGAGCCCGTCGCCCGCACCAGCGCGCCCCACAGAATCACCAGCACGTTGTAGAACACCGCCCCCCACGCGAACCGTACCAGCAGCGCCGAAGCGCCTTCTGCCCGCGTGCGTACCGCAGCCATCCCCATCCCTCTATCTTACGGCTGGGACGCCTAGCCCGCCGCCAGCTCCTTCGCCCGCTGCGTCGCCCGCTTTACCGCTTTGATCAGAGTCACACGCAGGCCGCCCTCTTCCAGTTCCAGGATCCCGTCCACCGTGCAGCCCGCGGGCGTCGTCACCTGGTCCTTCAGCAGCGCGGGGTGGTAGCCGGTCTCGAGCACCATCCGGGCCGAGCCATACACCGTCTGCGCCGCCAGCAGCGTCGCCACATCGCGCGGCAGACCCACATTCACCCCGGCCTCCGCCAGCGCCTCGATCACGATATACATGAACGCCGGCCCCGAACCCGACAGCCCCGTCACCGCGTCCATGTGCTTCTCGTCGACCACCACGGTGCGCCCCACTGTCGAAAAGATTCGCTGCGCCACCGCCATCTGCTCCGCGGAGCAGAACCGCCCCGGACACAGCGCCGTCACCCCCGCCGCCAGCATCGCGGGCGTGTTCGGCATCGCCCGGATCACTGCCAGCTCCATACCCGCCGCATCTTCGATCGCCCGCGTCCGCACCGAGGCGGCAAACGACAGCAGCACCTTGCCCGCCGTCAGAGCCGGGCGAATCTCCTCCACCACCGCCGGCACCTGCGTCGGCTTTACCCCCAGCAGGATCACGTCGGCCGCCTTCGCCGCCTGGAGGTTGTCCGTCGAAACCTCAACCCCGTACTGCGCCGAGAGCGCCTGCGCCCGGTCCGCATGCTGCACTGTCGCGGTAATCTGCTCCGGCAGCAGCAGGTTGTTCTTCAAAAAGGCCTGCAGCAGGATTCCGCCCATCTTGCCCGCGCCCAGCACGGCCACGCGGAGGTTCGCCAGCACAGGCGTCACCGCCGCCACCCTCGGAGACTCATAGGTTTCCACGCTCATCCCCTCAGGCTACCAGAGCACCTGGCCCGATTGCCGCAAGGCGCGCATCCCTCCGGTGGTAGACTTCCATGCATACGGCCAGGCACCATACCACTTCTGCTTCTTGCGATGCGCAACCAGGAGAACTATGGCAACCGATGTCATCCTGCGTCAGGGAAACGCTGTGTCCCGACCACGCCCCATGCTCGTGTGGCTTGGATGGGCCTTCATCACTGCGCTTGCGGCATATTTCTTCGCCACAACGGTACCCAACTACTTCCGCTTCGACGCCGTCCACTACCGGTACTACTGGCCTGCACGGTGGTGGCTGGTGGCGCATATCGGTGGCGGCTCGCTCGCACTCTGGATGGGACCGCTCCAATTCAGCACAACGCTGCGCAAGAGATTCGTCAAGGCGCACCGCTGGATGGGACGCCTTTACCTCTGCGGAATCCTCGTGGGCAGTCTTGGCGCGATGTATATGGGATTCTTCGTCTCGCCAAACAAGGCATTCGGCATCGCACTGGAGTTTCTCGCGCTCGCGTGGTTCGTGACCTCCGGAATGGCATACCTTGCAGTGATGCGCAGGCAGTTCGTCGCCCACAAAGAGTGGATGATCCGCAGCTACGTGGTCACGTTCGGATTCGTTCTCTTTCGGCTCGGCGAGCGTTGGCAGCTCTTCGGCTCTCTGGGATCCGCAGTCCAACCCGTGATGCTGGTCTGGGTGTGCTGGGCGATTCCTGTGCTGGGCGCTGAAGTCGCCTTGCAATGGCGCCGCACCGTGGGCTTCCCGGTCCGGAGTACCCCATGAACTCGCCTTTCTACTTCCACATGAAGTAGAAGCCGGGCGAGCGGTTCAGCAGCTGGCTCGGATTCGGAAACAGCTCCTCAGAATCGTCGGTCAGCGCCGACAGGATCCCCGTCTTCTTCTTCGGCGGCTTCGCAACCGTCGGCTCGCCGCTGATCCCTGCCGCCTTCGCCGTATCCATCAGCGCCACCCGGAACCCGCCCACCCTGTCGATCAGCCCCATGCCCAGCGACTGCTGCCCCGTCCACACCTGACCGGTCGCCAGAGGCCGAATCTTGTCCGCCGTCGTATGCCTGCCGTTCGCCACATCCTGCACAAACTGGCCGTACATATCGTCCACCAGACCCTGGAAGTACGCCTGCTCCTTCGGCGTCAGGTCACGCGTCGGATCACCCGCATCCTTCAGCTCGCCCGCGTGGATCACGATGTTCTTCAGCTTTGCCCACCGCAGCAGGTCGCCATAGTTCGTCCACTCCATAATCACACCGATCGACCCCACCACCGACGCCTCGTTCGCATAGATCTGGTCGCACGCCGACGCAATGTAATACGCGCCCGAAGCACCCACCGACTCCACCGAAGCCACAATCCGCTTGTGCTTCTCCGTCCGCACCCGCAGCACCTCGTGGTAGATCTCCTGTGACGCCGCCGCCCCTCCGCCCGGCGAGTTGATGTGCAGAATAATCGCCTTGATCGACGAGTCGTCCCCGAACTTCCGCAGCTCCGAATCTACCTTGTCCGGATCCAGAATCACCCCCGAGATGTCGATCACCCCGATCCTCGGCCCCGCCACCAGCCCGCCCTGGCCGAAGATCCCCCTGCCTCCGCCCTCCCCGTTCAGCGTCCGCACCGTGGACCACACCATCGCCGCAGCCAGCAGCCCAAACGCAGCCAGGCTTCCCCCGATCACCGCAACATAAAACCACGGCGAACGGTGTCTTCGCGGAGCCATCCCGTATCCCCCGTAGTTCGCCCCATACCCCGCAGCCCCATAGCTATACCCATAGGGCGGCACCGAAGGTGGAGGAGGCGGTGGGGGCGGAGGCGCAGCATACGCAGACGCGGACGGCGGAGCAGACGGAGACGGCGGCGCAGGGTTGGGCGAAAACTCTTCCGGCATGGCTGGAGTGTAGCGGATTTCGCCTGCTCCCCGTACCCCAAAAACCGGGCGATCCCCATCCCGTCACTCCTGCTCGGCTTGTATTCGAGTTCGCTGCGGCCCCGGCGCGTCGTCGCACGTCCTACACTTGCAGTATGATGAATCGCGTTCCAAGCCAATGCGCCCACCCGGAGGCCGGGCCGCGCAGATAAGCCCGAACGCACTCCAGGAGCCGATGGCAAGCCCACACCTCAGCATCGTCATCCCGGCCTACAACGAGAGCGCCCGCATCGAGGCCACACTCGACCGCGTCCTCGCCTGCGTCTACCAGCAGCAGTGGGACGCCGAGGTCCTCGTCGTCGACGACGGCTCCCGCGACGCCACCCCCCAGATCGTCCAGCGCTGGATGCAGGACCATTCCCGCCTCCACCTGATCCAGAACGCCGGCAACCGCGGCAAGGGCTACTCCGTCCGCAACGGTCTCCTCCAGGCCTCCGGGGAGATCGTGATGTTCACCGACGCCGACCTCTCCGCCCCCATGGAGGAAGCCGAACGCCTGTTCGAAGCCATCGCCCAGGGCGCGGACGTCGCCATCGGCTCCCGCTGGCTAGACAAGGGCCGCCAGACCACCCACCAGCCCCTCTACCGCCGCTTCTTCGGACGCTGCTTCAACGCAGTCACACGCATCGTCATGGGTCTCCCCTTCAAGGACACCCAGTGCGGCTTCAAGGCCTTCCGCCGCCCCGCCGCACAGGTCATCTTCCGCCTCCAGCGAATCGAGCGCTGGGGATTCGACCCCGAGATCCTCTTCATCGCCCGCAAGCTCGGCTACGCCATCCAGGAGGTCCCGGTCACCTGGGGTCACGACGAACGCTCCCGCATGTCCTACCTCAAGGACGGGATGAAGATGCTCGAAGAGATGGCCGTCATCCGCACCAACTCCCTCGCCGGTCGCTACGACGAAGCGATCGCCGCGCTGAAGGACACCTCCGGCATGGTCACCGAGCCCACACCCCGTCCCGCCCGCCCGCACCCCGCCCCGCAAACCCACATCTAAGACCCCCCTTCCACCGCCTCACCGCGCAGCCGCACCCCCATTTTTTGTCATTCCCGAAGGGAATCTGCTGTGCCCCCCCTTGTCCCCTAGCCACCACTGTCCGATTCCGTCCTGTCTTTGTCCCTATTCCGCCTCGTCACAAGACAATTCGCCTTACGTTCTAAATCGAGCTATAAAAGCTTCGCTCCCCCCACACTGGTCGCGGTCTGCTCCGGAGCCCTCCTCGCCCGCCGTGCCGTCTGCTCGACGGCCGCTCCTGCACCACCCCCCACGCATTCTGTGCGGAGTTTGCGACCTCGCCCCGGCGGGCTCGTGTGCAGGAGAACCGCATCTTCATGCAGGACGGTAACATCTACACCAGCGCGGGCATCACCGCCGCGTCTGGCACCGCGCTCACCTCGAGCCGCCCCGGGACATCAGGCACTCGCATCCCGCCTGAACCACGCCCGCCAGCCCAGCCATCGACAAGCGCCCTCCATCTGAGAAAATAGCCGACGAGGCCCCGCATTGCTCCGCTCCCTGTTCATCGCCCTCTCCGCCAACCGCCCCCTCCGCCGCTTCTCCGAACGCTCCTCTCTCGGCCGCCGCCTCGCCGGCCGCTTCGTCGCCGGAACCTCCCTCGAAGACGCCCTGCGCGCCGCCGCCGAGGTCAACGCCCAGGACATGGCCGTCTCGCTCGACTCCCTCGGCGAAAGCGTCACCACCGAAGCCGAAGCCCGCTCCGCCGCAGACCTCTACCACCAGCTCCTCGACCTCATCCACGCCCGCGGCCTCGACGACCGCACCGCATACCGCGACACCAACATCAGCCTCAAGCTCACCGCCATGGGGCTCGACATCTCCCCCGCACTCTGCGAACACATCGTCGGCGAGCTCGTGGCCCACGCCGCACGCCTCCACTCCTTCGTCCGCATCGACATGGAGAGCTCCGCCTACACCGAAGCCACCCTCGCCCTCACCGAGCGTCTCCACGCCCAACACCCCGGCCGAGTCGGCACCGTCCTCCAGGCCTACCTCTACCGCACCGCCGACGACACCGAGCGCCTCCTCCGCCAGGGAATCCGCATCCGCCTCTGCAAAGGCGCCTACAAGGAGCCCCCCACCGTCGCCTTTCCGGCCAAGGCGGACGTCGACGCCAGCTACATCCGGCTCATGCAGCGCATGGCTGCCTCCGGCGTATTCTGCGGCCTCGCCACCCACGACGAGGCGATCGTCGACACCATGCTCCGCTGCGTCCGCGAGCAGGGAATCGCCCCCTCAGCCTTCGAGTTCCAGATGCTCTTCGGCGTCCGCCGAGACCTCCAGCGCCGCCTCGTCCACGCCGGGTTCGGGGTCCGCGTCTACATCCCGTTCGGCACCGCCTGGTACCCCTACTTCATGCGCCGCCTCGCCGAGCGTCCTGCCAACGTCCTCTTCCTCGCCCGCAACCTCTTCCGCTAGGCTGTATCGACAGATTCACTTCCCGTGGTGCTGCGGATTTGGGAGTGAGCTCAGCGGCCGGCGAGCGTCCTTGCCGCCGGGTCGGCCAGTAGCTTCTCCACCAGCGCCGTCACCTCGCGCACCAGCGCGGCGTGCCCCGCAGGATTCGCCGGCCCCGCAAAGCCGCTGTGAACCTCCTTCACCAGTCCGTCCCGGCCAAGAAAGAAAGACGTCGGCCAGGACGACAGGTTCACCGTCTGCGGCAGCTTCTCCGCCGCCTCGTCCGTCGCGCCGGCCAGCAGCATCGGGTAAGGAATTCCGTAGTGGCGGATAAACGCCCGCAGACGAGCCGCGTCCGACACAGGATCGCCCTCTTCGAAGTCCAGGCCAACGATCTCCAGTCCCCGCGCGTGATATCGCCGGTACAGCTCCACCAGGAAGGGCGCCTCGTCGTGGCAGTTCGGGCACCACGCGCCTCCCAGGGCTACGATCACCACCTTGCCCCGAAACTCGGCGTCCGTGCTCGCCACCACCCGGCCCGAAAGGTCCGGAAACGAGAACGCAAACGGGACCTTCGGATCCTTCACTCCCGTCTCCCGTCCCGCCTGCACGGCCGCCGCCGAAGCGCTCTCCGGCCGCCGTGCGATGTACTCTGCCGGACGGCTTGCACTCACCGCCTTCGGCGCCGCGCCCGCATGCGCCGGCAGCGGCGTCGGCTCAATCAGATTCTTCACCGCCAGCGTGCCGTCCCGCTGTGGCGTAACCGAGTAAAGCGCCGCGCCCGACTGCGTGTAGTGGCTAAACGTGTAGCGCGAGCCGTCCCACACGCTGAACAGCGAGCCCGTGTCGCCATCCGGCCGCTGAATCACCGCCTGCCGCACCGGCGAACCTGCAATCGCCGGCGCGATTCGAAGCTCCCACGTCGACGAGCCGCCCGAGCCCGGAACCGCGATCTCCCACAGTCCCGCGAGGTCGGGCGGATTCGGCGCCGCCGCCGGATCGGCCAGCCGCTCGACCCGCCTCGCGGTGAACGGCGTCGTCACACCGTGGCTCGCGCCCAAGGCGAGCGGGCCGTACGTGCCCGACAGCGTACCGTCCGTCAACGTAGCCTTCAGGCCGCGGCCGATCGAGTCATACGTGGCCGTCAACTCGCCGCCGACGAAATGCGCCGACGACGCCCTCGCCTCCTCGGGATGGGCGGCCCGGCCGTTCAGAAGCGCGACGCGAAGCGATGCGCCCGCGCCCGAGATTCGCAGGGTAATCGGAACGCGCGCGCCGCCGCGCACCGCCGCCGTACCCTGCCACACGCCGTCGATCGAACCTGCCCCGGCGGTCTGAGCGAGCAAAGGCGGGCCAGCCAGCAGCGCGGACAGCAAAAGCACAAAGACGCGAAACAAAGGAGTCACGGTCGGTCTCCAGTCAGTTGTTTGGGAGGAATGCGCAAACTGTGGTTCGCAAAGGGAAGGCGCCGGAGGAGGCGGCGAACGCACCACTGTGAGGGGCCGGCTACAGGCGGCTACAACAGCACAGTGGGTGAGGTGCAATCACGCCCTCAGTCTAGCGGGAGCGTACTTCGAGGTCAAATGGAGGGCGTCCGGGCGCGGGGTCAAGTGCGAGCGAGTCTGGTCGCTCAGGCGCCCTACTGCGACGACTGCGAGCCGATGTACGGCTCGGCGGAGAGCAGGCTGCCCAGTGTAGCCCGCTCAGCGTCCGAGAACTGGCCGCGGAACCGGTCCGAGGTCATCACGGACTGCCGTTGGTCCGGCGGCATCGCCCGCAGATCGAGCACCGCGCGGGCCACGAGCCGCCGCCTGTCGGGCGACATCGTCGCAAAGCTCTGTACCGCCGACCGATACTGCTGCCGCTCCGGAGCGGACATCCGCTCGAGGGCCTCGTTGCGCTCGAGAATCCGGTCGCGCTGCTGCGGGGTCATCGTGTTGAGTTGCGCCAGGCGATCGCGCATGTGCTGCTGCGTCTCGCTCGGAAGCTCGTGGAAGCCGGGCTCGTGCTCCAGAGCACGCTGCTGTTCGGTCAGGGGAAGCTCGCGGTGGCGCTCCATCCACTGCTGCAGGTGCTCCTGCGGAGGCGTCGCTTTGGTCGCGGGTTTGGCTCCCGCGCGCGCCGGCGGATGGTTGGCTCCCTTGGCCGCACCGGGCTGCGGCTCGCGAGCCCACAAGGGCGAGGCGAACGCCATTGCCGCAACTACCGCCATGCGGCCCAACCGGATTGGAGGATGACAAGTCATCGGAGCAGATTGCAGAGAGCACATGCCGAACGGGGAAACACGCCGTCGATACTCAGCACAGGAAGATTGGCAAGGGAATGACGAATCCCTCGCAAGTGTACTGTGACTCGGCCGGCAATGAAATACATATCGTGCGCGAACCGGGCGAGAGCGCCGCTCCCTCTAGCTTTCGGGCGGCGCCGATCGGTCCGGCTCCTGGCTTGCATCCTCCTGGAGAATCTGGTCTACCTGCTGCAACGTCTGGGCGTTTCGCTCCAGGAGCTGGAGATCGTTTACCGTAGCCGACGCGTGGATCGCCGCCGGGTGGGTGTACGTGGTCAACCCCACTCCGCCACCCGCTACAATCGCCGCCACGGCAAGGGCGCCGGCCAGCGCGGGCCGGAACTGCGCCCCCGTGTTGAGCTGGAGGCGGTCCCGCAGCCTCTCATACCAGCTCGCGGGAGCGGACGCCTGCGACTCGCGAAGCCGGACGGCGAGCTTCTGGTCGAAGTAAGGCGAGATCTCAGGAGCCTCCCATGCATCGAGCAGCGCAACCGTAGCCTCAAGCGAAGCCAGCTCCTTCGCGCACACCGCGCACGTCGCAAGGTGCGCACGCGCGGCGACGTTGCCGACTGCCCCGGGCTCGAGCAAAAGATTGGGCAGAACGTTTTGGCAGGTACTGCAGTTCATGACATCCTTCCTTCCGCAGACGTTGACCTGAGGTACACCGGGAGACCATAGCGCTGGATGATTCTCACCGTAGCTACGTGCGCTCTTCGGAGAAGGTTCATTCGGCGGTTCGGTCTCATTCGGCGAACTCCTTCAGCCGATCGCGCAGCGTCTGGTATGCGCGAAACAGCAGCGACTTAGTGGCAGATTCGCTCAGCTTCAGCACCTCGCCGATCTGCTTGTAATCCATACCGTCGTACTTGTGCATCAGTACAGCCATCTTCTGGCGCTCGGGCAGCGCGAGCACGTGCTGGCGGATCGCGTTCAGCCGCTCCCTCCGAAGCATCTCCGCCTCGGCTCCGGCGGTCTGGTCGGCCACATCCGGTGTGGTGCCGGTCTCCGGATCGGCCTCATCCAGATAGACGGTCGAGGCAGTGCGTTCGTGCCGTGTGTCGCGTGCATGGTTTACGCCCAGGTTGGTCGCGATGCGGTAGAGCCACGTGCTGAACCGCGCCTCCGCACGGTAGGTCTCGCGCGACCGGTACACTCGCAGGAACACCTCCTGCGCCAGCTCCTCGGCGACCGCCTGGTTGTGCACCATCCGATACATGAAGTTCACGATCGGCTTGCGATACTTCTGGATCAGGAAGTCGAACCCGGCCATGTTGCCGGCGCGAAGCTCCAGCATGATGGCGGAGTCTTCCATCTCGCCGAAGTGAGCGGAACCCTGCACAACCGATGGTGCAAGTACCGAGTCCGCCACCGGGTTGATGCGCGACGGGTTGACGGCCAGCGACGCCATATTCTCTGAAACACCGGCGTGGGGATCATGTTGCGCCTCCGAACCTATTTCCTCGGCTGGTGCGTCGGGTTCACCACGCTCTCGATCCCGGGGGGCAGCTGAGCTCCCGACAGCGGGAGTGGCTCGCGGATTGTGAGGGGCGGGCGGACGCATCGTGGCTTGCCCTATTCTACGTGCGCCTGAAATGGCGATGGAGGGTGCTTCCGGCCAGGCGGATGCAACGGAGTGCCGATTCGTGCACCGGTCCTCGGGTGGTCTGGTTGGCCGCCCGAGTTGCCCGGTTCTGGCCCCGTGCGGGGCACGGTGGTATCCTGATAAGAGATCGCGTGTTTCGCTCCCGCGGTGGACGGGGCGAACGGATCGGGCGCATAACTCAGCGGTAGAGTGCCACCTTCACACGGTGGAAGTCGTAGGTTCGAATCCTGCTGTGCCCACCATACTTTCAACAACTTAGAGGATGGCATCAAGGTGACTTGATGCCATTTGATGCCAAACTCAACCGGCTGGCATCAACTGCGCCGGTTATACCGGCTCAAACCTGCGCGCCCAACTGCTGCGCGGTTGCTGACGTGAGCATCTCGTAGAC
>JALYIA010000074.1 GCA_030776065.1 Acidobacteriota bacterium
CCGTATGAGATTAGTCTGGATCCTGATCCCTGGACCCTAGACCCTGATCCCTAACCAAGCACACCCACAGGAGAAGCAAGTGCCACAGCGGACGTATCTCGGAATCGACTGCGGAACCCAGGGCACCAAGGCGCTGCTGGTAGGGGAAGACGGCGCCGTGCTGGGCCGCGGCTATGCCCCGCACGCACTCGTCGAACGCGCCGACGGCACCCGCGAGCAGGACCCGAGCTGGTGGGTGGAGGCCCTGTCCGCCGCCGTCCGCGCCGCCTGCGGCCAGGCGCCCGATGCCGCGCGAACCATCGTCGCCGCCGGCGTCTCGGGCCAGCAGCACGGCCTGGTGGTGCTCGATGAAGCGATGCACGTGATCCGCCCCGCCAAGCTGTGGAACGACACCTCCACCGCCGCGCAGAACGCCATGCTCGTCGACCACTTCGGCGGTCCCGCCGAGTGGATCGCCCGCTTCGGCATCGTGCCGCTCACCGGCTACACCGTCTCCAAGCTGCTCTGGCTCATGCAGAATGAGCCCGCGAACTTCGCCCGCATCCGCCACATCCTGCTGCCGCACGAGTACCTGAACTGGTGGCTTACGGGCGAACTCTGTGCCGAACCGGGCGACGCCTCCGGCACCGGATACTTCGACAACCGAAGCCGCCGCTGGATCCCCGAGGTGCTCGCCGCGATCGATGGAGGCACAGGACAGCTCGCCGCGGCGCTCCCCCGCCTGCTCCCCGCGGACGCGGTCGTCGGCACGCTTCGCCTCGCGGCCGCACAGCAGCTCGGCCTCCCGCCCGCGTGCCTGGTCTCTGCCGGCGGAGGCGACAACATGATGGGCGCAATCGGCACCGCAAACGTGCGCGAAGGCGTGGTGACGCTCAGCCTCGGCACCTCGTCCACCGTGTATTCCTTCGCAGGAAAGCCCTCCGCGGACGCGAGCGGAGCCGTCGCGCCGTTCTGCTCGTCCTCCGGCGGCTGGCTGCCTCTGGTCTGCACCATGAACGCCACCAACGTCGTCACCGCCACAGTCGAGCTGCTGGGCAGGACCGTCGCCGCCATCGATCCCGCGCTCGAATCCACCGCGCCGGGCGCCGACGGGCTCGTCTTGCTTCCCTTCCTCAACGGGGAGCGCACGCCCGACATGCCCAACGCACGCGGCACGCTGACGGGCCTGTCGTCCTCCAACCTCACGCCGGAGCACCTGATCCGCGCCGCGGTCGAGGGCGTAAGCTTCGGCATCCTGAACGGACTCGACCTCATCCTCGCCGGATCGACGGCCGCGGTGCTGCAGGCGATCGGTGGCGGCGCACGCTCCCGCGGCTGGCGCCAGTTGCTCGCCGATGCCACAGGAGTCCCTGTGCAGGTCCCCGCCGAGGAGGAGGCAGGCTGCCTCGGCGCCGCGATCCAGGCCAGGGTCGCGTTCAGCACCGCACAGGGAGAGCCGCTCTCGTTCGCGGACGCCGCGGCGGAGTTCGCCCGGATCGACGTCTCCGCCACAGTGCACCCTCGCCCCGACCGCAAGGCCGCGTACGACGCAGCCCGCCGCGCGTACCGCGAGGCGTTGCGCCTGGTTCATCCCGTCTGACGCGCAAAGCCGCGCCGGCCGCGCCGGCGCCCGCTCTCTGCACCCGCTCACTGCCCGCTCTCCGCACCGCCGCCGCAGAGCCGCGACGGTGCGAAGGCTCGCCTAGAAGATGATCTTCAGCGCGAACTGCGTCTGCCGTGCCGTGGTCGCCGTGGCCGTAAGTGCGCCGGACGACGTGTTCAGTGAGCCCACAAGCGACGGCGTAGGATTAGCCGCCGTCGGAGCCGGTGCCGCCGCGAAGAGCTGCGAAGAGGCCTTCAGAGGATTGGCATAGTTCACCCGGTTGAAGATGTTGAACAGCTCTGCCCGGAACTGCACATTGAACGTCTCTCCGAGCCAAGGCACACGGTTGTTCTTCACGAGCGACATGTCGAAGTTCTGCAGCCCCGGCCCATTGATCGAGTTGCGCCGGGAGTTGCCGAGGATCGGATTGTAGGCCGCGGTGCTGGTCGGGTAGGTGTAGCACGCCGTGTTGATATAGTGCGACCGGTTCTGCGGATTGACGGCCTTGCACCCGGGAACGCGATTGGGGAAGTCGAACGTGTCCGAGCTGCGCAGCCCGAGCGGGTCGCCGCTGATCAGCGGCGTGATCGGCAGACCGGAGCTCATCTGGAAGATGCCGCCGTACTGCCAACCCTTCAGCGCCCAGTCCACCTGCGGCGCGATGCGCGGCGCGTCCGGCAGCAGGATCAGGTAGTTGAACACGAAGTTGTGTCCGATGTTGAAGTCCGATACGGCGTGCCGGACATCCTTGGCGAAGAACGGCAGGCTGCTGACGGAGTTCGCAAACGAATCACCGAACGTCGACGACGAACCGTCATCGATCGACTTGGCCCAGGTATACGAGAGCTGCAGTTGAAAGCGGTGCGAGAGCCGCTTCGAGAGGCTGGCCTGCAGCGAGTTGTAGTTCGATCCGCCCACAGGAAGCATCGCGCTGATCTGGCCCACGTTGGGGTTCAGACGCGGATTCACGGTCGATGCCTGGAGGTTGTTCAGCAGGCTCGGGAACTCGTAGTTCCCGCCGCCCAGGTTGGCGATCGGCTGAACCGTGTTGATGTCGTCTTCACGGAACGCGAGGTGAACCCCGTGCGAGCCCTGGTATCCGAGCTGCGTGACCAGGTCTTTCGTGATCTGCTGCTGCACGTTGAGGGCGTACTGCTCCACGTAGCTGGCCTTCGGATTCTGCGTGGTGTAGCTGTAGCGGAAGGTCGCCGGCGTGAGCAGCGGGTAGGCGTTCTTCGGAAAGGTCCCAAGCAGCGCGCTCGCGGTGCTTACACTGCCCGACTGGAAGAACGGTGCGGAGAAGATGGACAGGCCCTCGAACAGGTAGTTCAGCGGCAGCGCGTTATAGATGCCGAAGGCCGCGTGGAAGACCGTGCGGTCCCCCGCGTAGGGTGCGTACGAGAAGCCCACCCGGGGCGCGAAGTTGCGCTTCGTCGGATTCTGGAAGTAGGGAGATCCGGTGTGGGGTGTAGCGGATGTCAACGTCGGCAGGTTGGACAGCCGGCCCGCGGTCTCGCTCGGCACGGTCGCAAACTCGTACCGCACGCCGAGGTTCACCGTCAGCTTCGAGGAGAAGTGGTAGTCGTCGGTCACGTAGCCCGCAATCACGCTTTGCCGCAGATCCTTGGGCGAGGTCGTCTGGCCGATCGGAGCATTGAAGCCCGTCGGCTGGTTCTGCAGAAATCCTGCGATGTTGGCGAAGTTGAACTGGCCATTTGGATTCGATGTGCCCATCTGGTTGTTCTGCAGGCGCTCAAAGGCAAATCCGGTCTTCACGCTGTGCTTGCCGTGGCTCCAATACACATCGTCGTAGAGCTGGTAGGAGTTGTAGTGGAAGAGGAACTCGCCGACCGCATGCAGCCCTCCCGTAAAGTTGCTCACTGCGCCGATGTTGATCAATCCGACCGGGAGGTTCGGCACAAACCCGAGGCTTGTGTCCCCGACCGGCGCAAAGATCGCATCGAGCGTCGTCGGCGCATCGGACACGACCCGGCTGTACCCAAGGTGCAGCGTGTTCAGCAGGGTGGGCGTAAACGTGTGAGACAGGCTGAGCGACGCCATCTGACGCTTGTCGATGTTGCCCGTGATCTTCTCGTTGAATGCGTCCGGCGCAGTCAGGGTGCCGTTGTCCCAGAAGTACGTGGCTGCAAGTTGATTGCTGCCTGAGAGCTTGTGATCCGCGCGGATGGTGAAGTAGTTCTCCGACGTCCGGAACGGATCGGCAAACAGAAACGTCCCCGTATCGCCCGACACCGTGCTGTTCGGCAGCGGATAGAACTGCAGGTACGGCTTCACCGCGGCATCGATCGTGTACTGCTGCACGCCGCTCGAACCCGCCGGAGCCTGCGAGCCGCCGGCCGAAGAAAGACAGTTCGGATTCTGCGTACCCGTTGCCGGCTGGTTGCACACGAGCAGCCCGTTGTGTGCATTCTGCGAGAGCACATTGCTGCTTGCGCTTGTGCTGTTGAACCAGCGCAGACCCTCGTAGTCGCCGAACAGAAACGTGCGGTCGCGGACGAGCGGCCCACCGGCGGAGGCGCCGAACTGGTTGCGCCGCAGCGGCGGAATCTTTACCGGATCGAACTCGTTGCGTGCATCGAGCGCGCTGTTCCTGAAGAACTCGTACACGTCGCCGTGGAACCGGTTGGAGCCTGTGCGCGTGACAGCATTGATGATTCCGCCCGCGGTCTTGCCGTAATCCGCCGTCGCGTTCCCCGTGATCACGGAGAACTCCTGGATGGCATCCACCCCCAGATTGCTTCCGATCACGCCTCCCGGGCCGCCGTTCGAGTAGTCGTTGATGCTGATGCCGTCGATGCGGTAGTTGTTCATCTGCGGCCTGGCGCCGCTTACGGTGAGCTGGTTGCCGACGCCGCGGTTCGCGCGCTGGTTGCTGACCGCCACCACAGACTGCGTGCGCACGGCCGAAACTCCGGGCTGCAGGTTCGCCAGCGAAGCCCAGTCGCGGCCGTTCAGCGGCAACTCGACGATCGTCTTCTCGTTCACCACAGGCATCGTGACCGCGCTGACCAGGTCAAGCTCCGGCGCCGCCGCCGTCACCTCGATCTTCTCCGTCGCAGAACCAATCTTCAGCGAAAAGTTGACCGCTTGCTGCTCGCCCACATCCAGCGTCAGGTCGGAGATCACAAGGCTGCTGAACCCCGGCGCTGTGATCGCGACACGGTAGTTCCCCGCCTGCAGGTTGGGGATGGTGAACAGACCGCTGGCGTTCGATTGCACGGTTCCGGTAAGGTTTGTGCCGAGATTGGTTGCAGTAACGGTTGCGCCTGCGACTACCGCGCCGGTGGGATCGACGACGGAGCCCGAGATGGTGCCGGTCGAGACCTGCGCGTACCCCGCCTGAGCCAGCGTAAGCATCAGGACCAGGAGTACAGCGATTTGGACGTACTTCGCAGCGTAGTGCATGTGTGCCCCTCTAAGTCGTTCGGTGAATCCTTGACAGATACGTGTCCGGCGATCGGCCTTTTGCCCTGGTGCCGGTCCGATGATTCGCAGTCTTGATACGGGACGGGCAGGCGATGCATGGACTTCAGTTCCAAACCACAACGTCTTCAGACCCAGAAACATTTACGGTGGAACGAATGAACCATGTCTGAAGGTGACATAAAAAATCCTTCACCCTGTGCCGGCGCGGCGAAAGAGTACACCCGCCGATCCGGCTTGTCGAGCACCACCAGACGCGTGGCCGCACACATCGCACACCCCCGGGATCCTGCACCGGGATCCTGCACCGGGATCCTGCGCGGGAATCATGGCCGCGAATCATGGCCGGCTCATTGCGAGGGTTCCGGTCCGAGAACAGCCTCCCGGACCGGGACCCTCGGGACGCTGCGCTTCACCGTACCTCGTACGTCAGCACCTTGGCCATGGCCTTGGATTCGCCCGGCGACACTGCAAGAAACAGCCGGTGCATCTCGGGCACAAGCAGTGCCGTCTTGGCTCCGGCCGCAGTCTGCACCTTTTCGATCAGCTTCAGGTGGTTCGCGTCTGTGGTATCGTACACGCCCATGTACCCTTCGCCTCCGGGAACGTACAGCCGGTGGGTCGCCGCGTCGTATTGGACCTCATCGGAGCGCAGCGGCGCAGTCGCTGTGCCGACCACCGCGCCGGTGTCGGAGTTCAACACCGCCACCATTCCCGGAGCCCGGCAGACCACGTACAGCCGATGCTGCGCCGGGTCGAAGGCGACCATCGCGTTCTGCTGGCACACAGGAACCGGCCACGTGGCGAGCACCTTCATCTGCTTGCGATCGATCACGGCGAGCTTGTTCGTCTCGGTCAGATTGATAAAGAGCCGCGGGTCGGACGGGACGAACGCCATCGCCTCGACGTGGTTGTCCTGGAAGGTGATCGAGCCGAGCTTCTTGCCTGTATCTGGATTGAAAGCTTCCAGGTTGGCCGTCTTCATCTTCACGTCCTTTCCGCCCGTCACGACATACAACGTGTTGCTGTCGGCGTCGTACTTGGCCGTATCGGATCCCGGCGTCATCACGACCTTCTGCTTCAGGGCGAAGCTCTCCGCATCGCGAATCGTCGCGCCCTGCTTGTCACTGTCGGTGATGAACAGGGTGGAGGAGCCGCGCCGCGCCAGGATGCTGTGAGGTGTCCCAAACCCTTTGACGGTGCGCAGGTGAGCGCCGGTCTTCAGGTCGAAGACCTCGAGCGTCGCGTGGTCTTCGGCAGCGAGCAGCAGCCTGCCCCTGTCGTAGTCCACCGCGAAGTGGTCGAAGTCGCCTCCATAGCCGGGCAGGTCGACGGAGTGGATCAGCTTGACGGTGGAAGGCTGCTGCGCGGACAGCGTGAGAGCGGGCGCGCCGGCAAGCAGAAGGAGCGCAAGCGCGGAGGCGCGAGGGAGTGTCAGCATGGGGTCTCCTCTTGGGATGGACGGTTGAAGCTTTAGGCGCCGGCAAACAGCGAGGCGCGGGTTGGCAACTGCGACTTCATCTCGGCGGCGATCTGCTCGGCGATCTTCTGGTAGGCGGCCTTGTCATCTCCCGGCTTGTAGTTGAAGACCACGCCGAGCGCACCCACGATTTCACCCTTCTTGTCCTTCAAGGCCAGCTCCGCTTCGAAGTGAGTTCCCTTGGGATCGACCTCGAGGTTTGGCTTGCCGGTGTGAATGCAGCGCATGTCGTCCTCGTCACCGATCTTGCCGATGCGGCCAAAGTTGGACGCGACGATTACATTCTTGTGTCCCGCAGGCTGGGCATGCAACGCCAGCAGGATGACCTCGGGATGCTTTGCCAGGGCTTCATCGATCAGCTTCTGGGCAACGGGCGCCGGCTTGGTGTAGGTGGGGTCCATCTCCTTGGCTTCCACCTTGCGCATACCCGCGATTGCCTCCTCGCGTGTCTGTTGGGCCGCTGCGGGAAGACCCGCAGCCAGCAGTGTGGTGGCCAAAGCGAAGACGCTGACAATGTGCTTCATGAATCCTCCGGACGTACTGTATCGAACCGTGTCACCTCGCCGCTACAGCGCGGCAGAATCTGCTAATCGAGGCTGGATGCAACTATTCTCAGGCTGGATGAGGCGCAACTGAAACCAAGGTTAAAAATCATTCGCGAATTTTCTTTCTGCTTTCTGTACTATGGTGCGCATTGCGCGAGCACACCCGCACACGGTGTGCGCAGGCGTAAACGGATGAGAGCTGACCCTATGAGAATTCTGATCATCGAGGATGAAGCAAAGGTCTCCGCACTGGTCAGGCGCGGCTTGCTTGCAGAGCACTATGCGGTCGACGTGACCTCCGACGGCCGAACGGGCCTCGAGTATCACGAGGCGTTTCCCTACGACTTGGTTCTGCTCGACCTGATGCTTCCCGGCATCTCCGGTGTGGAGGTTCTGCAACGCATCCGAAGAGCGAACCAGTTTGTGCCCGTGCTTGTTCTCACGGCGCGAGACTCCGTCGACGAGAAGGTGCGGCTCTTCGAGATGGGAGCCGACGACTACCTGACCAAGCCATTCGCATTCGCCGAGCTCCTGGTGCGCGTGAAGGCCCTGCTTCGGCGCGGACCCATCAACCGGTCGAGCACATTGCGGGTCGGCGATCTGGAGCTCGACAGGCTTACCAAGCAGGTGAAGCGCGGCGGGCGCCGTGTGGAGCTCACCGCGAAGGAGTACTCGCTGCTCGAATACCTGATGCAGAATCCGGACCACGTGCTCTCCCGCAACATGATCATCGAGCACGTGTGGGATCAGAGCTTCGACGGCGTCACCAATATTGTGGACGTGTATGTGCGGCACCTTCGCAGCAAGATCGACGACGGCAATCCCATGAAGATGATTCGAACCGTACGCGGGTCGGGATACACCATCCGCGGTGAGGGTCCCGAATGAAGCTCCTGGGCCGCGGCCGCCAGGGAATCTCCCTGCGTGCGCGCGTGACCTCCTGGTACGTGTGCCTGCTCGCGGTCACTCTGATCGTCTTCAGCGCTGGGATCTACGTGGGGATGCGGTCGTACCTCAACCGCTCCCTGCAGCAGAGCCTGTCCAGCACGGCCGCATCCATCCATACGAACCTCCTCGCGGTGCTGCCGGAGAAGGGCGAGGCGTGGGTCTTCGGGGAGATACGCGAGTCCTACCCGGCCACCAGCACAGACCGCGTGCTGCGCGTCTCAAGCGGCGGCGTCCCGCTCTACGAGTCCGGTGTGCTCGACGGCCAGTCTTCGCTGCTGCGGTCGATACCCATCGCACAATCGCCTCGATCCGAAGGGGAGTTCCATAGCTATCGCATCGGGCATACGGACCTGCTGCTGTACGCCGTACCGTTCGAAGCTGCCGGCGGACGCAGCTTTGTGGTCGAGGTCGGCGGGTCTCTCACGATCCTGTCGCAGACCTTGCGCTCGCTCGCCAGACTCTTCTTCGTGAGCACCCCGCTGATATTGCTTGCCGCCGCCCTGGGCGGATATCTGATGATGCGCCGCCCTCTGCGGCCGCTGTATGTGCTGACCGAAAAGGCCGAAGGGATCGGACGCAACCAACTCGGAGAACGCCTTCCCCTGCTGCATACCAACGATGAGCTGGAGCGCCTGACACAATCGCTGAACCGGATGATCGACCGTCTGGAGGAGGCGCTTTCGCATAACTACCGCTTCTCTGCCGATGCCTCGCACGAACTCCGGACGCCACTCACCATTATGCGCGGCGAACTGGACGAGGTGGTGCAGGAACCCGGCTTGTCGCGCCAGGGGATCGAAAACCTGATCAGCACCTTGGATGAGGTGGACCGCATGTCGCGCATCGTCGATAGCCTGATGGCCATCACCCGGCTCGACGCCGGCGGAGAGCGCATGGCGATGCAGGAGGTAAACCTGAGCGCGCTGGCGCGCACCACCATCGACCATATGCGCCTGCTCGCCGTCGAAAAGGAGCTGCCTATCTCGCTCGACGCGCCGCATGAGATCTGCATCGTGGCCGACGCCATGCGGACCAAGCAGGTGCTCGTCAATCTGATCGACAACGCGATCAAATACACACCCGAGCCACAGGCGGCGCGTGGCGTGTCCGCAGAGGACGACCCGCAAGGCATTCTGGTCCGAGTCTTCGCAGCGAAGGGACGCGCTGTGCTGAAGGTGTCGGACCACGGCATCGGCATACCGCCCGACTCGCTGCCCCACGTCTTCGAGCGGTTTTACCGTGCGGACGTGGCACGCAGCAGAGGCAGCGGCGGAGTAGGACTTGGCCTCGCCATCGTGAAGTCCATCGTGACGGCTCACCAGGGATCGGTCGTGATCAGCAGCACGGAAGGCGAGGGGTCAACCGTGACGGTTGAGTTCCCGCTGGCCCGTGTGGTGGAGGAGACGAAGCACTTCGCCCTGACCTGAGCGGGAGGGGCCGCTCGGAGAACCGGCACGGCTTACTTCATGGAGAAGCGGCCCGGCCGGCTCCGCCGGCAGACTGCGTGATCGAACTCCGCTCGCACGCCTTCCACTAAGGCTTCGGCGTGCCGTTGTGCGTGATGCCGAGCGCGTCGGCGAGCACATCGGTGTACTTGTTGCCCGAGCCTGTGTTGAACAGCACGACGCGATCGGTTGGCTTGAGGAAGCCGGTCGCGAGGAGGTGGTCGTACGCAGCGGTTGCGGCCGCGCCTTCGGGCGAGAGCAGAACGCCTTCCTCGGACGCCCAGTCCCTGAGTGAGCGAAGGATCTCATCGTCAGAGAGCGCGACGACTGTGCCACCGGATCTGCGGACCACGTCGAGGATGATGTAGTCGCCATACGGCTTGGGGACGCGCAGACCCGAGGCAAACGTCGCGGCGTTCGCGAACATCTGGCTTGCTGCTGCGCCCTCCTGGTAGGCTCGTGCGACGGGCGCGCAGCCGGCCGCCTGGATCGCGACCATCTTTGGCCGCCTGCCCTTCACCCAGCCGAGCTGCTCCATCTCGTCGAACGCCTTCCACATGCCGATGAGACCGACGCCTCCGCCGGTCGGGTAGAAGACCGCGTCGGGATACTCCCAGCCGAGCTGCTCGACCAGTTCGTAGCCCATCGTCTTCTTGCCCTCGACGCGAAACGGCTCCTTGAGGGTGGACATGTCGAACCAGCCTTCGCGCTCCTTGCGTTCGGCTACGATGCGTGCGCAGTCGGAGATCAGTCCGTCGACCAGAGTCATGTGCGCGCCGTAGGCGAGGCACTCCACCTGGTTGGCGAGTGGGACGTCCTTCGGCATGAAGATGTGCGCTTCGATGCCGGCCGCGGCCGCGTAGGCCGCGACCGCGCCTCCCGCGTTGCCGGCGGACGGCACGGCGACCTTACGGATGCCGTAGTGCCTTGCCATGGTGATGGCGAGGGCCAGGCCGCGGGCCTTGAAGGTTCCGGTCGGGTTTGCGCCTTCTTCTTTGAGGAAGACGTTCTCACGGCGTCGGCTGGGGAGCATGGGTGTCCAGCCTTCGCCGAGCGTTACGGGCTCGATGGACGGCAGCACCGCGCGGTAGCGCCACATTCCCGACCAGCGCTTGTCCGCTGGGGCGGAGCCGATGCTGTCGCGGACCGCGGTGCCTTTGGCGGCAGAGAGGTCGTAGCGAACGTAGAGCGAGCCGGCACACTTCGAGCAGACCGTCTGGGGAGTGGAGGCATCGACGCGGGCGTCACAGCGGGAGCATTCGAGGGCGGCAATCTGCGGCATCGCAAGTAGTATCGTACAAGCCGCGTACGCGGCACAAAGCCCTTCCAGGAGTTCCGCCAGACTATGCCGACCCGCTTCTTTGGAACGCGCGCCAGCCGCGCTGTCGCGCTCTTTGGGCTGCTGCTGTACGTGGCGGGGATAGCACTCGCCGCACACACGACCACAGGACTGGTGCTGCGACTTGCGGGTCTTGCGGTGTTCGCGGCTTTGGCGGTGCAGCGTTCTTCAATCACTACGTGGACGTTTTTTTCGATCGTGGCGGGCGCGGAGCTTGGCGCCGACAGTCCGCGGGTGGCGGTGCACCTGCACGTGCTCGCGGAGATCTTTCTGCGGCTGGTGCGGATGGCGGTTGCGCCGCTGATCTTTGGGTCGCTGACGACCGGCATCGCGGGGCACGCCTCAATGCGCAGCCTGGGACGGATTGCGTGGCGGACGTTTCTCTACTTCGAGGTGGTGACGACGTTTGCGCTGCTGCTGGGCGCCGTGGCGATCGACATCAGCCGGGCGGGCGAGAGCGTGGCGGCATCGACGGTTGCGAGTTCCGCGGGCCAGGCGAACGCGACGCAGCCGGGACTCGAGGCGTTTCTGCTGAACATCTTTCCGGAGAACATTGCGCAGGCTGTGGCGCAGAACCAGATTCTGCAGGTCGCGGTGTTTGCGATCTTCTTCGGTGTGGCGCTTTCGATGCTGCCGGCGGACTCCAAGGCGCCGCTGGTGACGGTTCTGAAGTCGCTGACGGACACGATCTTCCAGATCACGAAGATCATCATGTACTTCGCTCCGCCGGCGGCCGGTGCGGCGATGGCGTACACGGTGGGCAGTACGGGTTTGAGGACGCTGCTTCCGCTGGGCAAGCTGCTGCTGACGTTTTACGCGGCGGCGGCGGCCTTTGTGCTGCTGGTTCTGCTGCCGATTGCGCTGGCGGCGAGAGTTCCGCTGCGGCGGTTCCTGTCTGCGATCGGCGAGCCGGCGGCGATCGGGTTCGCCACGACGACATCGGAGGCGGCGCTTCCGCTCGCGATGGAGCGGATGGAGGAGTTCGGCGTGCCGCGTTCGATTGTGGCGTTCGTCATTCCTTCCGGGTACAGCTTCAACATGGATGGATCGAGCTTGTACCTGGCGGTGGCGGCGTTGTTTGCGGCACAGGTTTCGGGGATTCACCTTTCGGTCGGCGGGCAGGCGGCGATGCTGGGCACGCTGATGGTGACGAGTAAAGGAATCGCCGGGGTGCCGCGGGCGGTGCTGGCGATTCTGCTGGGGACGGCGGCGTCGTTTCACCTTTCGACGGCGGCGATCCTTATGGTTCTGGGGATCGATGCGCTGGTGGATATGGGGCGGACGTCGCTGAACGTTGTGGGGAACTGTCTTGCGTCCGCGGTGGTGAGCCAGTGGGAGTCGCGGAGTTCGCCCGCTGCTCAGGCTACGGAGGGGAGTGACGGTTGAGTGCTGCGAGGGAGTGGAGGCCGGATCACGATCCTGTCCTCTGAAACAAACAGGATGCTGAGGCCGGACGGTTCCTGAAGGCTCCGCCGGCCTTGGGGTGGTGTCTTGTTGCTGCATTGAGTTTTGTACCGCGTGCTTTAGCTCTCGACGAGGACTTGGACCGGGCCGAGGAGACCGGAGGGGAGCAGCGGGGTGTCCTTCTTGTGGAAGTAGTTCCAGGTGGTGAAGGTATAGCGGCTGGACGAGGGCCTCGGCTGATTGTTGAGGAACCAGTCGGGGAACTCCTTGAGGAAGTAGCCGCCCTTGAGTACGGGGTCACCCATCTGCCAGGTGATATCGGCAGGCTCCTGCTCGTCGCCGATGAGGCGGTTGGCCCAGACGTTGGTGACGGCGATTTCGATGCTGTTCTGGCCGGCGACGACGGCGGAGGAGATATCGATGCGCCAGGGTGAGGTCCACACGACGCCAAGCTTCTTGTTGTTGACCGTGACGGCGGCGATATGGTGGACCGTGCCAAGATCGAGCCAGAGTCTTCGGCCGACGTCTGCGGCGGAGAGCTTGAGAGCCTTGGTGTAGACGGCTGTGCCGGAGTAGAAGCGGATGCCTTTCTCCGGGCGCGTGGTCCAGTCCTCGAGCGCGGGGAACTCGATGGATGTGGGACCTCCCCACTTGGGATCAAAGCGCACGTTCCAGCTTCCCGGGAGGTCTGCGAGCCGAGTGAGCGTGGGAAAGTCGGTGCGGCTCTTCGCCAAGCCGGCGAGAGGCTTGCGAAAGACGATGAAGTAACTCTGGCTGGGTGCGAACTCCAGGTTGAAGACAGTTTGGCCGTTGGCAGAGGAGATGGCGTTCAGGGGGCGCATGGTTCCCCAGACGGCGTCCCACAACTCGGGCTGGAGGCCGGAGACGGGGAAGCTGCACTCGGCGGTGCCGGCGGTGTGAGCGACGTTGGCGACGAAGTAGATGTGCTCCTTGCCATGGAGGCGGTGGATACTCTGCAGCGTGAGGGCGCCGGTTTTGGGGGTGAGGGTGGCGCTGGTCTGGGTAGACGCGGGGACGAAATCCCCAGTCTGGAGCAGGGTCTGGCACCGCCAGAGATAGGTGAACCAGGCCTTGCCGGGCTGCCACCAGGTTTGATAGCGGCCGAGGTGGATGCCCCACTGGCCCATGGCATTGCCGGGCCTGTGCTCGGGTCCCCAGGGCTGCTGCACGAAGTGGTGGATGTTCATGCGGTTGACGCCATCGCAGAAGGCGGCATCGCCGATGGACTTAAGCCAGGCGGGATGGGCCTGCCACGCGGCGAGCTCCGGCGAGGTTGTGAAGGCCTCCGCACCGACGATTCTCTGGCCAAGGGCGTGGGCGGTATCGTTCACCTGGCGGTTGGACACCGGCGAGTACACGGCGTTGTGGGTCCAGAATTCCATGTTGGCGTGGTCGAGATACTTGACGACCTCGGTGGTGTCCCAGGGGCCCTCGTAGGGCTCGGCGACGAATTCGAGTCCATACTCGTGGGCGAGAGCACGGGGGGTCGCCCAGTAGCAGTCGCGGTAGAGGTCCATGATGGTGCGCTTGAAGTCCTTCTTGAACTTGGCGGTCTCCGCAGCTCCGGTCAACGTACGGCCTGCGAGGATGGGGAGGTAGGGGAGGAGATCGTAACCACGGCGGTTACGGAACTCTTCACGCATTTTGGGCGTCCAGCTGGGGTCGCCTGCCTCGTAGCTGTCGAAGTAGAAGGTGCTGAGGCCGGGGTTTCCGATCAGATCGCCGACGTGTCGCTTGATGTCTTCGAGGACGTGCCTGCAATGAAAGGTGACGGCTTCTACGCTCATCTTGTCGCACTCCATGCCCATGGCGTCCCACTGTGCGGGCTGAATCATGGCTGCGGTGATGGTCTTGCCGAAGCGGTAGATGGTCCAGTGTCCGGCGGGGGCGTCCCAGGTGAGTTCGCCGGCGGCATTCATTCTGGAGGTGAGATCGATGCCCTGGTCGGGCCGGGGAGTGCCGTCGGAGGGGAGCGCAAGGACGGCGATGTCGCGATACGACGTTTGCCGGGCTTCGACGAGCGGGATGCCGTCCTTGCCCTGGGAGGGGATGTAGACGATTGGATATTCCGCGTGGGGATGGGGATCGATCTGCGGCTTGCTCAAGGTGGTGGTGAGGGATTTGCCGCCTTCTACCTTGTGCTCGGACCAGACGACCTCCTGCATGGCGAGTTCGGGGGTAATCCAGGGACCTCCGCTGCTCTCGTACCCGGCGCAGTTGTGCAGGATGAGTTCGAGGCCGAGGCGGCGGCACTCGGAGGCAGCGTGGCGCAGCATGGCCCACCAGGGTTCGGTGTAGGTAACGATCTGGGGCGTGGGGCTCTTGAGAATGACGCCTGCCCAGGGCGTCAGGGTGTCTGCGAGGGAGAAGATGGTGGCGCCGCCGATGCCTGCCTCCTTCATGGCCTCGAGGTCGCGGGTGATGCCTTCTTTGCTGATGTTGCTTCCCATCCACATCCAAAGGACATAGGGACGGGTGGAATCGGGGGGCGCGGTGAAGGCCTTGGCGAGATCGGCGACCGGGTCCGGCATGGCTCCTACGGTGCGGCCTAAGGCGCGAGGGGTGCGGAACAGAAGGGGCGAGCCTGCGATTGCGGTAAGGACTTCCCTGCGTGTGGGCATCGTGCGTTCTCCTACGGACTTTCGGGTTAGGGCTGAGTGTTGCTGGCGGAAAGGGCGGCATTCAAAGCACGCTGCGAGTCAAGGTCGTCGGGGTCCAGGGAAAGGGCCTGCTTCAACTCGGAGATACCCTCGGGCCAGTGGGACTGGCGACACAGCACCAGGCCAAGGTTGCGGTGAAAGATGAGATTTCCGGGGTCGAGTTCCACGAGGTGGCGATAGTTTCGCTCGGCTGCGGGATAGTCTCCCTTCTGTTCGAAGGCTATGGCTTCGGCGTTGATGCGGGTGAGTTCGGGTCCTTTGTCCCCGAGGGCGACCTCGTCCTGGACAAGCGCACGAAGCTGGGCGGTGGGCTCCGCGGCCTCGCTCTTTCGTCCGCAGGCAATCAAGGCGCGAGCCCAGTGGCTGAGGGTGGAGCGGTCCTTCGGACGTAACTGATTGAGCCTGGCGTAGGCGGCTGAGGCGGACGCGCAGTCGTCGAGGGTGGTCTCCACGCGGCCGAGATGCTCCCATGCCGTAGCGTCGGTGGGATCGCGCGCGACCGCTTGCGTGAGAGCAGCGGCAGCCTCCTTCGGACGATTCAGCTCTTCGAGCGAGTTACCCAATCCTGCGAGCGAGGGTTCGTCATGAGGATTGAGGCGCAAGGCTTGAGTGAAGGCGTCCCTGGCGGCGTTCCAGTTGTGGCTGAGGAGGTACATTTGGCCGGCCATTCTGTAGTAGAGGCGCAGGCGCGCAGGGTCATGCGTGAGGGCGATGGCCCTGGAGAGCGTGGCGGAGGCGGAGGCAAACTGACCCTCCCTTCCGTCGAGCAGAGCGAGGGAGTAGAGGGTTTCGACGTCTGCGGGGTTGAGCGAGAGAGCTTGTTGAAGTTCTTCGCGTGCCGGCTGCAGCTCGCCGATGGTCATGAGGGCACGACCATACTGCGCGTGGACGGCCGACTGCCCCGGCGCCATCTGAGCCGCCGCGTCGAAGTGTTGGTGGAGGCGTACGGTGTCGGGCAATAAGGCGTATGCGGTTCCGAGTGTGAGGTGCAGCTGCAGGGGATCGATATTTCCGGAGTGCGCGAGGAGGAGGTCCACGGCTTCCTGGGGCCTGTGCTGCTGAAGGAGAGCCTGGGCACGGGAGACGTACGCTGCCGAAGTCTGGCCGACGGATGGGAGTACGAAGGGAGAGGAGGTTGCGAACAAGAAAAAGACAGCCCGGCTATGCCTGGTGGAGCATAGCCGGGCTGCGTATCGGTGGATGCCGTGTACCTGCTGCACACGGAACCCAGGGTTAGAATTCCACGCGTGCGCCAAACTGGAATTCCCGCGGCGTACCGCCGTTAGAGGTGATCGTGCCGAAGGCGCTACCGTCGTTGATGTTTGTATCGGGACTCCCAAGGTTCAGGTGGTTGACGAAGTTGAAGGATTCGGCGCGGAGTTGTACGGTTGCTTTGTCCCGAATGCGGACGGACCGGAAGAGTGAGACATCCGTATACACCGCACCAGGGCTGCGAATCACACCTCGAGAGGAGGTACCGAAGGTGCCCGTGGCCGGTGTGGAGAAGGCAGCGGTATTGAACCAGTGCTGGGGTGACTTGCCGCTTACCTTTGGGCTACCAGTCATATTGGCGCGTTCATAGCCGATGCCGAAGATGCAATTCTGAGGGCCGCAGATCTGGGCCACATCGCCCGGTACGGTTACCGTCAGTGGGGTGCCGGAATGCATACTGGTGGTGGTGTTGAACTTGAACCCTCCGAAGATTTTCGAGGCAATTCCGTCGTTGAGGAAGGGCTGGTTCTTACCGAAGGGCAGCTCATACAGAGCCCCGACCGTCAGGTTATGTGTCACGTCGTACGCGGATGGACCGTACTCCCCAGCAAGGTTGTTGAGCCACTGCGGACTCGGCCCGTTGTTCTCCGCGGCGAAGTACCCGCTGCCGACGTCCAGGGACTTGGAATAAGTATAGGACGAAAGCATGTTAAGGCTGCGGGACAACCGGGCCTGGTAGTGGGCCTCGAAAGCGTGGAAGTTCGACCATCCCTTGCCGTAGGCCATCTCGGTCGGACCCTCGTAAGGAAAGGGCCGATTCGCGCCATTGCTGCCGGGCGTTCCGGTGTTGAAGTGCCCCGAGATGGGGAGCCGCTTGCTGTTGCTTCCGACATAGGCGAGCGTGACGGAAGAGGCGTTCGTCAGCTGCTGCTGGATCTCGAGGTTCCATTGTTCGGAATATGGGTTACGCATCTTCGGGTCGTACATCCAGTTCCCGGAGTTGAAGGGGTTGGGTCCTGGAAGCGCCGAACCCTGATTCTTGGTAGCGCTATCGAGTGTGGTGGTCGGCACTGTGGTGGGCGAGGTTGGGTTGTAGAGGGTGTTGGCCTGACTCGAATCCGGCCAGGTCCCGACGTTTGCTTGAATGGTTTGCAGGACCCCGCTGAGGGTATCGCCGACGATACCGAAGCCGGCGCGAATCGCCAGTTTCGGCGTCATCGCGTAGGCCAAACCGAAGCGCGGCCCAAGGACGGCGGTTGAGTGCGGCATAAGATCACTTGGATTTGCGTACGCAATGTGGTTCGCAGCGGATACCCCCATTCCGACGTTCCCGGTGGCCTGGGTATAGGCGGTTCCAGTGGGGATACAGGGGGCCGCCGCGGGGACGCATTGGGCGAGTGGGGTGGAGCTTGCAATGGTGTAATTTCCGGTGTTCGGGTCGAACTCGCTGAGCAGACCATGGTTGGTGAGGTAAGGGGAGCTGAAGTAGTCGACCCGGAACCCGATATTGATGGTCAACTTTGGCGTAATTTTCCAGCGGTCCTGCACATAAGGAGCGTAGACGCGGTACTTGAGATTGAAGTGCTGTGCGCTGGTGCTGACCTGAGCGGGGTAGCCGAGTAGAGCCGAGGCCAGCCCGTTTCCAGTACTGTCTGTGAATGAGCCATCGCTGGTTTGAGGATTATTGAAGTTGTAGACCGTGTTACCGCTGGTGTTTCCGGTTCCGTTCGCGTAGCCCACCATGAAGAACTGTACGCCAACGCGCAGCTCATGCCGTCCGTGCATGTAACTCAGATTGCCCGATGCGCTGAAGTTCTTGGCGTAACGATCGAGTGTGCCGGGGCTGTCGCTTCCGCCGATCCCACTCTGTCCCTCAATGGAAAAGGCTGGGTAGCCGGGATTCACCAGGCTTCCGAAGCCGCCGCTCTGGATGTCGGGGACGCCGGCATTCGGCAGATCGGCTTGTGCGTAGTTCAACTTCGCATATCCGAAATGAAAGTCGGAGAGAAGGCTGGTGGTAAAGAGATGGTTGAATCCAATCGCGTAATTTACGGGATGCTCGATAGCCTGACTGGTCATCTTGTTGGTGTCGGGCACCGTCTGGATATAGTTCATGCGCGTGTAGCGGAAGAAGATATTGTTGTGTTCATTCAGCCGTTCGTCGATGCGCACATTGTAGGTATCGTCGTTGTTAATTGTGTTTCCAGCGATGAGGTCGTTGGCCCTGGGATTTGGACTGGAGAGCGTGTTCCCATCGAAATTCGGAACGTCAAAGTAGGTCTGGATGTACTTGAGCGCGAGTTGATTGATGCGACCGGACGGAATCTTGTTGCCGGAAAACGCAGTGCGAGGAGCCTGTGTCGGATCGTAGATCACATTGGTGCAGGAAGTTGTGCCGGAGACCGGCGGTGCAGCGCACGGCGCCGGGTTCGTTCCGGAGATATCGTGTGTCAGCAGCGCGTGGGAGAAGTCTCCTGTAAGCTCCGCGGCGGTGGGGACGGTCGCGTAATGCGCGGAGAGATTGGAGTTGTACCTCCAACCTTCATAGCCGAAGGTAAAGAAAGTGCGGTCCTTGCCCTTGTAGAGCTTTGGAATCCACACGGGACCGCTGAGCAAGCCGCCGTATTGATTTTGATTCAGGTGGTTGACGTTAAGGGTCGTGCGAGCGTCGAAGGCAGTGTTTCGGACGTACTCCCAGCCTGCTCCATGGAAGGTGTTGCCGCCGGGTTTAGTGACTACGTTAACCACCCCGCCGAGAACGCCGCCGAACTCGGCATTGTCGCTATGAGACTGAACTTTGAATTCCTGAATGCTGTCGATCATCGGCAATACCACATAGCTGCTGCTGATGGCAGAGCTATTGATGGCGCCGTCCAGAGTGTAGAAGTTCATGCGGTTCCACTGGCCCTGGAGGGCCGGCTGTGCCAGCGTACTACCGGGAATGCCGACCGAGGAGATGGGGCCGAAACCGATATGGGCCGACTGGCTGGTAGCCACGGGGCCAGCGCCGGGCGCGAGGTTGATCAGGGTGGTGAAGTTGCGGCCATTCAACGGGATATCGTGCACTTGCTCCGGGTCGATGACCACGCCCACCTCTGAAGTGGCGGTCTGCATCATCTCGCTGGTTGCGCTGACCTCAACGGTCATGCTTTCGGAACCCGGTTTGAGGGCGATCGACTGATCGAGCGCCTGATTGACCTGTAGGGCTTCCACGCTGACGATTGTTGTGGCGAAGCCGGGCGCTGCGACCTTGACGGTGTAGGGGCCGGGAATCAGCTGCGTGACGACGTACGCGCCGCTGGAGCTCGACTTGACCTCTCGGGAGACGTTGGTCGCCCGGTTGGTGACCGTGACGGTGGCGCCCGGGATGACCGCTCCGGTGCTGTCGGTGACCGTGCCCAGAATCTGGGCGGTCGAGCTCTGTGCATTGCCATACGAAACAAGCAGAAAGGATGTCATCAACATCACAAGCAGATGCAATGACAGTGTTTTGATGGCTAAGTTCCGGCGGAATTTCATGTGAATCTCCTGTCTGATGTGTGCACTTCTATGCACTCGACGCGCTCAGCCCGTGCGAACGGCACCATACGCTGCCCCACGAATCGATCTTCGTAGTCGGCGGCAACTATAGGGAGGGCCTGAAGAGACGGTACAGGCAAGAAGAGGTACACGGGTGTATTTCATCTAGCAAAACGATGAGGGACGGCTTTTTTCCCTATTTCTTCGAGACTTACACCACCCGGGAACAGTTTCTCGATGTGAACAGCGAACCGGGCCTTCCCGTACATCTATTTTGTACTGTGAGATTTTGCGCTCCACGGACGGGTGGTTGTGACGAGCGAGTGGCAGTCGAGTCAAAGGGCGGTTTTTCTCTCGACACCTGGAGCTGGTGGATCCGGTCGGAGCGCCGGGTTGCCGTCCGAGTCGATGGCTCGGCCAGTTGGCCGGATCGCACGCAGGAGCGAAGCCTGGGCGGGAACGGCAGCCCGTTTGCGTTCAGCGGAGGCTGTAGAGCAGCGAATCGGAGTCGCCGTGATGCACGAGTGCATCGTTCGGGTAGAGCACGTCCACATTCTTATGGTTGAGCAGCTGATGCTTCACGAAGGTGGCTGCGGGCACTGGCCGGCCATTCAGCTTGTCGAGAGCGAGCTGAATCACCACTTCGCCGTATTGCTCGGGGAAGTACCCGACAGAGCCGACGAGCCGTGATCCTGGGCGGCGGAGCTCCTGCCGGGCCTCGAACGCGCCGTTGTGGCTGACGGCGAGACAGTCTGCCGCACGGCCAGACTCCTCAAAAGCGCTGAGCGCGCCGAGACAACTGGGGTCGTTGATCGCCCCGATGAGGATGCGATGGGTTTGCCGCCTTCGAAGGTACTTCCGCAGAGCGTCGAGACTGCTTTCGAAACGACCGTTTCCATTGATGAAGCGGATGATTTCGTCAGAGGCGTTGGGGAGCAACTCGCGAAGACCTGCGATGATGCCGGTGAGTCTTGACCGCACGAGGGGGCCTGCTATTGGCAGCTCCAGTAGGAGCAGCTCGTGGAAGTGACCCTGCCACTGCTTGATACACGCCTGCGCGAGGGCGCGTCCGGCAAGCAGGCCGGCGCGATAATTATTCGCTCCATAGTAGAACGCGCCCGGATGCGGGATCTCGATGGCGATGATGGGAATCGCTGCGTCGATCAGGCGTGAAGCCACGGTATCCGCGCTCTCCTGATTGGTCTGAAACTCAATGACGAGGTCGACGTGCTCGCGGACGAATATCTCCGCGTTTCGCACGGCGGTTGTCGGACTATACCGATTGTCAAGGACGAGGAGTTCCAACCCGGCTTCATAGGCGCTGCTGCGAATGCTCTCCGAGACCAACCGTGAGAACGAGAACTCCTCCGTCTGCGAGGCGTAGCCAATCCGGAAGGTACGGCGACGGCGTTGCCGCTCGGCGAGGGTGTACGCGTTCTTGCTCCTTCGCTCGATCATCCCTGCCTTCACCAGGGTGGTGATGAGGCGGTACGCTGTGGCTTTGTTGAGACCGGTCTGCTCAACGATTCGCGCCAGCCCGAGATCTTCGCAGCTGTGCTCGAAGCATTGGAGGATTGCGCAGGCACGGAGCACAGACCGGTTGTCGGCACCTCCCGCACCCTGGTCCGGAGCGGCCTTGGCGTCACGGGATTGAGATGGCCCGATGAGACGGGCGTCTGCGTCGAAGATCGGAATCTTTTTCATTGTGCAAAATTACAGTTTGCGGATGGCTCCAAACGATCTCCGGGAAGATTGGATTATGGCCTACCGCCCCGCGTGGAAGGCTGGGTTATGCTATTTCATCTAATGGAATAAAGGCAACCCCTCATTCTCACTGCACGTCTGCGATGCCTGCGCCATATAGTTGCCGAGGTTAAACATGGCGTTTGCTGATGGGGACCTAGAGTGCCACACAAGAACGAGCCCTTAGCGGATCAGCGAATTGTGGGCTGTACGCAGCCGACAGTTCGAAGCTCGCCCAATGGTGAGTGTCTTCGGCTGAATCACGATCACGAAGCACCCTATGTCTTCCGCGTGGGCCTTGTGGGTCTTGGGCTTGAAGCGTACTGGGAGCAGTTCGAGGGCCTTCAGCAAAGACTGGAGGGGTACCTCGACTCAGTTCAGAAACGGATCGCGGCTCCGTCCCGCACTGTGATCAACCTGGGGCTGATCGACTCGATCGACAAGGGCATTGCAGCTTCGCACCGCTGCCGGGTCGAAGACATCGACATCTTGTTGGTTTACGTTACCACCTACGCTCTCTCTTCGGTGCTGCTGCCTGTGCTGCGCGGTCGCGGACTGCCAATTCTTCTGCTTAATCTTCAACCGACCGCGGCCATCGACTATCCGGTATTCAATCGCGCAACGGATCGAGTGGCGATGACTGGCGAGTGGCTGGCGTATTGCAATTCTTGTCCGGTACCGGAGATCTGCAATGTGATGAGGCGGCTGGATATACCGTTCCATCAGGTTACTGGAATGTTGCAGGACGACCCGGACTGTTGGAACGAGATTGACGAATGGCTGCGGGCGGGCGAGGTGGTGCATGCGCTCGAGCATAGCCGGCTGGGTTTGATGGGCCACTACTACACGGGGATGTTGGATGTTGCGACCGACCTGCTTCAAATCAGCGGATGCTTTGGGCTGAACATTGAGATGCTGGAAGTGGACGAGTTGAGTCGATTGAGGCGGGGGGTCGAGGAGCGGACTCTGCAAGGCAAGATCTCGGACCTCCGTGAGTTCTTCGATGTCGATCCGGAGTGCACTGAAGACGATCTTGCCGCCGCCGCGCGCACAGCCATCGCCCTGGAGCAGTTTGCTGCAGCGCACTCCCTTTCGATGATGGCGTACTACTACAAAGGCATCGGCATCTCGGAGAATGAAGACACCCTCGAATCCATCATTCTGGGCACCAGTATGCTGACGGCTCGTGGCATTCCGGTGGCGGGGGAGTACGAGGTAAAGAACGTCGTCGCGATGAAGATCCTGGATCTGCTGGGTGCGGGCGGCTCGTTCACCGAATACTACGCGGCGGACTACAAAGCCGACCTGGTGTTGATGGGACACGATGGCCCGGGACATCCGCAGATTGCTTCCGGCAAAGTAAAGGTGCGCCCGCTGAGGGTCTACCACGGGAAGGTAGGCAGCGGGCTCTCGGTAGAGATGTCGGTACGGCACGGACCGGTCACACTGCTTTCGGTGGTAGAGGACCGGACGAGGGGATTTAAGTTTGTGTTGGCAGAAGGCGAAAGTGTGCCGGGTAACATCCTGCAGATTGGAAATACGAATGGCTTTTACCGATTCCCTGTCGGCGCGCGCACTTTTATGGAACGGTGGAACGCGCAGGGACCAGCCCACCATTGTGCGATTGGGACGGGTCATCTCGGCAACCAACTGGCTAAGATCGCCGGGTTGCTCGGGATATCAATAGAGCGTGTCTGCTGACTTTGGGGCAGGTCGCCGGGCGCCGGCACCAGCGTGTAGTGGTCGGGGCGGAGGGATTCGAACCCCCGACCCTCTGCTCCCAAAGCAGATGCTGTCGATTTCTAGCGTTTACTCGAATTTACCATCACGTACTATAAAGCGTTTATTTATAGGGCATTGCAGATAGTTTTTGCCCTTAGTCCGATCTCTCGTTTACTCTTGAATCCCAATCAAGGTCCCCCCAATTTCCACCACATTTTTCTCTTGACATCTTCTATATTAACTTCTATACCTATAGCAGTCATGAAGAATGAATACGCAACAGCCGAAATCGCCAAAGTGATAGGGGTCAGCAAGCGCACCCTTTTGCAATGGCTGTACGACGGCAAACTCGCCGAGCCGAAGTCGAAAAC
>JALYIA010000075.1 GCA_030776065.1 Acidobacteriota bacterium
CCCCTAACCCCCCTCCTTTGTCATTCCCGAAGGGAATGTCAGTTCTTCGCCGTCATCCCGAGCGAAGCGAAGGACCCCTGTATCTCCTCTACACCCATCCGCAGCCCCCAAACCGAGCCCGGCACGACCCTCTCCGTGCCCTCTCTTCTAAACTCCGTGGCCTCTGTGATTCGCTCGTCCACTTCCCCCGCTACCGGTGCAGGGTATCCGCCGGTACGGGTGCAGGCACCCCCCGTACTTAAGTCCTAAAGTATCTCGGACATTGGAGTTAGGTCCAGAAGTCTGGGTGTACTCCCGCCGGAGCGGCTGGGCGGAAGCTGGATGCTGTGGGGCTGGCTGGCTGTGGGGCGGGCTGGCTGTGGGGCTGCATCCGGACCAAGGCCCGGACCCGACCCGAGGGGGTGCGAGGACTGCGGTGCCTCGGGGTGTGCAGCTTCTATCCTTCGTTAAATTGTAGCGTGTGGAGCGAAACTAAACGGCCAACTATTTTTTTGAGGGAAGTGGCTCGGTGGATTAGGGTTGCGGGCGCGGGGCGGGGTTTGGGGGCTTGACAGGGAGCGAGAGCGCATCCTCCACGCAAGCCGAGCCCTCCCCGCCCCACCCCCGGGAGTACCCTACACCGCGACCGTAAACGTATCTTCCGTCCGAGTCACCGCCCGGTACAGCGTGTCCCGCTCGAACGGCACACGTCCGGCCTCCGTGATCAACCGGACCAGGTCCTTGCGCCGCATCCCCTGCGGAGTCGTCGCCCCCGCATCGTGGTAGATCTTCTCCTCCACCACCGTGCCGTCGATGTCGTCCGCACCGAACCGCAGCGAGATCTGCGCCATCTCCGGCGACACCATCTGCCAGTAGCTCTTGATGTGCGCGAAGTTGTCCAGCAGCAGCCGCCCCACCGCAATCTGCTTCAGATCCATCATCCCCGTCGTCTTCGGGATGTGCGCCAGCGCCGTATTGTCCGGATGAAACGCCAGAGGAATAAACGTCTGGAATCCACCCGTCTCATCCTGCACCGCACGCAGCCGCAGCATGTGGTCCACGCGATCCTCGTCGTTCTCCACATGCCCGTACAGCATCGTCGCGTTCGACCGCAGACCCATCCCGTGCGCCAGCTTCGCGGTCTCCAGCCACTCGCCGCCGTCGATCTTGTGGTCGCAGATGATGTGCCGCACCCGGTCCGCAAAGATCTCCGCGCCGCCACCCGGCATCGAGTCCACACCCGCGGCCTTCATCCGCCGCAGCGTCTCCTCGATCGTCATCTTGCCGCGCTTCGCCAGAAACGCAACCTCCACCATCGTGAACGCCTTCACATGCACCTTCGGAAAGCGCTGCTTCAGCCCCCGCACCAGGTCCATGAAGTACTCGAACGGCAGGTCGGGATGCAGTCCGCCCACAATGTGGAACTCGGTCACCGCCTCCGTCAGTCCGCTGCCCGCGGTCTCCCACGCCTCCTCGAGCGCCATGGTGTACGTGCCTTCGGCGCCCTTCTTGCGCCCGAATGCGCACAGCCTGCAGCTCGCCACGCACACGTTGGTCGGATTGATGTGCCGGTTCACGTTGAAGTAGGCCACATCGCCATGCAGCCGCTCGCGCACCGTGTTCGCCATCCACCCGATCGCCAGGATGTCCCCCGAACCGTACAGCGCCAGCCCGTCCTCAAACCCCAGCCGCTCGCCCGCCGCCACCTTCTCGGCGATCGGCCAAAGCGCCCGGTCATCGCTTTGGAACGAGTGCCGCGCTGCGGTCTGGGAGGCCAGGCTCATACTGCATCCATTCTAGTCCGCACCGCGCGCCTCAGCGAGCTCCCGCCGTCGCCACAGGCACAGGCGACGCAACCATTCGCGGCTGCACCACGATGCCGTCAAACAGCGTGCCCGCAATCAGGTGATCGCCGATCGGCCGCACGAACCGCAGGTTCCACCCCGTGTCCCACCACGTCACCTGCATGCTCGGAAGCTGCACCGCGAACGCCGCGGTGCCCGGCCCGCTCGACGTCACAAGCATCCGGTTCTTCGCCTGGTCGAAGAAGATGCAGTCCGGGTTCCGCAGGTACAGGTCCTTCATCGGCTTCCAGCTCGCGCCCGCGTCCGCCGTGTAGAACACGCCGTCGCGCCCGCCCAGCCACACGCCGCCCTGCGCATCCACCGCGAGCGCCGTCACCTGCGTCACCTCCGGGGGAACCGTCACGTTCCGCCAGCTGCCGCCGCCGTCGTTCGAAAGCTCCACCGCGCTCAGGCTCGCCGCCACCACGTTCCCCTTCGCCGCCGCGACGTAGTGGTACTCGTCGCGCACCGCAGCCGGAGCCGTGGTCCAGCTCCGCCCGTTCGCCGCGCCCCACAGCAGCCCCTGCGAGGTCGCCGCCAGCACGCCGTCGCCGATCGTCGCGAACCCGTAGACCACGCCGTCGAACGCCTTGCCCTTCGGA
>JALYIA010000076.1 GCA_030776065.1 Acidobacteriota bacterium
GCAGACGAGGATGGGGCGGTGGTCGTTGGGAGGGGCGGAGGGGAGTGGGGAGTCGGGTGCGGGGGAGTCGGGTTGGGAGCGCGCTTGGTATGGACTGGCGAGTGGGCTGGCGAGTGGGCTGGGGGGCGGGGAGGATGGGGCTGGGGTGGAGCGGCAGGCGGCGAGGGGAAACATTATTGCCGCTAGAATCGTAAGACGGGTAGAGATCCGCATGGTTTAACGGTATCTGAATTGCGGTGGTTCCGGCATCGCGCCGATTCGGGCGCGCGTGTTCGGGATGCGGGGGGAGTTGCAGGCGTGAGCGAACGAGCGGGCGGCGGGGCGGAGTCGATGATCGTGGTGGAGGGGCTGACGAAGTCGATCCGGAACGGGGTGCGGGTGGTGGAGATTCTGAAGGGGATCGACTTCAACGTGCCGAAGGGCGAGTTCTGCGCGATTATGGGGGCTTCGGGGAGCGGGAAGTCGACGCTGCTGGGGCTGCTGGCGGGGCTGGACACGCCGAGTTCGGGCGAGGTGCGGCTGAATGGGGTGGCGATCAGCTATCTGCCGGAGGATGCTCTGGCGCAGGTGCGGGGGAGGACGATCGGGTTTGTGTTTCAGAGCTACCAGCTGATTCCTACGCTGACGGCTCTTGAGAATGTGCTGCTGCCGTGGGAGTTGAATTCGGACGGCGGCGGCGACGGGTTGGGGAGGGCGCGGGGGCTGCTGGAGAGTGTGGGGCTGGGGGACCGGATGGGGCACTATCCAGTGCAGCTTTCGGGCGGGGAGCAGCAGAGGGTGGCGCTGGCGCGGGCGTTCTGCCTGCGGCCTCCTATTGTGCTGGCGGATGAGCCTACGGGGAATCTGGACACGACGAACGGGGCGCATGTGCTGGAGCTGCTGCTGAATTTGAATCGCGTGGAGGGGACGACGCTGGTGCTGGTGACGCATGATCCGGTGCTGGCGGAGTATGCGGACCGGAAGATCGTGCTGCGGGATGGGCTGGTGGTGGCGGATGAGCGGAACGCGGAGAGGAGGGTGATGGCTGCGGTGGGTGTTTAGGGTGGCGGCGGAGAGCAATACAGGGGTCCTTCGCTGTGCTCAGGATGACGGCGAAGAGCGAGAAGGGCGGTGGCGGAGAGCGAGCGGCGGGGGCGGCGGAGAGCGAGCAACGGCAACGGCGGAGAGCAAGATCGATGTAGTGGGGAATTGGTAGCTGTTTGTTGGCGGGTCTGACGCTGGGTTGGTGATTGGTTGGGGACAGGGACGTAGCGATGGCGAATGGGTTGAGTTGGGGGTCGGCGGCGAAGATTGCGGCGCGGGAGCTTCGGGCTTCGCGGGGCAAGTTTTTATTTGTGCTGCTTTCGGTTGCAATCGGGGTGGCGGCGCTGACGGGTGTGCGCGGGTTCTCGGGGTCGTTCCGGAAGACGCTGCTGGTGCGGGCGCGGTCGATCCTGGCGGCGGACCTGGCGGCGCGGATGTTTGCGCAGCCTACGCCCGAGGAGTTGAAGGGGCTGGAGGGGATCAAGGCGGAGGGGATACGGCAGACGACGGTGACGGAGATGCTGTCGATGGCGTCGTCGCCGAGCTCGCAGGACCCTGTGCTGGTGAGTGTGAAGGCGGTGGATCCGGCGCTGTATCCGTTTTACGGGGCGGTGGAGCTGGCGCCTGCGATGGAGATGAAGCGGGCGCTCGCGGGCGAGCAGGTGGCGGTGGGGGAGGATCTTCTGCTGCGGCTTGGGCTGCGTGTGGGAGACGGGCTGAAGCTTGGCGGGCGGCTGTTCCGGATTGCGGCGACGGTGGTGAATGAGCCGGACCGGCTTTCGGGCGGGTTTGCGGCGGGGCCTCGGGTGCTGATCTCGCGGGCGAACCTGGAGGCGACGGGGCTGCTTGCTCCGGGGAGTCATGCGACGGAGCGGCTTCTGTTCCGGGTGCCTGCTCCGGGGAACGGGAGGCCGATCTCGGACAAGGCGGTGGCTGAGCTGAAGGCGCGGCTGGGCGGGGTGCTGCCGGAGGCGCAGATCACGGACTACCGGGAGACGAATCCGGCGATTACGGAGGGGCTGGACCGGGCGACGAGTCTGCTGTCGTTGATGAGCCTGGTGGCTCTGGTGCTGGGCGCGGTGGGTGTGGCGATGGCGATGCGGGCGCATCTGCAGCAGCGGCTGGACTCGATCGCGATCATGAAGTCGCTGGGGGCGCGGTCGTCGCAGATCATCAAGATTTACCTGATCCAGACGCTGTGCCTGGGGCTGCTGGGGGGAGTGCTGGGTGTGACGATGGGAGCGGGCGTGCAGCTGGCGTTTCCGTGGCTGCTGGCGAAGCTGGTGAACATCGACACGACGCTGCACCTGCAGGTGCGGACGGTGCTGACGGGGCTGGCGGCGGGGGTGCTGACGACGCTGCTGTTTACGTTGCCGCCGCTGCTGGATATTCGCGGTGTGCGGCCGGTGCTGATCTTTCGGCGGGCGGTGGAGGATGCGGACGACCCGTTTGTGTCGGGGGTGGTGCGTAAGTTGAGGAAGAATGCGGCGCAGATCTGTGCGGCGCTGCTGATTCTGGGTGGGCTGACGGCGATTGCGACGACGCTGTCGGACTCGGCGATTGTGGGGAGGGTGTTTTCGCTGGGGCTGGTGCTGGTGCTCGGGGTGCTGCTGCTGGCATCGGCGGGGGTGCTGGCGCTGCTGCGAGCGGTGCTGAAGCGCGGCGGGTTCAGGCTGCCGTCGTCGCTGCGGCATGGGCTGGCGAATCTGTATCGACCGGGGAATCCGTCGGCGGCGCTGCTGGCGGCGCTGGGGCTGGGCGTGATGCAGATTATGACGGTGTACCTGGTGCAGCAGGCGGTGGTGAACGAGCTGCATGTCTCGTCGGCGCCGGACCTGCCGAATGTATTTCTGATCGACATCACGTCGGACGAGATTGGTGGTGTGCGGGCGTTGCTGAAGGCGCAGCCGACGGTGACGGCAACGCCCGAGTTTCTGCCGGTGGTGAGCTCGCGGATTCTTGAGATCGACGGGATTGAGGCGAACAAGGCGAAGATTAAGAACTTCCCGAAGCGGATGTTGCAGGCGATCTCGCTGACGTATGCGGATGCGCCGCCGCCGGGAACGACGGCGG
>JALYIA010000077.1 GCA_030776065.1 Acidobacteriota bacterium
TCCGCGACCACCTTTTTCTGCCGCGCCGCCTCTTCACTCGCCGAGTGGTTCGTGATGCCCTGTTGATCGCTTTCGATCAGCCGGCTTGAGACGGAGCCCGTAAGAGCTGCGTCCTCCTGAACATGAAGTTTGGACGTGCGGCCGGCGTTCGCATTGAAGGCGCGCGTGCCGCCTGTCTGGGCGCCATCCATATTGGCGTACAGCTCAGCGTCCTCCCCCTGGCCCGCATCCTGAATCAGTTGGTCCTGCTCGATATCCGCTGCGGCATAGTTCTGGTTCTTGTTGTTCTGAGCGATGTGTTCTCCTCCAGCCGCATAGGACGCTGCACCGCAGAGCAGTGTTGGATGTCGGTTGCTCGTCGACTGTAAAACACGCTCGAAGATCCCGAAACGCCATGTTCTGTGTCAGGCGCCACGCAGGTCGTCAAGCGCGGCCTGTGTCTTGTCGCGCAGGCCTCGTGTGTCCTCGGTCTGCCGCCGCAGACCTTCGACGATGTGCGGCGGCGCCTTGCCGAGGAAGGCCGCGTCTCCGAGCCGTCCTTCGTTCGCGGTCAGCACCTTGTTCAGCCTGAGAAGTTCCTTCGAAAGTCGCTCGCGCTCCGCCGGAACATCGATCTGCCGCTCGTAGAGCACCTGCACGTCAAACGACGGGGTCGACCGCGCACCTGAACCGTTGAGCGTTGCCGAGGCGATCTCCACCGCCGACACGCGGCACAACTTGGCGAGCATATCCGCGTGGGTCTCCGCCAGCTTCGCGGCGGCGCCGGCCGAGTAGATTCGCACCGGCGCCGGCTCCTTCTCCGGCACACCGATCTCCTTGCGAAGTCCGCGGATCGTGGTGATCAACTCCTGCAGCGTCTCGACTGCCGCGACCGATTCCTTGTCCCGGGGGTAGTCTGCCGCCTGCGGGTACGCCGCGAGTGCGATGGACCGGGCCGGGGGGTGGCCGGCGTACAGGGCATGCCATATCTCTTCCGTCAGGAACGGCATAAAGGGCGAAAGCAGACGCAGTGCGGACTCGAACACCTCCACCAGCGTCTGCAGCGAGGCCGCCGTCTGGGTGCGCCGTGCGGCATCGTCGAACACCAGCCGGAGCTTCACCATCTCCAGGTACCAGTCGCACAGGTCGCCCCAGAAGAACTGGTAGATGTGACTCGCCGCCTCGTCGAAGCGATGCTGCCGGAGCGATGCGTCGATGGCGCCGCAGGTCTCCGAGAGGCCAGCCATGATCCAGCGCGATTCGAGCGCCCCATCGCTCTCGCTTCGCGCAGAAGACCCAACGATGATGCCCGCCTCACGCGCGCGGTCCATGTTCATGAACAGAAACCGTGCGGCGTTCCAGATCTTGTTCGCAAACGCACGATACCCCTCGGTGCGCGCTTCGTTGAACGCTATGTCTGTGCCCGGGGAGGCCTGCGAAGCAAGCGTGAAGCGCACCGCGTCCGTCCCGTACTGTTCCACGATCTGAATCGGGTCGATGACGTTGCCCTTGGTCTTGGACATCTTCTCGCGATTCGCATCCCGAACCAGCGCGTGGATGTACACATCCTTGAACGGAACCGCCTCGCCAAGCTCACGCGGCCGCGTCAGGCCCCCCTCGGCTGCAACCGGGACGTCGAGCATGAAGTGGCAGCCCAGCATGATCATCCGCGCCACCCAGAAGAACAGGATGTCGAACCCCGTTACAAGCAGGCTCGTCGGGTAGAAGGCGTCAAGATCCGGAGTCGCACCGCCATCGTCCCCGGGCCAGCCGAAGACCGTGAAGGGCAGCAGACCCGAGGAGAACCACGTGTCGAGCACGTCGGTCTCCTGCCGTATCTCCGCACCGCCGCACGCCGAACACGCGCTCGGAGTCCCGCGGGAGACGGTGATCTCGCCGCACGCGCTGCAGTGCCACGCAGGGATACGATGGCCCCACCAGAGCTGGCGGGAGAGGCACCAGTCGTGGATGTTGCCCATCCACTCGAAGTACGTCTTCGCATACATCTCCGGCGTAAAGCGGATGTGGCCCTCGCGAACCGCATCGATCGCCGTCTGCGCGATCGAACCTCGTGTGCCGCCGGACCCGCGATCCGGTACCGGCTTGTTGACCGCGAGGAACCACTGCATCGAAAGCCGCGGCTCGATCACGGCTCCCGAGCGCTGCGAGACGGGCACCGTCATCGCGTGGTCTTTGACGGCAACCAGCAAGCCCGCGGACCCGAGGTCCGCAACCATGCGCTCGCGCGCCGCAAAGCGGTCCAGACCGTGATACGGAGAGCCCGGCAGCAGCACGCGAGCCGTCTCATCGAGGATCGTCAGCGACGCAAGCCCATGTCGCTGCCCGATCGCGAAGTCGTTGGGGTCGTGCGCGGGTGTTACCTTCACCGCACCCGTACCGAACTCCGGCCTGGCCCAGTTGTCGGCAATCAGCGGAATCTCCCGGTTCGCGCCGCCAGAGACACCACTGAGCGGAAGCGTCAGCTTTGTGCCGATCCTATGCCGATAGCGGTCATCGTCCGGATTTACCGCAACCGCGACATCCCCCAGCATGGTCTCCGGCCGGGTCGTCGCGATCACGATGCTGTTGGTCTCGTCGTATGGCCCGCCCGCCCCCGCGAACGGGTAGCGGATCGAGTAGAGCTTGCCCATCCGCTCCTCCGATTCCACCTCCAGGTCGGATACCGCGGTCTGCTGCACAGGATCCCAGTTGACGATGTACGCGCCCCGGTAGATCAGCCCCTGCTCCCACAGCCGGACGAACGCCTCCCGCACCGCAACGCTCAGGCGAGCGTCCATCGTGAAGTACTCGCGCGACCAGTCGACCGATGCCCCCAGCCGCTTCATCTGCTCCGTGATCGCGTTCCCGTACTGGCTCTTCCACTGCCAGACACGGGTGGTGAAGGCTTCACGCCCCAGCGCCTTGCGATGCGTGCCCTCGCCCGCGAGCTGTCGCTCGACCATCATCTGGGTCGCGATGCCGGCGTGATCCGTTCCCGGTACCCACAGTGCCGTATCCCCGAGCATACGGTGCCAGCGCGTAAGGATGTCCATCTCCGTCTGGTTGAGCATGTGGCCCATGTGCAGCCGCCCGGTGACGTTGGGCGGTGGCAGCAGCAGGGTGAACGCGTCGGACGGCGCACTCTGCCCCGGTCCCGGGGTCCGCACGTCGAACAAACGCTCGCGCACCCAGAACTCAGCCCAGCGCCGCTCGATGGCCGAGGGGTCGTACGCCTTGGGAAGAGGGCCGGCGGAGGCTTCAGTTGCGCCGATTTCGGAGACATTCGAGGACGACGGCGTGGATGCAGTTTCTTCAGGCATGACGGAAGATTAAGGGTAGCATCTTGCCATCGCACGCCGCAGCACGGCCGGCCTGCAGCACGGAGCCGGAGCCGCCGGGGAACCGCCGCCCGCATTCGTACGTACAGTCGTGCAAAGCGTGTGGATACGCAACGGCGGTCCTGCGCCGCTCCAACGAGGCGTTCAGATGATGAAATCGATACCACCCATTGCTCCGACTGCCGTGCTGGCCTGCCTGCTCGTGGCCGGCTGCACAATCCAGCGCAACAAGGACGGCGACCACAACAAGGACGTCCGGATCGCCACTCCCTTCGGCGGGCTGCAGGTAAAAACCGACAAGAAGGTCGTGCCCGCCGAGATCGGGCTGCCTCTCTACCCCGGCGCATCCCCCAAAAACGCGGACGACAGCGACTCCAGCGCGGCAGACGTGAACATGAACTTCGGCAACTTCCAGCTCCGCGTCAAGGCCGCCACGTACCAGACCCCGGATCCCCAGGAAAAGGTCGAAGCGTTCTATCGCGACGGCCTGAAGCACTTCGGAGATGTCATCGCCTGCCGCGGAGAACATCCCATCGGAACTCCCGTCACCACCAGCCAGGGGCTGACCTGCGCGAACACCGGCACGGGCAGCCACATCGTCGTCGAGGAAGGCCACTCCTCCCCCACGCTCAAGCTGAAGGCTGGCTCGCGTCAGCACCAGCACGTTGTCACGCTTTACGCAGATGGCTCCGGCACAACATTCCGGCTGATCTCCCTCGATCTGCCTGGCGACTGGACCGGCACCCGGCCAGACGAGTCGAGGAGGCAGTAGGCGGAAAACCGTCAGTCTGGCCACACCCCCGGGCGGGCTGCTTGCCTCACGCGGGAGCGCGGGGTAGCCTGAGGAATGCAGACAATCTGCCATACCTGCGGAGCAGATGTCCCCGATTCGGGCGGCGAGTCTCCGTTCTGCTCGCACTGCGGCGCCCCCCAGCTGACGCTTGCCCTCGATCTGCAGACTGCCGAAGCTGAGAGTTCGCCCGGTGCGGAGAGTACAGGGACGCGTCCTCCGCCACGCCCCCAGCAAGTGGACTGGAAGATGGCTATCCGCTGCGCAGCCGTCGTGGGCGCGGTTGGCAGCCTGCTCTGCGTCGGTGCGCTTCGTGTGCCCCTGCTAACCCCGCCGTCTGCGCTTTGGATCCTCTCCGGCTCCATGACCACCCTGGCGCTCTATCAGAATCGCCGCCCTGCAGCCCGTATGGACGCCACCGTAGGAGCGCGCATCGGCCTGATGGTCGGGCTGTGCCTCACCGTAGCGCTCGCCGTCCCCATGGCGACGGCAGGGGTTGCGGCGCGCTTCTGGTTGAAGACCATGTCCGGCTTTGACGCGCAGATGGCCGCACAGTTCCAAAAGGTGTTGCAGCAGTCCGCTCAGCAGTCCGGCGCGCCGTATCCAGCCGCCACCATCGCTGTGCTGCAGTCGCCCGAGTTCCGCGCCGCCTGGGTACTCGCATCGTGCGCCTTCACGGTCACGCTTCTGCTGATCGTCTCTGCCGTGGGCGGAGCGTTCGGGGGATTGCTGCGTACACGCAACCGTCCGGCGATCTAGCGCCGCACCCGCCCTGCGCACAGCCCCGTCCGGCTGGTATCATCGGCTTCGGCGGAGCGTCTCTCCCGCAGGCCAATCCCAATCCTATGAACGATACGACGGCGGCACATACACCCGAACAAAGCGGCGAGCCCCGGACTCCCAGGCTGCGCGACAAAGGACGCCTCATGTCCGCGTCCGAGATCGAGCGCACCCTCGTGCGGCTGGCCCATGAGATCGTCGAGAAGAACGACGGCGGCCACAACCTCGGCCTCATCGGCATCAAGCGCCGCGGCGTTCCTCTCGCTCACCGCATCGCAAAGATCATCGAGACCATCGAAAAGCACCCGGTGGATACCGGCACGCTCGACATCCAGTTCTATCGCGACGACCTCTCCACCGCCGGTCCGCGACCCACCGTCACCAAAGGAGACATCGGCTTCGACGTCACCGGCCGCGACGTGGTCCTGATGGACGATGTGCTGTACACAGGACGCACCATCCGCGCCGCCCTTGATGCGCTGTTCGACCACGGCCGCCCCCGGTCCGTCCAACTGCTTGTCTTGATCGACCGCGGACACCGCGAGCTGCCGATCCAGGCCACGTTCACCGGACGAACCGTACCCACCTCCCGGCGCGAGATCATCGAAGTCAAGCTGAACGAGGTCGACGGCCAAGAGCAGGTCCTGCTCGTCGAACTGGTCGACTAACCGGCATGGCGGAGGCCTGGGTTCCGAGCCAAGGCAGCTATGCCGCGGGTTCATTGCTGACCGTCGAGCAACTCTCCCTGGAGGACGTCCGCGACATCCTCGAGCTGGCCTCGCGGCTCGACGCCCTTCCACCCACGGAGCGCTCCCGCCTGCTCTACGGCCGCACCATCGCCCTGCTCTTCTATGAGTCCAGCACACGCACACGCACGTCCTTCGAACTGGCGGCCAAGTCGCTCGGCGCCACCACCACGCTGGTCAGCGACAAGAGCTCGTCCATCGAAAAAGGTGAGAGCCTGAAGGACACTGGGCTTACACTGCGCGCGCTCGGCGCCGAATGCATCGTGCTTCGGCACAGCGCAAGCGGAGCGCCCAGTCTGCTCGCCCGAGTCACCGGTCTGCCCGTCCTGAACGCGGGCGACGGCATGCATCAGCATCCCTCGCAGGCGCTGCTCGATCTCCGCACCATTCTGTCGCGTCTCGGACGCGCTGACCTCCCCCTCGATGCGCGCACCCTCGCCGGAGTGACGGTGCTGATCTGCGGCGACATCCTCCACAGCCGTGTCGCCCGGTCGAACGCCGTGCTGCTGCCTCGCCTCGGCGCGCACGTCGTGCTCTGCGGCCCCCCCGAGCTTCTTCCCGACGAGGCGCTCGGACTCGCCCCCGGCATCGCGATCGAACGGGACTTCGACGCCGCGCTCGGCAGGGCCGATGTCGTCATGATGCTGCGGATTCAGCGTGAGCGCCTGGCCGGCGTGGCCCTCGAGCCCGACCTGTACGTCGCACGCTACAGGCTGGACGCCGAGCGTCTCCACGCGCATGCGCCGCGCGCCCTCGTCCTCCATCCGGGGCCGATGATTCGCGGCATGGAGATCGCCGGTGAGGTCGCCGATGGCCCGCAGTCTGCCATCGAGCAGCAGGTCACCCACGGCCTCTCGGTGCGGCGCGCCCTCCTGGTCCGCGCTCTCGGGGTGCCCGCATGAACGAGCTGCTGATCCTTGGCGGACGCATCGTCGACCCCGCAACCGGCACAGAAGACCTCCGTGACCTTCTGATCCAGGGGAGAACGATCGCCGCCGTTGAGCCCCCCGGAGCCCTGCTCGACGCGCAGCGTAGGCTGCCCCCCGAGCGGCGGATCGACGCCGCAGGCCTGGTGATCGCGCCCGGGCTGATCGACGTCCATGTGCATCTTCGAGAGCCCGGTCAGACCCACAAGGAAACCATCGCCACCGGCACATCCGCGGCCGCCGCGGGGGGCTTCACCACCGTCGTCGCCATGCCGAACACCTCCCCTGTGAACGACTCCGTCCGCAGCCTGCAGTGGATGCTCGACCCCGGGCGCGGTTCCGTCATCCAGCTGCTCGCCATGCCCGCCGCAACCCGCGGCAGCATGGGCCGGGAGCCCACCGACTTCGAAGCTCTGGTGCAGGCAGGCGCCGTCGGATTCACCGACGATGGCAAGCCCATCCTCGAAGACGACATGATGCGCGCCGCCCTGCTCGCCTCCGCGCGGACCGGTGTGCCCCTCTCCCAGCACGCCGAGGACACCCACCTCACCGGCGCTACGGCAGGGAGCCACGCCTGCTCCATGAACGCCGGGACGCTCGCCTTCCGGCTCGGTCTGCGAGGCATGTCGGTCGAAGCGGAATCACGCATCGTCGAGCGGGACATCCGCCTCCTCCGCGAGATCGAACGCAGCGAAGGTCTGCGCCCCCACCTGCACGTGCAGCACGTGTCCACAGCACGCGCGCTGAGCGCCATTCGTGCGGCCCGCACCGAGGGACTCCACGTAACCTGCGAGGTCGCGCCGCACCACTTCGCCCTCACCGAGCAGGCCGTCAGCGGTCCCGGAGGCTCCGAGTACAACACCAACGCCAAGATGAATCCTCCCCTGCGCGGGGAGTCCGACCGCCAGGCCGTGCTTGCCGCACTGCTCGAAGGGGCCGTCGACTGCATCGCTACCGACCACGCGCCCCATGCCTCCTGGGAGAAAGAGGTGGAGTTTGAACGCGCGCCCAACGGCATCACCGGGCTTGAGACCGCGCTCGGCCTCGCCCTCCGCGTGCTGCACCGCGAGCGCGGCATGCCCCTCCTCCGTGTGCTGGCGCTGCTCTCCACAGGACCTGCCCGCATCATCGGGTTCACCGACCGCGGAACCCTTCGCACCGGCAGTCGCGCAGACCTTACCCTCCTCGACCCCGCCGACCAGTGGAGCTTCCGCGCCGCCGAATCCCGCTCCAGATCCAGGAACACCCCGTTCGACGGAGCCCCTATGCTGGGCCGTGTGCACGTCACCATCTGCGACGGGCGCATCGTCTTTGAGAAACGGCTCCGGTTGACCCCCGCTCCGTGACCCGCGAGAATGGAGTGGGCGGGCTACCTTCATCCCGCAAGCCCTTCACCCTACCATCCACCGCCCCTGAGGTTCTTTCATGCTTGCCTTCGCCGTTCTGCTCCTTGCCATCCTCAGCCGAGTTCTTCCGCACGCATTTCACGCGGTCAGCTGGAACTTCACCGCCCTGGGTGGAAGCCTGCTGTTCTTCGGCTCTCAGCTCGCAGACACGGCCGCGAACCGCACACGCACCGCGGCAAAGCTCGGCATCGCCATCCTTCTCCTCATGGCCACCGACTTCTACCTCACCGTCTTCGCCTTTGGCTACCCCTTCCAAGTCCGCGGATACGTGGTCACCTGGGTCTGGTACGCCGCCGTGTGTGCCCTCTCCACCAGGTGGCTGGCCAAGCCGAGCGCGGCCAGCGTGATCGGCGGTGTGCTCGCATCCGCCACGTCCTTCTTCGTGCTCAGCAACCTCACCGTCTGGGCTGGCGGCGCACTCTACCCCAGGACCGCCGCCGGCCTCGCCGCTTGCTACGCGGCCGCGGTTCCCTTCTACCGCAATGATCTCGTCTCGACCGCCCTCACCGCAGGCGCCCTGTTCGGGCTTCCTGTGCTGGCTGCCCGCATCGTGCAGTCCGTGCACGACGCCGGAGCGCACATCGAGCTGTAGCCCTCAAAGTTCGGTCGGCTCGGCGGGAGCCTCCTCCACCGGAAAGCGCAGCCCGCGCCGCCGATCGAACAGCTTTCGCAGAACAAAGAAGGCGCACCCCAGCGCAATCAGGAGCACCACGCCCAGCACCACGTCGAAGTGCTCATGCACAGCCCGGCGTGCCGTGTGGGCGATCGCCGGCCCGTAAAGAATCGTAATCACCGAGCACACCAGAAACTGGATCAGCTTGCCGCAGAAGATCGCGGTCGCAAACAGCAAGGGCTTCATCTCGAAGACCCCGGCGCCGAACTCGAACAGCTTGATCGGCATCGGCGGCGGCATCATCGCCGGAACCATGATCGCGAGGAACTCCTGGTTCTCGAACCGGTCGCGCATGCGTTCATACCGCTCCCGGTTGATCCGCTTCAGCAGAAACAGCTCGCCGCCCGCTCGCCCCACGTAGTACGGGACCAGGCTTCCAAGCGAAGAGGAGAACGCAGCCATCAGGCAATACAACAGAAACCGCCGGTGGTCCGCCGCTACATAGCCGATCACGGCCCCGTCCATCGACGTAGGCAGCGGCACCAGCGCGGCGTCGATGAACGCAAGACCGCCCAGCCCCCACACCCCCAAGGGCTTCAGCGCAGCTACCAGCCCGAAGCTTATCTTTCGGACAAAAAAAATCGGCGATATCTTCACGAGACTCCTGATTCTACGATGCGCGTCGCCCCGCATCCGGCGAACTCTCCCGGCTGCAAGCAGCAGCGTGGCGTGCTCGCGGACCCACCCGGCCACTGCCACCTACGGCGGCGATAGATGCTCTGTTCGGCCGCCAAGCAGGTCGAGGGCATGCGGAAGCACATCGAGGATCGCAGCCAGAGAGGTGCGCGCACCCTCCGGCGAGCCCGGCAGGTTCACCACAAGCGTCGCGCCCAGTACCCCACAGACACCCCGGCTGAGGACAGCAAACGGTGTGCGCGCCAGCCCCGCCGCCCGCATCCGCTCCGCCAGGCCATCGATCACCCGCTCGCACACCAGCCGCGTAGCCTCCGGCGTAACGTCCCGCGCCGCCAGCCCGGTCCCTCCGGTTGTAACGATCAGGTGTGCCCCTCGTTCTGCCCCCGCCCGCAGCGCCGCGGCAATCACCTGGATTTCGTCCGGAAGCACCTGCGCTTCGATCTCCCGCAAGCCCGCATCCCGGAGCAGTGCGGCTGCCGCCGGCCCGGACAGATCCTGCTGCTCCCCGCGCGAGCAGCGGTCGCTGATCGTGAGGACAGCGGCTCGCGCATCCGGATGAAACTGTGGCGTCACCGTGCCGCTCCGCTCGACTTAGATATCAAGATTCTTGACGTCAAGGGCGTTCTCTTCGATGAACTTCCGACGCGCTTCCACATCTTCGCCCATCAGCGTCGTAAAGATGTTCTCCGTCGCGGCGATGTCTTCCAGGCGAACCTGCAGCAGTGTGCGCCGAGCGGGATCCATGGTGGTGTCCCACAGCTGCGGCGCCGTCATCTCACCCAGGCCCTTGTAGCGCTGGACCTGGTACTCCTTGCGGCCCTGCTCGATCACGTATTCGAAGACCTCGCGCGGCGTCTTCTTCTCCACCGGATCCTGGGCCGCGCGGCTGTTGCGGCGCGCCGGCTTGGCCTCGGCCGCGGTCCCCGGAGCCGCCGCAATCGTCTCGTCCACACCCTCGCCGGAGGCGATCTCTTCCGCCTCGTCGAGTTCATCCTGCGAGGGATTCAAATTGACCACCGTCTCCGCCCGGGACGCAGCGCCTTTGTCCGCGTAGTCGATCAGGAAGGGCCCCGTCAGCTCACCCGCAAGCTCATCGTGCTTGCCCAGAAGCTGCCGCCCTTCCGGGGTCGAGGCAAGCACCCAGTCGATGTTCCGCGTCGCGCCCTGCGCATCGGTAAACGACACCGAGTACGTCTGGTGCTCCTCATCGAACAGCACGTCCGAGACAGCACGGAAGTGGTGAGGCTTGGTCAGATCCTTCAGGACCTTCTGCATCTCCGCTACCTTGGACTTCGTCGTAAAGTCCGCACGCCGCTCAGCATCCTTCTTCCGGCTCGCAAAGATCGCGGCAAACGAGCGGGTCACCTCTTCGTTGCGAAGCCGCTTGTCCACCTTGTCGAAGTACCCGAGGTAGTCACTCAGGCCCTTCATGAAGACCGTCAGCTCCTTGCCTTCGATGCGGGCTCCGCCTTCGCCGTGCGTGATCACCATGCCGTCCGAGGCTCGCTTGATCATCACCTGCACGTACTCGCGGTCGTCCTTGATGTACTGCTCGAACTTGCCCTTCTTGATGCGGTAGAGCGGCGGCTGCGCAATGTACACATGGCCGCGCTTGATCAGCTCCGTCATGTGGCGGAAGAAGAACGTGAGCAGAAGCGTGCGGATGTGCGAGCCGTCCACATCCGCGTCCGTCATCAGGATCAGCTTGCCGTACCGCAGCTTCGACGCATCGAAGTCGTCCTTGCCGATGCCGCAGCCAAGCGCCGTAATCATCGCGCGGATCTCTTCGTGGCCCAGCATCTTGTCGTAGCGCGCCTTCTCCACGTTCAGGATCTTGCCCTTCAAAGGAAGGATCGCCTGGAAGCGACGGTCGCGCCCCTGCTTCGCCGTGCCACCGGCCGATTCGCCCTCCACCAGGTAGAGCTCGCACTTGTCCGGCTGGCGCTCCGAGCAGTCCGAAAGCTTGCCCGGCAGCCCCCCCCCATCCAGCGCGCCCTTGCGGCGAGTCAGGTCCCGCGCCTTCCGCGCAGCCTCACGCGCGCGCGCCGCCTCAATCGCCTTGTTGATAATCTTCTTCGCGACCGAAGGATTCTGCTCCAGAAAGGCGCCCAGCCGCTCGTTCACAAACGCCTGAACCGTTCCGGCGATGTCCGAGTTCAGCTTGCCCTTCGTCTGCCCCTCGAACTGCGGCTGCGACAGCTTCACCGAGATCACCACCACAAGGCCTTCGCGAACGTCGTCGCCAGAGAGCGCCTCGGAGTCGTTCTTGAATAGCCCGAGGCTCTTGCCCGCCGCATTGATCGTGCGCGTCAGCGCCGTCTTGAAGCCCGAAAGGTGCGTGCCGCCGTCCACCGTGTTGATGTTGTTCGCAAAGCAGAACACCGTCTCCGAGTACGCGTCGTTGTACTGCAGGGCGATCTCCATCGCCACGTTGTCGCGCTCAGCCTCCATGTAGATCGGCTTCTCGTGCAACACCTGCTTGCCGCGATTCAGATGCTTGATGAACTCCGCGATGCCGCCGGCGTACTTGAAGTCCTGCCGCTTGCTCTCCCCCGTCTTCGCGTCCGTCGTCCGCTCGTCCGTCAGCGAGATCTCCAGGCCCTTGTTCAGAAACGCGAGCTCCCGCAGCCGCTGCGCCAGAATGTCGAAGTTGTACTCGGAGACCGTGAAGATCGTCTTGTCCGGCAGAAAGTGAACCTTGGTTCCGCGCCGCTTCGACGGCCCCATCTTGCGCAGCTTCGAGACTGGATCGCCCTTCGCGTAGTCCTGCTCCCAGGCGAATCCATCGCGCCAGATCTCGACATCGAACTCCTGCGAAAGCGCGTTCACGCACGACACACCCACGCCGTGCAGTCCACCCGATACCTTGTAATTCGAGGCATCGAACTTGCCTCCCGCGTGCAGCTTCGTCAGCACCACCTGCACCGCCGGCATCACCTCGCCCGTCGGCAGCGTCTTGTTGTCCACCGGGATCCCGCGCCCGTCATCCACCACCGTTATCGAGTTATCCACGTGGATCACCACATCGATCCGCGTGGCATGTCCGCCGAGCGCCTCATCGACCGAGTTGTCCACCACCTCGTACACCAGGTGATGCAGACCCTGCTCGCCCGTCGAGCCGATATACATCGCCGGCCGCAGGCGAACCGCCTCCAGGCCCTCCAGAATCGTAATGTTCTCCGCCGAGTATCCCCCGCCCTCCCTGGGCGTCGGGGCCTCGGCCTGCGGCGTGAGAAGGGCGGAGTCCATTACATTGCTCGTAGTTGCCATGTGTCTCCATGCGGCGCGCCCCTGCGTCGTTCCGAACCCGCCCGGGGTATCCGGGGAAAGGGTCCACCCGATCTCAGGCAATCCTGATGCGCATATCCGCCCCCGGAATTGCCTTAACCCCTTTGTTCTGAGGGGAATATCGGCCTGCAATCGCGCTCCGCTAACCTCTGAATTATAGCACGCGGAGAGCCTCTGTTTGACCCGCTCACAGCCGCCCGTTCGCGAGCTGCAACCCGCATCGGACGCCTTCCATCCAATGGCTTCAACGCGGCGGCCGCACCACCGACAACCCCTGCACCTCGCGCGTCTGTCCCGAAGGCCCGCAGCGGCACAACCCCCCCGAAGGTCTCGAGGTCTGCAGATGGTGCGCGCCGTACTCAGCGACATGGACGGAACCCTCGTCGAAAGCAACTGGCTCCACGCAGCGGCCTGGCGAGACACCTTCGCCGCCATAGGCATCCACATCGACCTCGAAGAGATCCGGCGCCAGATCGGCAAAGGAGGAGACGAACTCATCCCCGTCTTCGTGCCCTGGTGGAAGCGCCCCGCCACCGAGCAGGCTCTCAAGCGATACCGCCGGTTCATCTTCCAGACCGACTACATGGGGCAGGTCAAACCCTTCCCGCAGGTGCGCGAACTCATGCTCCGCTTCCACCAGGCCGGCATCCGCGTCGCGCTCTCCTCCTCCGCGGACAAGGACGATCTCGAGGTCTACAAGCGCCTCATCAACATCGCCGATCTCGTCGACGAGAGCACCTCCGCCAGCGACACCGACCGCGCCAAGCCCCACCCCGACATCTTCCAGGCCACCCTCGACAAGCTCGGCATCAAGCCGCACGAGGCCCTCGCCCTCGGCGACACCCCCTACGACGCCGAGGCCGCAGGCAAGGCCGGCGTCTGGACCGTAGGCGTCACCACCGGCGGCTGGAGCGAGCCAGAACTCCTCGCCGCCGGCTGCATCGAGGTCTGGCGCGACGTCGCCGACCTCCTCGCCCACTTCGACAGCAGCGCCTTCATGCGCGGGCGATAGTCCGGAGTGCATTCGCCCGCACTGCTAGACTGAAGGCCATATGCCCTTTCGCTCCGGCAGCCAGATCCGGGAAGACTTTTTGCGCTTCTTCGAAGGCAAACAGCACCGCCGCGTCCACTCCGCCTCCCTCGTCCCGGTCAACGACCCCACGCTGCTCTTCACCAACGCCGGCATGAACCAGTTCAAGGACGTCTTCCTCGGAGCCGAGCGCCGCCCCTACACCCGCGCCGCCACCAGCCAGAAGTGCGTTCGCGCCGGCGGCAAGCACAACGATCTCGAAAACGTCGGCTTCACCCGCCGCCACCACACCTTCTTCGAGATGCTCGGCAACTTCTCCTTCGGCGACTACTTCAAGCGCGAGGCCATCGCCTTCGCCTGGGAGCTCCTCACCAGCCCCGAGTGGTGGGCCATCGACCCCGCCCGCCTCTACGTCACCATCTTCGAAGGCAACGAGCACGTCGCCAGGGACGACGAAGCCGAGCAGTTCTGGATCGAAACCGGCGTCCCCAAAGAACGCATCTTCGCCATGTCCGCCAAGGACAACTTCTGGCAGATGGGCGAGACCGGCCCCTGCGGCCCCTGCTCCGAGATCTTCTACGACTTCGGCCTCGCCGCCAGCGAGCACACCGACGCGAACGGAAACCCGCAGGACGTTCCGTTCCCCGACGATGCCCAGCGCTACGTCGAAATCTGGAACCTCGTCTTCATGCAGTTCGACCGCTTCTGCGTTCGCACGGAGCCCGTCGAGCAGCCGGACGGATCCTTCAGAGAGCAGTGCGTCGAGTACGGTTTGAACCCACTCCCCAAGCCCTCCATCGACACCGGCATGGGCCTCGAACGCATCGCCTGCGTCCTCCAGAACGTCCTCTCCAACTACCAGACCGACCTCTTCACCCCACTCCTCGCCCGCGCCGCCCAACTCACCAGCGTCGCCACCTCTGGGACCACCACGAAACCGGGTGCCCCATCCTATCTGACAGTTCCACAGTCGGATAGGGTGGGTCATCGAGCGGAGCTCGACCGCACTCCCTCACCAGCCCCCGCGTTAGACCTCGCACACGCCGCCGTCTCCGAGGACAAGCAAGCAGCCTCCCTCCGCATCATTGCCGACCACGCCCGCTGCGCCACCTTCCTCATCGCCGACGGCGTCCTCCCGGCCAACGAAGGCAGCGGCTACGTCCTGCGCAAGATCATGCGCCGAGGCATCCGCCACGGCCGCCTCCTCGGCCAGGATAAGCCCTTCCTCCACCACATGGTCGACGCAGTCCGCGACGAGATGGCCTCCGCCTACCCCGAACTCAACGACGCCGCCGACCGCATCGCCAAAGTCGTCCTCGCCGAAGAACAGCAATTCGCAAGGGTGATGGACGTCGGCTCTCGCAGACTCGATGCGGAACTCAATGAGCACAGGGATGCGTACAAAAAGATTCTTGCAACGCTGTTGAGAGACAGTCCTAGCTCAGCCACCACTATGACAGTTCCCTTCGATGGTCGGCGAGCGTTTTACCTATACGAGACCTTCGGATTGCCCGTAGATTTCATCCAAGACGCTGCCCTGGACGCAGGATTGCCATTCGACATGCCCGGCTTCGAGCGAGCCAAAGAAGAAGAACAAGCCCGAGCCCGAGCCTCCTGGAAGGGCGGCTCCCAGAAATCCGCCTCGCCCCTCTTCCGCGATCTCCCCAAGACCACCTTCGCCGGCTACTCCGCCCTCCGCCTCGACGGAGCCCGCATCCTCGCCCTCATCCACAACGGCATCGGCGTCCCCTCCCTAGCCCCCGGCGACTCCGGCGAGGTCGTCCTCGACGCCACCAGCTTCTACGCCGACTCCGGCGGCCAGGTCGGCGACATCGGCACCCTCCAATCCCACTCCCTCGTCATCGCCGACGTCTCCGGCGCCTCCAAGCCCGTCCAGGGCGTCTGGTCCCACCGCGTCCTCGCCCGCCACCGCCTCACCCTCGGCGACACCCTAGACACCGTCGTCGACCCGGACTACCGCGGCGCCACCACACGCAACCACACTGGCACCCACCTCCTCCACGCCGCCCTCCGCCAGGTCCTCGGGCCGCACGTCAAGCAGGCCGGCTCCCTCGTCGACCCCACGCGCCTCCGCTTCGACTTCTCCCACTTCGCCGGCGTCGCCGAAGAGGAATTGGCCGAAGTAGAAACCATCGTCAACCACCAGGTCCTCGCCGACTCCCCCGTCGAAACCTTCGTCGACGTCCCCATCGACCAGGCCATCAACGAGTTCCACGCCACCGCGCTCTTCGGCGAAAAATATGGCGACCGCGTCCGCGTCGTGACCATCGGAGGGCCCGGCGGCTTCTCGACCGAGCTCTGCGGCGGCACCCACGTCGCGCGCACCGGCGAGATCGGCCTGCTCAAGCTCACCGGCGAGGGCTCCGTCTCCTCCGGGGTCCGCCGGGTGGAGGCCGTCAGCGGCATGGGGGCACTCTCCGAGTTCCGCCGCGACTTCTCGCTCGCCCGCACCGTCTCGCAGCTCGTGGGCGGCAGCACCGCCGCGGACGCGAGCCCCGCCGAAGCCCTCCGCCTCAAGCTCGCCCAGCAGGAGGAAGACCTCAAGCGCCTGCGCCGCGAGCTCGACGCCGCCCGCATCAAGCAGGCCTCCTCCGCCACCGGCGCCTCGGAACCCGTCGTGGTCAACGGCGTCAAGCTGCTCGTCCAGCAGGTCGCGGGGCTCGACCGCGGCCCCATGCGCGACCTCGTCGACCAGCTCCGCGGCAAGCTCGGCTCGGGCGTCGTCGTCCTCGGCTCCTCCACTCCCGACGGCAAGGTCGCCCTGATCGCAGGCGTCACCAAGGACCTCACCGCGCGCATCCAGGCCGGCAAGCTCATCGGCCAGCTCGCCGCGCTGGTCGGCGGCAAGGGCGGAGGCCGCCCCGACCTCGCAGAAGCCGGCGGCACGGACGCCGCTGCCCTGGAC
>JALYIA010000078.1 GCA_030776065.1 Acidobacteriota bacterium
CACGCGGCGTTGCTGCGTCAGGGTTTCCCCCATTGCGCAAAATTCCCCACTGCTGCCTCCCGTAGGAGTCTGGACCGTGTTTCAGTTCCAGTGTGTCCGTGCGCCCTCTCAGGCCGGATACAGATCATTGCCTTGGTGGGCCATTACCCCGCCAACTAGCTAATCGGCCGCGAACTCCTCTCCAAGCGCATTGCTGCTTTGACTCGTAAGTGTTATGCGGTATTAGCCCAGATTTCTCTAGGTTATTCCCCACTCGGAGGTAGATCATTCACGTGTTACTCACCCGTGCGCCACTGTACTCAGGGCCGAAGCCCCTTTCTCGTGCGACTTGCATGTGTTAGGCACGCCGCCAGCGTTGATTCTGAGCCAGGATCAAACTCTCGTTTAATCTTGGTGTGTCCGCCATCCACGACAGGGGTCGGGATGGAGCAGACGCCTCCAGCTGCTCGAAAGAGCCGGAGGTTATAACTAGTGAGAATGACTAAACCAAACTTCGCATCATCTCACGACTGGCACGTTCAACTATGTTGTCAAAGATCCGGACTGCATCCGCCTGAGCGGGCAGCTTTGGATCAAGGACCCACCCGGACGATGCCGGATGTGTGTCCTCGAACTGGATAGCGCTGTGTTTCTGGTATCGCCCCGATGCTTTTTCGTGTTCCCGGGAAGGCTTCTCTTTAGCCTTCAGCTCTCTTTACCAGGTCTACTCAGCATTGTGCGACGTTTTGCGCGAACTTTCTAAGAGTACTGAACCTCGGTGCGCTTGTCAACATATTTCTATATTTCTATATTTCTCGTCGACTCGCCTCTTCCGTTTCATGCCTTACGTCGCACTCCAAGCTCGACACTCGATCCATCTCCTTGATGGGGTTCGGTGCCCTTCTACCTGGTTCAGCTTACCGGCCAGCCCCCACTACAGGAGGCACACCCGTCCATTCGCACAGCGCCAAAGATCAAAATAACGTATCGCCCAAACTGGGCGCGGAGCACTAAGCCCCTTCTTTTTAATGCAGTAGCTTGGGTTTGGATTCAGCAGGCCGATACTTCAGGGCCTTATGCTGCGATCAAACGCTTGGACTGCGCTCCGGCATCCCTGCCCTCTGCCGTTCGTTCTCGGCGGAACCAGGTGCGAAGCTTGTGTTTCCCGTACTTCTGTATCCTACCGTACTCTTCCGTTTCGTGCAACCAATCGGTTGCCGTTTGCTGCCTTGTCTGTCTGCTGCCTTGTCTGCCAGCGAGCCACCATGTAGGAGCCGGACTCGCTTGCAACTTCCAGAGAATAGCAACTCCGGGGACGCGGTGCAACTCATCCTGCTGTGGAGAACCTGTGCATCCGGCCATCTCTCCAGCCGACAGGCCATCTCTCCAGCCGACAACCACCTACCGAACGATGTGCAGCGTCCGTCGCCAGCGGGTCTGGTCGAACACATGGATCAGAACATGGCCCATAAACGCGATCCGGTCCGCTACCGACGTCTTGTTGATCTGGTCGGCCGGGGTCTGAAAGGACCAGTAGACAAACAGGGGCCGCCCGACGATGTTCTCCCGCGGCACAAACCCCCAGAATCGCCCATCAAGCGACTCGGTTCGGTTATCCCCCATCGCGAAGACCCTGCCCGGAGGCACCACCAGATCGCCTCCCGCCAGATGCGTCGGAAGATCCAGCGCCCAGCTTGCCGTCACCTCATCGTTAGCCCCAGGCGACACCGCCGGAAAGTCGTCCCGATACGGGCTGTACGCATGGTATGGATTGCCATCGTCCGCAGGCTTCCCCGCCTGCGGCTCATCCTGCGCGACGCCGTTCAGGTAGACGATCCCGTGCTCCAGATGAATTCGATCTCCCGCGACCCCGATCGCGCGCTTGACCAGAAACAGGTCCGGCTCGCCCGGCTTCAAGAACACGATGATGTCCCCACGCGCCACATCGCGGTAGCGCACAAACGGCGCCCACGCCGTCCGAGGCGCCAGCGAGATCCGGTCCACCAGCACATGATCGCCGATCAACAGCGTCTTCTCCATCGATGCGGACGGAATCTCGAAGTTCTGGAAGATAAACGTCATCACGAAGAGACCGACCGCAAGCACGCTGCAAATGGAGGCGAGCGACTCGAGCGCCGTCTCTTTCTCTTCGTGCGCCGGTGCAGGGAGCGTAGTCGGCTCCTCGGGTGGGGACGCGATCGCGTTGGGCAACAGGCTCTCTCCGCATGCCGCAGGGGCACGCACGTACAGTGTACCGCGCGCGACGGTTACCCTTGCCCCTCTTCTGCCCCCGATCGCACCCAAGCGCGAACCTCGCCCACGCCCAGCCAGACCTACCCGAGCCAGCCCCACACGCAGCCAGACGCTCCGCGTCACGCTAGAATAAGCCGTCTGACACCGCGACCCCTATGCACCCAGTGGACATCCATCGCGAGACCGTACCCGTCGGAGATTCCCAACAGGAGCCCCCGTTCCATCACGCTCGTCTGCGGCTTCGGCTCGCCTGGATCCTCGCCGCCTTGCTGCTCCTGCTCTGTCTCGTCTTCATCCCGCCGCTCCTCAACGTCAGTCGGTTCCAGCGGCGCATCACGTCCAACCTCTCCGGCGCACTCGGCCGGCCCGTGCACCTCGATCGCGTCCGCCTCAGCCTTCTTCCTCTTCCCGGCTTCACCCTCGAAAACTTCGTCGTCGACGAGGACCCCGCCTTCGGGTACGAGCCCATCCTCCGCGCCAGCCAGGTGCGCGCCACCGTGCGCCTCTCCTCGCTGTGGAGCCACCACGTGGAGTTCTCCCGCATCTCCCTCAGCGAGACCACATCCGTCAACCTGGTCCGCCTCCCCAACGGCCATTGGAACTTCGAGCCTGTGCTCCTCCAGGCCTCGCGCCTCGAAGCCGCTCCTACGGCCCAGCCGTTCCCCGGTCCCGCACCGCGCTTCCCCTACATCGAAGCCTCCGGCGCACGATTGAACCTGAAGTTCGGCGAGGAGAAGATGCCGGTCGCCCTCACCGACTCCGACTTCGCGCTCTGGCTGCCCGGACCACGCGAGTGGCACTTCCGCCTCGAGGCGCATCCCGCCCGCACCGACGTCGCACCCGCCGACATCGGCCTGCTCCGCGTGGAAGGCATCCTCGGAGGCTCCCACACACAGGCCGCCTCGCTCGCCGAGGTGCCCATGGACCTCCATGCCGACTGGCAGGCGGCGCCGCTCGCCGGACTCAGCCGCCTTCTGCTCGGACGAGACGCCGGGCTGCGCGGGTCACTTACGCTGAGCGTCCACACCACCGGCACCCCGGCACGGTCCTCCGTCACCGCCGACGTCAAGCTCGCGCAGGTCCGCCGGGCTGACTTCATCCCCGCACACCTCGTCGCGCTTCAGGCGGCCTGCCAGGCCACGGCCACAGCAAGCTTCCAAAGCTTCTCGCAGATCGTGTGCCGCTGGCCGCCGGAGGCGTCGCCGGAGGGCAGCGTCCTCACCGCGTCCGGCGCGATCCCAGACCTCCGCGACCCTCCATCCGCCTGGCTCGACCTCACCGCCAAAGCCCTGCCCGCGCGTACGCTGCTCGACTGGGTGCAGGCAGCCACGCCGCACCCCCCCACCGCGTTTGCCGGAACCGGCGCACTCGCCGGCACACTGATGTGGAACCCCGGGCGGCCGGGCAGCCCCGCGTGGTCCGGTGAGCTGCAGCTTTCGGGCGAATCCCTGACTCTGCCCGGCCCTGCCTCGGGCTCACCCGTGCCGCTGCAGTCCATCGTCCTCCGTTCCGACGTCCCTCTGCCCAGCCCCCCCGCAGCTCCCCGCGGCAGGCCCGCAGCCCAGCCGGCTGCCACCCTCCGGTTTGACCTGCTGCCGGTCGCGCTCCCCCTCGGCGGCCGCCAGCCTGCCACCCTCGAGGGCCGCTTCGACCCCTCCGGCTACACCCTGCATCTCGCCGGAGCCGCCGAGCTCGATCGTCTGCTTGCGCTCGCCGGAGCCTTCCCCCAGTTCGGCGAAGGCCTCCCAGACCTCCTCGCCCACACCCATGCGCCAGGCGCCGCCGCAGACCAGCCCTCACCCCTCCTGCTCGATCTCACCGCCACCCGCCGCTGGGGACACCCGCAGCTCTGGTCGCAGACCGGGAGCCTGCCCTCCCCCGCCGACCCGCGACTGGCGGGACACGACCCGCGGCCACCCAGCCACAAGGCTCGCTAGCGTACCCGCAGCAAGCAAGCGCACCAGCAAGCGTACGCACCAGCAAGCAAGCGCCCGCAGCAAGCGAACCCACCAGCAAGCGTGCGCACACTCTCTGTAGATTGCACACTCTCTCTAGAGTTCAGTTACCCGCGTGCGCCGGCACAGGCCCCGCAAGCTGCCCCTTGATCCAGACATCCGTCCGCTGATCCAGCAGATCCAGCGGCAGAACTCCGCCTGCCAGCATCTGGTCGTGGAAGGTGCGGATGTCGAACCGCCCCCCCAGCATCTTCTCGGAGCGCTCCCGCAGCTCGCGGAACTTCAACTGCCCCAGCTTGTAGCTCAGCGCCTGCGCCGGCCACGCGATATAGCGGTCCGTCTCCGCCTGCAGCGTAGGCTCATCCACGGCGCCCGACTTGCGGAAGAACCCGATCACCTGGTCGCGCGTCCAGCCCTGCGAGTGAATCCCCGTGTCCACCACCAGCCGCACCGCACGGAAGAGCTCCGACGAGAGCCGCCCATAGTCCGACACCGGGTCCTGGTAGAAGCCGACCTCCTTGCCGAGCTGCTCCGCATACAGAGCCCAGCCCTCCGTATAGCCGGAATTGAACGTATGCGTCCGGAACTTCGGCAGCCCCTCAAGCGACTGCGCCACCGAAAGCTGCATGTGATGGCCCGGAATGCCCTCGTGGTACGCCACCGCCTCATCGTCGACCAGCGAACGATGCGTCGGATCCGCGGTCTGCACCGACACCCGGCCCGGCCTCTTCCCGTCCTTCGTGCCGATCTGGTAGTGCGTCGCCTGCCCCGGCTGGAACGCAGGAATCGCCTCCACCGTCACCGGAATCGAAGGAATCACCGTAAACAGCTGCGGCAGCTTCGGACGCATCTGGTCGATGTACCGCCGGAAGTCCCCCAGGATCTGCTCCGACGACGTCGCCATGTACTTCGGATTCGTCTTCAGCGAACTCCGAAAGCTCTCCAGGTCGGCAAAGCCTTCCTTCTTCGCGATCACCAGCATCTCCGCCTGAATGCGGTCGATCTCCCGCAGCCCGATCGCGTGGATCTCCTCAGGCGTCATGTTCGTGCTGGTCCGCGCGTGGATGTAGTTCTGGTACCGCGCCTTGCCGTCCGGCAGCGAGGTCGCCGCCAGAGTCGTCCTGCCGTGCGGCGCATACTCCTTCGCCACAAACTCCGCGAACTGCCGGTACGCCGGGAGAACCTCGTTGTCCGCCGCCTCCGTGATCGCCTTCGTCAGCCGCTGCTGATCCGCAGGCGAGATGCCCGCCGGAAACTTCTTCGTCGGAAGAACGAACGGGTTCGCCGCGATAATCCCCTTGCACTGCGTCGGCACCTTCTCGAGCAGGAAACGCACCGGCATCAGGTCGTCCTTCATCCCCAGCCGCAGCACCTCCTCAGCCTGCGTGAACACCCGGGGAATCTGGTGCAGGCGCGAGATGTAGTCCTCGTAGTGCTTCACGCTGTCGAGCGGCACCGCGTTCGCCAGATCCGACAGCTCCAGGTGCGGGCCGCTCATCTGGTTCAGCGGCATCTCCCACTCCTTGTACCCGAAGTTCACGCCCCGCTGCGTCAACGTGCGCAGCATGATCTCGTGCGAGAGCGCATCCTGCTCCCCGAAGCCCTGCGTGCCGATCGCCTTCAGCCGCGCCAGAAACACCTCATCCGCCGCATGAGCCCGCGCACGCGCGCCAGCCGACGCATCGTCCAGCTGATCGTTGTACCGGTAGTCCCCGAAGGCCGTCGCCATCTGCGGCGAAAACCGCAGGTCGCTCTCGTACTGCTCCTCGAACAACGCAGTCTGCGCCGCCACCCGTGCCGCAACCGATCCCGACACGGAGCTCTGGGCAAAAACAGGGAGCACGCCCATCGAGAGTGACGCCGACAGCGCGGCAAAGAACACCACAGAAGCCTTGAATCGCATACCGAAGAGACTAGCAGATCGCCCAGCCTCGGCTATACGGTGTCCCCCGGCTTCGGCTTCGGCGCCGCGGCATCGGGCCGCACCGGGTACGGAGGGCCCTTCGACAGCACCTGCTGCAGCTTCTGGTCGTAGCCGTACAGGTCCTCGAAGAAGTGCGTGTGCCCGTCGTCGGACTCCATCGCCGTCAGGTAGAAGATCACGATCGGCAGGTGCTGCTTCAGGTTCACCTGGTGGTTGTCCTGGGAGCCGTTCATCGCGTCGTGAATCTCCTCCGCCGTCCAGGGCTGGCCCTGCGGCCCCGGTGTGTTGCTGGTGCGCAGCACCCACGCCGCCAGCGCCTCGGGATCCTGCACCCGGATGCAGCCATGCGAAAAATCGCGCCGCGTCCGGTTGAACAGCTCCGGCGCCGGCGTCGAGTGCAGGTAGATGTCGTACTGGTTCGGAAACATGAACTTCACCAGCCCAAGCGAGTTCTTCGGCCCCGGCTTCTCCCGCACCAGCACCCCGCCATGCGACACCTGCTCCACCGTCGGCTGGACCGGGTTCCCCTTCGCATCCGTCGTCTCGAAGTTCTTGCTCGAAAGATAGCCGATCCCGGACGACTGGATGTGCGGCAGCAGCTCCTTCACCACGATGTCGTGCGGCACGTTCCAGTAAGGCCGGAAGATCAGGTACTGCATCATGTGCGCGAACACCGGCGTGTCGTGATCCCCCACCACCTTGCCGACCACCACCTTCATCGTAAAGTCCGGCTTGTGATCCGGCGTATACCCATGCAGCACAAACTCCGGAAGGTTCACCATCAGCGGCGCGTTCACGTACTCGTTCGGCAGCCAGCGCCACCGCTCCAGCGAGTTCTGCAGCTGGATCACGCGCTCCGTCACAGGCACATTCAGACTCGCAATCGTCTGCGGCGTCAGCTTGCCGTCCTCCGTCAGCCCATGGCGATGCTGAAAGCTCTTCACCCCCTCCGCAAGCTCTGGCGTATACACCGGCGCAAGCTGCGGCGGGTTGAAGCCCGTGCCCGGCGCATCGCCCGCGTCCGTCCGGGCCGCGGAGGCGTTCCCGTCCCGCCCCCCGCGGTGCAGCAGGCTCTTCGCCTTGGCAAGCGTCTTCGCACCCAGCCGCGGCTTGCCCTGTGCAGCCCCGCCCGCCGGCGCAGACTCGCTCGCCGCACTCTGCCCGCCCGGCCCGCGGAATGGAAACTCGCCCGGCAGATCCCCTTCAAGCTGCAGCCGCGCCATCAGCTCGCCCGCCGCCGGGTAAGCCCCTCCCGCAGAGACTCCGGCCTTCGCCACCATGGGCAGCGGCGGCTCCTTGGCCAGCTCCTGCAGCTTTGCCAGATCCAGGTAGTGCGCCAGCGCCGCCTCCGTCGCGCGATACTGCGCCGAGTCCGGCTCCACAGACCGCAGCAGGCCCGGCACATCCTTCGCGTCCACCGCATTGTCCGACACAAACTCCGCCAGATCGTACTTCTTCTTCTCCACATCGATGTCGAAGTTGAAGTGCTGCGGATTCACCCGCCCGATCCGCAGATCGGAGATATACCGCATCACGCAGATCGTCAACGCCACATCGAACTGCGCCACCGCATCCTGCGCCGCACCGGAGGAGTCCTTCGACGACCTGATCTGCGCCAGCTTCGCCGTCCGCGCCGCCCAGCGCGAGCTATCGTAGTCCTCCGGGCTCAGCCCCTTCGCGCCGGCATCCTCAAACGCCTTCACAAACGAGGTCGCCTGCGCCGTCGGCCCGCCGTCACGCACCCACGCGATCTCGTCGTTGCGGTCGTCGTAGAACGTCTTCACCGCCGCCTGGTAGTCGGAATAGTTCGGCCACCGCAGAGCAGGCATCTGACCCTGGTTCACGATCGCGAGAATGTTGTCCGCGTACTCGGTCGAGTTCGGCGCAGAGATCGTCTTGCGATGCCGGTGACACCCCGTCGCAAGCAGCGGAAGAAAAAGCAGCGCGGCCAACCTCATCCGCTGGTTCCAGATTTGGCGATTCGAAGACGTTCGGCAATTCGAAGACATTCGGCGATTCGAAGACAATGCACCCTCTCTTGATGGCCTGCCGGCTCGCGTATGCGCCATACGCGGCGCCGCTCCGACCCCCCATGCCTGTGGCAATGCTCCACTGTAGGATGCAGACCACAGCCCCGCGCGCTCCATCGCGCCCGGGGCTGCACCCTTCCCCCCTCGGGCTACTTGCTCTTCACCGCCACCACCTGGATCTCCACCAGCCCCCACGGCGTCGCCAGCGCGGCCACCTGCATCGCCGCGCGCACCGGCTTGTTCGGCTGCTCCGCCGTGCCGAAGACCTTGCTGTACGCCGCGTTCATCCCCGCAAAGTCCATCGTGTTGCCCTTGGCCGGATCGGGAGACAGGTACACCTCCATCTGCACCACATCGGCCAGCGTCAGCCCCTGCGCCTTCAGGATCGTCTCGATATTCCGCAGCGCGCTCTCGGTCTGAGCCTCGGTATCGCCATACACCGCGGCCGTGCCCTTCGCCTTATCCGCAGGCGTCTGCGGAGACGCCATCTGCCCCGCAACGTACAGCGTGTCGCCCGCCCACACCGCGTTCGCGAACCTCTGCGCCGCCGGCCCGTAGATCCGCTTCACCGTAGTCTGGGAGTGGCCCGGGCACGACACCGCAACCAGAACCGCCGCCACCGAAAGACCCCCTGCCAACATCCTCAACCTCAGCGTCATATATGTCCCTCTCACTCGTGATCTCCTGCCTCGTTTCGAATCAACACCTCTAGGCCTCGAACGTCCCATCCTCCGAGCCCGCAAGCCTCGCCGACTTCGTCCTGTCCGCGATCGTCTGCACCGCCAGCTTCGCGCTCAGCGCCGCCCCCTCCATCCACGCGTTTACGTTCGACACCGTGTCGCCCGCAAACAGGTAGGGCCCGTCGCCCTGCACCAGCGCGTTATATCCCATGCGCCCGTTGCCCCAGCTCCGGATCCACGACGCCTCGTTCCACTTGATCCTCCGCCAGCCGCAGAAGACCGGCTTCGTCAGCTCCTTGCCATGCCCCGGATGCAGCTTCTCGATCGACCCGCGCGATGCCGCGAACTTCTCCTCGAGAGACAGCGCCTGGAACGGCGTGCCCTGCTCCTCCATGTAGCCGGAGACCACCACCCCCGTCTCCGCCATCAGGTTCGCCGACGGATACCACACCGGGCTCGGCCCCTGCATCACCCAGGAGAGCCCCCCATAGATGTTGTAGTCCTGCTCCCAGAACCGCCGGCTCTCCCACGCCACCTTGTAGTAGCCGCTCGCCGTGCTCTTCATCACCGCGTCCTTCTGCGGCTGCGCCAGGTCGTTGTCGATCTTCTTCAGAATCTCGAACGGCAGCGCCACAATGCAGTACGCCGCCTCAAGCGTCTTCGCCGCCCCGCCCTGCGTGTACGTCACGGACACACCCTTCGCCGTCCGCTTGAACGACGTCACCGGAGCGTTGTACTGAACCACCGCCGGGCCAAGCACCTTCGCAAACGCATACCAGATGTTCGCATTGCCGCCCACCGCCTGCATCATGGTCGCCTGCTGCGCCCACTCCTCGGTAAACAGCAGCCCCGTCCAGAAGTTCGCATCCAGCAGCGTCTTCATGTCCAGCACCGAATCCACCACACCCACCTGCGACCCCGCGCCCGGAGGAACCTTCCATCCCGCACGCCCCAGCACGCCCGAGCCCCCCACAAACCGGTTCGCCTTGTCCAGGTCGCCGTACGACCGCAGAAACTCCGTCATCCGGACCTTGTCCTCCGCCGAAAACTCGCTGTCCAGAGCACCCCCGGCCACGCACTTCGACAGCAGCTCCGACACATGCCCCCGCGTGTCCATCTCCACCCGCCGCTGCGTCATCGGAACCCCGCCGTTCGCGTTGTCGCTCTGCAGCAGCGTCGAGCGCGACGTGTTCACCTCCACCTCAAGCGGAACCTTCAGCTCCCGGCAGTACTGCAGAATCGTCCAGTGAGTCGACGGAATCCGTCCCGCCCCCATGTTCTGGTAGTTGCCCTCCGCCCAGTCGATCGTCTGCACCGTACCGTCCGTGAACTCCACCTTGTCCCCGCGCTTGCCCGTCCACACCCGCCCCCCCGGCCGCTCCCGCGCCTCGAGCACGGTCACCTCGTACCCCAGCTTCTTCAGCTCGTACGCGGACACCAGCCCCGCCGGGCCCCCGCCCAGCACCACCACCTTCACGCCCTTGCCCGAGCCCGCCGGCGCCTCGATCGGCCTCCACTGTTCCCCGTACAGCGGCATCAGCCCCATGTGCTGCATGGCCACAAACGCCGCACCGTACCCGCCCGCCTGACCAACCCGCGTCAAAAACTCCCGCCTGCTCATCCCCATCGAACACACCTCGTCACCATGCTGCAGAGCACCCGCAGGGGGGCTCGTGTTGGAGTGAAATCGTGCCCGCGGCTCCCCACAGGAGAAGCCGCGCAGCGTGAGCAACAGACGAACGGACCCGGACGTCCGCTCGAGCGACACAGCAGGTCCAACTCGGGCGTGGTGAAGTTCGAGAGCGAGCCGCCAGAGATGCAGACGAACAACTCAATTGTGCTGACTGTAGGTCTTAATGTACCGCACTATCTACCGCAATGGACCGCACTCTGCGGCGATCCCACTCGACCCGACCCCACTCGCCCCGATCCCACTCTGCACGACCCCACTCGCCCCGACCCCACTCGCCCCGCGCGACCCCCACGCCCCTCAGCCTCCCCCCGGGTGGACCTCGATCAGCCCCTCCGCCGCGAACTCCCGCAGCGTCCGCAGCACGTCGGACTCGATCTCCCCCGGCCCGGCCGCATACTCCTCCGCCAACTGCGTCCAGAGCTCCGACACACGGATCGGCGTCCGCAGCCGCCGCCAGATGTCGCTCCCCGTCACGCCCAGCCCGTAGCAGCGGTCCCGGTCCATGTTCATCAGGATCACCTCGTCGTTCACCTCTGTCCCCACCGGGGCAGAGCTCCAGCACACAACCGAGTCCGGATTGATCTGGTTCGGATCCATAGTCTTCAGTCTTCCCCTGGCGCCCTCAGCCGCATCCGGCGCCCTCAGCCGCATCCGGCGCCCGCAGCCGCATCCGGCGCCCGCAGCCGGGTTCCAGACCCGCAGCCGAACCAGCCTGCCGCGGCTCGGCAAAGAGTACGCCCACAAAAGAATACCCCCAGAGCCCCCGGGCCCGCCTCCACGCCTCCTCCCCAACTACACCGAAGTGCTTCTCCTCCTGTCAGATACCCCCTCCCCGGCACGGGCGTCTGATGTATTGTGAGGGCAGCCGGAAGAGCCCCCGGACACACCGTATGACGTCTCCCACCTCCACCGCCACAGGACGCGCGCCTGAACTCGACCTTCTGCTGGCCTGCACCCGCTGGCCCCAGCTCGAGCCGGACCGCGACCGGATCCGCGCCCTCTTCCTGCCGCCTCCCGGAGCACCCGACCTCGACCTCGACCTCCTCCTCCGCCTCATCCAGCACCACCGCCTCACCCCCCTCGTCGCGCAGAACCTCCGCACCGCCGCCGCCGGGCTTCCCCTCCCCCCCGCCCGCCAGGCGCTGCTCGACCACCTCGGCCAGCTCGCCGCAGCCAACGCCTACCGCGCCCTCCGCAGCCTCGCCGAGATGCGCCGCATCCTCCAGGAGCTCCTCGCAGCCGGCGTCCCCGTCCGCGTCCTCAAAGGCATTCCGCTCGCCCAGATGGTCTTCGGCGATCTCGGCCTCCGTTCCACCGGCGACCTCGACCTCCTCATCCCCGAGTCCGCCATCCTCCAGGGCGACCGCATCCTCCGCGCCGCAGGATACCGCGGCCTCTTCCAGGTCCAGCGCTTCTCCCCCCGCCGGCTCGCGTTCTACCGCAACCACTGGAAGGACATCGCCTACGAGAACCCCGTCACGGGCCACCAGGTGGACCTCCACTGGCGCTGCTTCCGCAACAGCCGGATGTCCGGCGGCGAGCTCTGCGCCGCATCCAGCCAGGAGACCGGCGACTTCGGCGCCTTCCACGTCCCCACCCTCCCCCGGTCGCAGACCCTCCTCTACCTCTGCGTCCACGGCACCCTCGATGGTTGGCTCTACCTCAAGTCCCTCGCCGACATCGCCGCCCTCGTCCGCCTCATGCCCGAAGCCGAGCTCGACGCCCTCGCCGAACTCGCCCTCCACCACGGCATCCTCCCGGAGCTCAGCGCCGCCCTGCTGCTCACCCGGCGCTACCTCGCGATCGAGCACTGGAGCGCGCGTCTGCTCGACGAGCGCCACCCCACCGTACGCCACATCCTTCGCTTCGCCCGCCACTCCCTCGAACACGGGAACTTCCTCTCCGGAAGAGCCGCCATCTCCGCCGGCTCCATGATGCTCTTCGAACTCGGTCTGCGGCGCGACCTCCCCTACCGCAGGGAACTCCTCCTACGCGTCCTGTTTCGCGCCCGCATGTGGGAGACCATCCCCCTCCCGGACCTCCTCTTCGGCATCTACCCCCTGCTCAGCCCCATCGAATGGATCGTCTTCCGCATCCGCCAGTGGCTCGGAAAGACCGCCCCCCACGCCGGCCTCTCCGTCTAACCCTGCCCCCCGCCCCCCTCGTGCTTCGCTCGCCCCGACGCCCACCTTCTCCGCCCACTCCGTCTAAGATGAATCGAGTGCGTCTCCGCCCAGGACCCCCACCCCGCCCGGAACAGCGCGCCCCAGGGACTTCATGACCGAATTCGTCATCCGATTGGCCGATGAGCGCGGCCGCGTGCAGGAGCAGACCCACCACGCCGCCACCGCCGACGAGCTGCGCGCCCGCTTCACCCACGCCGGATACTTCGTCTACTCGGTCAAGGCGCGTGGCCTGCTCGCCGGATCCGGCAAAGCCAAAAAGGTAAAGCTCGAGACCTTCCTCGTCTTCAACCAGCAGTTCCTCACCCTCATCCGCGCCGGCCTCCCCATCCTCAGCTCCATCGACCTGCTCGCCCGCCGCCAGAAGCTCCCCCACTTCCGCGCCCAGCTCGAAGACATCGCCCAGCGCGTCCGCAACGGCGAATCCATCTCCGCGGCCTTCGATGCCCAGGGCAGCTTCCCCGTCGTCTACACCACCACGCTGCTCGCCGGCGAGCGCTCCGGCAACCTCGAAGAGGTCCTCCAGCGCTACCTCGACTTCCAGCGCGTCTCCCTCACCTTCCGCAAAAAACTCATCGCCAGCCTCATCTACCCCGCCGTCCTCGTCGTCATGGTCGTCTCGCTCTTCCTCTTCCTCATCACCTTCGTCGTCCCGCGCTTCGCCGAGCTCTACGACCAGCTCGGCACCAAACTCCCCGCCATCACCACCCTCCTGCTCGAACTCGGCCGCGGAGCCCAGAGCTACGGCATCTACGCCGCCGCAGCCCTCGCCCTGGCCATCTTCCTCTTCCTCCGCTGGACCGAGACGGACGCCGGCGCCAGCGCAGTCGACAGAGTTCGCATCCGCCTCCCCCTCATCGGCCCCGTCTGGCTCAAGTACCAGGTCGGCCTCTTCTCCCGCACCCTCTCCACCCTGCTCACCGGAGGCCTTCCCCTCGTCCCCTCGCTCGAGACCGCCGCCCGCTCCATCGGCTCCCGCCAGATCGCCAACGCCGTCTTCTCCTCCATCGAAACCGTCCGCGAAGGCAAGGGCCTCGCCACCAGCGTCAGCGCCACCGGCGTCTTCCCCGAACTCGCCATCGAGATGATCGAGGTCGGCGAATCCACCGGCGCCCTCCCCCAGATGCTCAACTCCGTCGCCGAGTTCTTCGAAGAAGACGTCCAGACCAACCTCACCGCCGCCATGAGCCTCATCGAGCCCGTCATCCTCATCGTCATGGGCATCGTCGTCGTCACCATCCTCATCTCCCTCTACCTCCCCATCTTCTCGCTCGGCTCCGGAGCCGCAGGCAGCCCCGGAATGTAGCCGAGCAAGTCGCTGCGAGGAGAACAAAAAGATTGCGGCGCAATATCACAAGCGATATCATCAGCACTTGAGGTTTGTGCTTGACACCTGCATCCTCGTCGCCGCCATACGGGCTCCCGCCGGAGCGTCTGCGCGGCTCCTCGCCGGCGTGTTCGAGCGCAAAATTCTTGTGTTAGCGTCCACATCCATGCTGCTGGAGTACGAAGCAGTAATGACCCGAGAAGAGCATCGCAAGGTGTCCGGCCTGAGCGGCACCGAAATTGACGTTTTGTTAGACTCCTACGCCAAATTTGCACTCCCGATTGAAGTCTTCTTTTCGTGGAGACCGTTTCTGAGAGACCCTGGCGACAACATGGTGCTGGATGCGGCCACCAACGGACAAGCGGACGCTATTGTCACCTTCAACCACCGCGACTTCGAAGGGGTCTATGACCGGTTCGGAATCGAGATCGTCAGTCCGAAGGAAGTTTGCAGGAGGATTTGGCCATGAGGCAGAGTAACTTTGCACTGCGTCTTCAAGACTCTCTACTCAAAGAGGCGCGTACCCTCTCCAAAAAAGAGGGCGTCGCTCTCAACCAGTTCATCAACGTCGCCGTGGCTCAGAAAATCTCCGCATTACGCACCGCGGAATACTTCGAACAGCGCGCAGCCCGGGCCAACCCGGCGCAGGCGTTGGAGATCCTTCGGCGGCCCGGCAGAGGTGAGGAGCCCGGTCCAGACGACCGCCTGGACTCTGACTTCCCGCCCGCAAAGGACACATAGCATGCGAACGTTCAATGATGAAGACCTGCCGCGGCTCGTCGCCGACCTGCTCGATCAGGTCGGCGCACGGCGTCGAGATCACCGTCCTGCGAGAGGGCAGGCCATATGTGTAGTTTCTGCCCGTCCCACATGCTCAACTCGACCCCGGCAACCCAAGTCATGCTCCCACAATCGTGGCAGATACACACAGGTGACAGTCAGGTCTACTAGGAGTCTTACACCCATATGGCCACACCGGTAGCAGTGCCGCTCACCGTGAGCGAGATGGGGATGGACGAAGTCGAACGCGCGCAGGCCCTCGCCCGCCGCTATCACGCGGACTTCGTCGACCTCAAGAACTTCAAGATCCAGCACGAGCTCTTCAAGCGCGTCCCCGTCGACATGATGTTCCGCTACAACTTCGTCCCGCTCGAGCAGATGCTCGACGGCCGACTCGCCATCGCCGTCTCCGACCCCTCCAAGCTCATGGTCCTCGACGAGATCTCCGGCCTCCTCGGCACCCGACTCGTCACCCGCGTCGCCACCCTCTCCCAGATCACAGACCTCCTCAAGAAGACCGAGCAGTCCCAGCGCGTCCTCGACGAGGCCTCCGAAGGCCTCGCCTTCGACGTCCTCTCCGCCGAGGACAACGCCGACGAAAACATCTCCATCGAACGCCTCACCGCCGACGACGACATCTCCCCCATCATCCGCCTCGTCGACACCACCATCTTCACCGCCCTCGAACGCCGCGCCTCCGACATCCACCTCGAAACCTTCGACGACTCGCTCCTCGTCAAGTACCGCATCGACGGCGTCCTCCAGCAGGCCATGGCCCCCATCGCCCGCGAGCACCACCAGACCATCCTCTCCCGCATCAAGGTCATGTCCGAGCTCGACATCGCAGAGCGCCGCGTCCCCCAGGACGGCCGCTTCCGCGTCCGCTACAAGGGCCGCCTCATCGACTTCCGCGTCTCCATCATGCCCACCGTCCACGGAGAAAACGCCGTCCTCCGCGTCCTCGACAAGGAGTCGATGTCCGAGAAGTTCAAAAAACTCTCCCTCGACGTCGTAGGCTTCGCCGAAGACGACCTCCGCCGCTTCCGCCGCTACATCAAGGAGCCCTACGGCATGGTGCTCGTCACCGGACCCACAGGCTCCGGCAAGACCACCACCCTCTACGCCGCGCTCAACGAGATCAAATCCGAAGAAGACAAGATCATCACCATCGAAGATCCCGTCGAGTACCAGATCCGCGGCATCACCCAGATCCCCGTCAACGAGAAAAAAGGCCTCACCTTCGCCCGCGGCCTCCGCTCCATCCTCCGCCACGACCCCGACAAGATCCTCGTCGGCGAGATCCGCGACGCCGAAACCGCCCAGATCGCCATCAACTCCGCCCTCACCGGACACCTCGTCTTCACCACCGTCCACGCCAACAACGTCGTCGACGTCCTTGGCCGCTTCCTCAACATGGGCGTCGAGCCCTACAACTTCGTCTCCGCCCTCAACTGCATCCTCGCCCAGCGCCTCGTCCGCACCGTGTGCGAGTTCTGCGTGCGCGACGTCCACTACAACGACGAGGAGCTCCTCGCCAGCGGCCTCCTCCCCGAAGAGTGGCGCGGCTTCCGCTTCCGCGAAGGCCCAGGCTGCATCGAGTGCGCCGGCACCGGCTTCCGCGGCCGCTCCGCCATCCACGAACTCCTCGAGCTCGACGACGAGATCCGCGAGATGCTGCTCGCCAAAAAACCCGGCTCCGAGATCCGCAAGAAAGCCCGCGACAAAGGCATGAACTTCCTCCGCGACTCCGCCCTCCAACGCGTCCGCGCCGGCGTCACCACCCTCAAAGAGATCAACAAAGTCACCTTCATCGAGGCAGGCCGCTAGCCATGCCCACCGCCTCTCGTCCTCGGAATCCAAAGGGCGCTATGATCCGCTCGGCGGTCTGGGCTCTTACATCTATCGTCTTCGTGGTCGTCTCGAGCAGCCAGATCGAACGCATCCGCCACGCTGGCGGGCAAGTTCCCACGATCCAAACCGCCATGCTCTACTTCTGGATCCTCATGATCCCACTGTGGCTCTTTCAGGCCTGGCAAAGCTGGCGGCATCTTCGCGCGAACAAGCAGGTACTCTAGACCGAGATGGACTTTCTTCCAAGAACGATCGGGACCCGCCCGCGCCTCGCCTGCGAGATTCGGCCCGAAGGCGTCGTCGCAGCACGCGCCGACGAGGGCTCCTCCCTCATCGCCGCCGTCTCGCGCGTCGTGTTCGCCCCCGGAACATCCGTGCCCCAGCTC
>JALYIA010000079.1 GCA_030776065.1 Acidobacteriota bacterium
GCCCGAACGAGGCCGCTGCCGCGTCGTCTGCTTCCACCCCGACCACTCCCTCACCCTGGCGCGCATGGCCGTCCCCGACATCGCCTCCGTCGTCGACGCCTGGGCAGACGAGACCGCCGTCCTCGGCCAGCTCCCCTACATCAACCACGTCCAGATCTTCGAGAACCGCGGCCCCATGATGGGCGCCTCCAACCCCCACCCCCACTGCCAGGTCTGGGCCACCGAACACATCCCCGACCAGCCCCTGCGCGAGCTCGCCTCGCTCTCGGCCTACCGCGAAGAACATAGCCGCTGCCTGCTATGCGACTACGTCCTCACCGAAACCCGGCAGGCCCAGCGCATCGTCTGCGGCAACGAGGACTTCATCGCTGTCGTCCCCTTCTGGGCCGTCTGGCCCTTCGAGACCCTCGTCCTGCCCCGCCGCCACCTCGGCAGCTTCCCCGAGCTCACGGCCGAAGAGCGCCTCTCCCTCGCCCAGATCCTCAAGTCCGTCACCACACGCTACGACAACCTCTTCAAGATCTCCTTCCCCTACACGATGGGATTCCACCAGTCGCCCACCCACGGCCAGGCGCACGATGCCATGCACTTCCACGCCCACTTCTACCCGCCCCTGCTCCGCTCCGCCGAGATCCGCAAGTTCATGGTCGGCTTCGAGATGCTGGGCCAGCCGCAGCGCGACCTCACACCAGAGACCGCCGCGGCCCGGCTGCGCGATCTGCCGGAGACCCACTACCTTGGCTGAACGCCGCCCGCCCACAGCCCGCCGCCCACAGCCCGACACCCAGCCCACCGCACGCAGGGCCGCCATACCGGCGAGTCTGCCGGCGTCCTGACCACGCCCCACACCCTCAGCAAGCTGCTGTACACGTCACGCCCGCCGTGCGCAGAGCAACCGTCCCGCTAGCGGTACCTGCCGGATACGTGGCAGTCGTATCGATCGTCGGGGCGGGGACGTACACTGTTGCCTAGCCTCATGACGAACTCGCCGCCGATGCAGACTCCCGCTGAACTCGCCACGCTGCACCAGGCCGCCTTTGCCGCCACGCCGCGTCTCTTCTCCGCTCCCGGCCGCGTCAACCTCATCGGTGAGCACACGGACTACTCCGGCGGCTTCGTGATGCCCGCCGCCATCGACTTCTCCACTCTGATCGCCATCTCCCCCCGCTGCGACGGCCGGCTGCTCGCTCACTCCGTCAACTACAACGAGCGCCTCGACAAGCCCGTCGCCGACCTTCTCGCCGCACGCTCCGGCTCCTGGTCCGACTACCCGGCCGGCGTCCTGTGGGCCCTTCGCGAACGAGGGATCGACATCGGGTGCGGCTTCTCGCTCACCATAGTCGGCGATGTCCCGCTGGGGGCAGGCCTCTCCTCCTCCGCCTCCATCGAGGTCTCCACCGCCTTCGCCGTGCTCGACGCCCTCGGGCTCCGGCTTCCTCTCACCGAGATCGCCCTCCTCTGCCAGCGCGCGGAAAACGCCTTCGTCGGCGCAAACGTCGGCATCATGGACCAGTTCGTCATCTGCTGCGGCGCGGAAGATAACGCCGTCATGATCGACACCCGCTTCCTCACCTACACCCTCGCCCCCATCCCCCCATCCGTCCGCATCGTCATCTGCAACTCCATGGTCACGCACGCCCTCGCCGAAGGGGACGGCGGCTACAACACCCGCCGCGCCGAGATGGAGCAGGGACTCCAGATCCTGCAGAAGCACCGGCCCGAGATCGCAGCCCTCCGCGACGCCACACTCGACGACCTCGCCCGCTGGGGACCCGAGATGTCCGACAAATCCCTGCGCCGCTGCCGCCACGTCATCACCGAGGACAACCGCGTCCTCGCCGCACTCGACGCCTTTCAGCGCCACGACCTCGCCCGCTTCGGCGAACTCATGCGCGAAGCGCACATCTCCTTCCGCGACGACTTCGAAGCCTCCTGCCGCGAGATCGACATCCTCGTCGCGCTCGCCGGCCGGCAGCCCGGCTGCTTCGGCGCACGGCTCACCGGAGGCGGCTTCGGCGGCTGCACCGTCAATCTTGTCGCGACAGAACAGATCCCCTCCTTCGTCGAAGCCATGCGAGCGGAATACCTCGCCGCCACCGGAATCACCGCCGAAATCTACACCTCGCGCGCCTCCACCGGAGCCCACGCCATCACCCTATGACGCCTCTCGACCTTCAACCCCGCGCATCAAGCGTCCAAAGGACGTGGCCACCCGCATGACCCATCCCATTCGCATCGGCATAGACCTCGGCGGCACAAAGATCGAAGGCCTCGCCCTAGACTCCCGCGGCGCTGAGCTCGCCCGCCTCCGCATCCCCACGCCGCGCGAGGACTACCTCGGCACCATTCAGGCCATCGTCTCCACCATCCGCCGGCTTGAAGAAGAGGTCGCCGGCAACAACGGACCCGCGAACTCCCACGCCACCGTCGGCGTAGGGATGCCCGGCACCATCGTCCCCTCCACCGGTCTCGTCAAAAACGCCAACTCCACCTGGCTCAACGGCCGCCCCTTCCAGCACGACCTGAGCGACGCCCTCCGCCGCCCCGTCCGCTGCGCCAATGACGCCAACTGCCTCGCCGTCTCCGAAGCCTCTGACGGCGCCGCCGCAGGTGCGGACATCGTCTTCGCCGTCATCCTCGGCACCGGCTGCGGAGGCGGCCTCGCCGCCTACGGCAAGGTCCACACCGGACCCAACGGCGTCGGCGGCGAGTGGGGACACAACCCCCTCCCCTGGCCCACCCCCGAAGAGCTCCCCGGCCCGCGCTGCTACTGCGGTCAGCACGGCTGTCTGGAGACCTGGATCTCCGGCACCGGCCTCGCCAACGACTACCTCCGCGTCAACGGCCAGCCCCTCGCCGGCCCCGCAATCGTCGCTGCCGCCGCTGCCGGAGACGCCCGCGCCGCAGCCAGCCTCGACCGCGTGGAAGAGCGCATCGGCCGCGCCCTGGCCTCCGCCATCAATCTCCTCGACCCCGACGTCATCGTCCTCGGCGGTGGCCTCTCCCGGCTCCAACGCCTCTACACCAACCTCCCGCAGATCGTCGAGCGACACCTCTTCGGCGGAGGCCCCCTCCTCACCCCGATCCGCCCCGCAGTACACGGCGACGCCAGCGGCGTCCGCGGAGCCGCCTGGCTCTGGCCGGTCGAGTAGCATCGCCCCCCCACCGCTGGTCCGACCCCGCAGCTAGTCCGGCCCCCGCAGCTAGTCCAAGCCCGCACCGCGCCGCGCCACCACCACCCGGCGAATCCCCTGCAGATCGTCCACAAACCTCACCCCATCCCACCCCCGCAGCAGCTCCGCAACGGCCTCGCTCTGCCCGAAGCCAAGCTCCATCGCCAGCAAACCACCCGGCCGCAAGCCGTTCCAGGCCGCGGGCACCAGCCGCCGGTACACCCCAAGACCGTCCCCCCCGGCAAACAACGCCTCCGCCGGCTCCCACTCCCATACCTGCCGATGCATCCCCTTGCGATCGCCCTCCGGCACATACGGCGGATTCGCCACCACCGCGTCGTACACCCCTACCCCGTCCAGCCCCTCCATCAGATCCGACTGCACCATCCGCACCCGCCCGCTCACGCCATGGCGCTCGGCGTTGCCGCGAGCCACCTCCAGCGCCGACGCGGACACATCCACCGCCTCCACCTCGGCCTCCGGCAACTCCCCCGCCAGCACGATCGCAATCGCCCCTGAGCCCGTCCCCACATCCACCACACGCACCGCGCCCCGCCCCCGCAGAGCATCGAGCACGGTCTCCACCAGCACCTCCGTCTCCGGCCGCGGAATCAGCACCGCCCGAGTCACCCGCAGCGCCAGCCCGTAGAACTCCTGCTCCCCCGTGATGTACTGCACCGGCTCGCACAGCATCCGCCGTGCCACGGCCGCCTCGTACGCCGTCTGCTGCTCGGCCGTAAGCGAACGCTCCGGCCACGCCAGCAAGCCGGCCGGCCCGACCCCAAGCACACACCGCAGCAGAAGCGCCGCATCCCGCGCCGAGCTTTCACGCAGCTCCGCCACCTCGCCCAGACGCCCCGCCCCCCAGACCTGCGCCTCGCGAACCGTCAACGGCTCGCCCCCCTACGTGCGCCGCGCAAACCCGTCCTGCGGCACGATCCGGATCGTGTTCCCATCGGGATCGGTCAGCATCAACCCGTCCCCATCCTCGAACGCCACACCGTTCGTCTTCAGCATCTCGCCCGAGCCTCGAATGTCCTTCGACGTCAGCACAATGCTCGACCTCGCCCCCAGGTTCTCCACCGGCACAATCTCCACCGCCTCGCCGGAGTCCCCCGGCAGCCCGAAGCGCCACGCCATCCGGGAGCCGCCCCCCAAAGGCACAAACTCCAGCTTGTCCTTGTAGAAGGCCCGCGCCGCCGCCGGGTCCTGCATCGCAAGCGTCACCAGCACCAACGCATCCGCCACCCGCCCCGCCCCCAGGTGTTTGCCGAAGTCGTTCGAATGCAGCGACCCAGGCATGTACTGCGTGTACTCGATGTTCTGCGGATCCGACGCCTGCTGCGGCCCCTTCAACGTAAACAGCAGGTTGCCCGCACCTGCCTTGCGCACCGCGATCGGCGTCAGTCCCTCCGCCACATAAAAGTCATGGACGGCATTCAGGTCCCCGCCCTCGAAGCACAGGTGCAGAAAGCCCGCCTGCGGCTCGCGTGTCGTCACCGGATACAGCTCGATAAACTGACGGTCGTTGATCTTCAGAAAGGATTGCGTGACCACGCCGTCCTTGGTCATCGCAAACGCCTGCTCGAACCCCAGCTTCCGGTAGAACTCCACGGACGCGCCAATCTCCTTCACCCGCACAGCGATATGGGCGATCCCGCGCAACGGCGGAACCTCGCCCGCCACGGCCGTGCTCCCGGAGACCGGTCGGCCCTGCGCTCCGGCCGCCGCCGCCGCGCCACCCGCCTGCGCAAACCCGCAAGCCGCCAGCCCCGGAAGCAGCGCCACCACCATGGCGCCCCGCCGCACCGCGCCCTGCATCCTCTCAAACCTCATAGCGAAGTCCATCCTCTCCGGCGTTTCAGGGCCACCTCCGGCGTTTCAACTCAACCCTGTCTCAAACTCAATCCAAACTCAATCCCTAAGGATTCTCGCCGAGCGGACCTGCAAATGCCAAATCTCCATCCCCCCAGCGGTTCGATCCTCCCCCCGCAGCCGCCTCCCTGCTCCCTGCCGGAGCTGCTTCCCGCCGGAGCTGCGGGCTGCCGGAGCTGCGGGCTGCGCAGCTCTCCCACTCCGCGGCCCCCAACCAGCTACCACACCCTGCAGCTATTCTCCGGCACCATCGGCGTCGGCTTCTTGCACCCGAACGCAGCCGCGAACCCAGGCTGGTTCACAATCACCCCGTTCACCCGCAGCTGATCCGGCGCATGCGGATCCTCAAGCACCTGGGCCCGCACCGCCTCCGGTCTCGTCGATTGGCAGTAGTTCTGCGCGTACGCCGTAAAGAACCGCTGCGGTCCGGTCAGCCCCTCGCGCTTGGCCTCCGTGTCCAGGTGATCGTCGCTCGCGCGTTGCAGATACGCCATGTACGCCAGCAGCAGCCCGCCATTATCCGCCGTGTTCTCCCCCAGCGTCAGCTTGCCGTTCACCTTCACGTCGTCGATCGCGACCATCGCGCCGTACTCGTTCACCAGGCAATCCGTCCGCGCCTCGAACTTCTTCGCATCCTCGGCGGTCCACCAGTCGCTCAGGTTCCCCTTGCCGTCAAACCTCCGGCCCTCGTCGTCGAAGCCGTGCGTCAGCTCGTGCCCGATCACCGCCCCGATGTGCCCATAGTTCACCGCCACATCCTGCGTGCGATCGAAGAACGGGCTCTGCAATATCCCTGCCGGAAAGTTGATCTCGTTCAGGCTCGCGTTGTAGTACGCATTCACCTCCGGCGCCGGCAGCTCCCACTCCGTGCGGTCCAACGGCTTGCCGATCTTCGCGAGCTGCCGGTCGTTCTCGAACGCATTCGCCCGCAGCAGGTTCCCCAGCGCATCGTCCGGCGCCACCTCGAGCTTCGCATAATCCCGCCATGTATCCGGATACCCGATCTTGTTCGCCACCGCCCGCAGCTTCTCCTGCGCACGCGCCTTGCTGGATGCGCTCATCCACTCGCTCGCCTCGATATCCCGGCGCATCGCCCCTTCAATGTCATGCACCATCGCGAGCATCTGCTCCTTGCTGTCCCCGGCGAAATACTGCGCCACATACACCTTGCCCAGAGCGTCGCCCAGCACCGCCGTCACCGCCGTCGAACACCGCTTCCACCGCGCCCTCTGCTCCGGCTGCCCGCTCAGCGTCCGCCCGTAGAAATCGAAGTTCTCCTCGTCGAACCGCTTCGGCAGACGCCCCGCCACCGCCGTCAGCAGGTGGTACTTCAGATACGCGCGCAGCGTCGCCATGTCCGCCGCCTTCACCTCCGCCACCAGCACCGGCCAGTACCCGGGAGTCGAGTTGTTGATCTCCGACACCGCGGGCGAGTGAATCCCCTCGCGGAACGCCCCGAAGTTCACCCCGGGCAGGCTCGCCTCGAACTGCGCAATCGTCTGCAGGTGATACGTCTTCTCCGGATCGCGCAGATCCACCACGCCCAGCGAAGCCTTCGCCAGCGCAGTCTCCAGCGCCAGCACGCGGCGGGCATCGCGCTCCGCCTGCCCCGCCGAACTCCCCGCCAGCACCAGCATCTTCGCCACATGCGCCACGTACTTGTCGCGCAGCGCCTCGTCCTTCTTCCCCGTCCGCAGGTAGTAGTCCTTCTCCGGCAGTCCAAGGCCGCCCTGCCCGGCCGTCGCGATCTGCTTCGTCGCGTCCTTCAGATCCTGCTGCTCGCCGTAGGCAAAGAAGACATCCACACCCTGCCGCTGCAGCCGCCCAGTCAGCCCCGCCAGCCTCAGCTTTCCGAACTGGCTCGAACCCAGTCCATCGATCTCGTCCAGCAGCGGCTTCACCGGCCCCATGCCCTTGGCCTCGATCGCCTCCGTGTTCAGGCACGCCGTGTAGTAGTCGCCGATCTTCTGCTCGTCGGGCTGCCGCTGCGCCCCGCCCGCCGCCGCCTTCTCGAGAATCGCATTCAACTGCTGCGTATTCACGTTCGCGAGCACGTAGAACGGATCCACCGCGGGCTGGTCCGCCGGGATCGGGTGGTTCTCCGCGAATCGACCGCACGCATACCGGTACATGTCCGTGCAGGGATCCGCCCCCAGGTCCATGGACGTCGTATCCAGACCCGGCAGCGGCCTCTCAACCCTCTCCGCGGCAGCCTGCTTGGTCGCCGATGCTGCAGCCGCCGTATCCGTGCCCCGATCCGGCGTCGGCGCCTGACCCGCCGCACCGCGGCTCATCAGACACGCCACCACCACAGCCGGCAGCCCGGCCCGCCCAAGCATCCGCAACCATCCTGCAGCAAAGACTTGCCCGGGGAAGACGAACCCACGTTCCGTACGGTCCTGGTGCAGCGTCATCGTCCTGAATCTCTCCGTTTCTCTTCGGGATCCCCACCAGCGCCACCTGCTTCCCAAAGGGCCCCGGCCTCAGTCTCTTGTATCACCTTGCATCGCTTCCGCAACGATCCCCAGGGTGGACTCCGTGGGGCAGCGCTCAACTCCACTGGAATCCGCTAGGCGTCTATGCCACAGTAGAAGGGCACAGTCCGCACAGTCGCAAAAGGAGCAAAGGCCCCCGCCCCGGATCACCCTCCAGGAACCACCCGGATCCACCCTCCACCCGTCTCCTCGAGTCCAGCCATGCAGTACCCGTCCCCCACCTTCGGCAGACTCACCCCCCTCCTCCTCTGCGGCCTGCTTGCCGTGCCCGCCGCCACCCCGGCATGGGCCGCCCGCGACTCCCAACCCGTCCAGCGCATCCTCATCAACCCGCTCGGCTACCTGACCCCCGTGCCCGAGTTCCTCGCCCTGGGCAGCGCCATGGCCACCGTGCACTACGCGGACCCCGCACACCTCCTCGTCACCTTCGGAGTCCACCGCCTGATGAAGCGCGACGCCGAAGACCCCCCGGAAGACGCCGACCGCACCATCGGCGCCTTCCTCGTCGAACTCCCCTCCGGCAAGGTCGTCAGCCGCGCGGAGTGGCGCCTCCACGACCGCGCGCAGTACCTCTGGGAGCTCGGCGCCGGCCGCTTTCTCCTCCGCATCCACGACAGCCTCTTTCTCATCGACCCCGGCCACACAGCCGACCCCGACACTCGCCTCGACCCCCTCCCCGGGCTTCACTTCGATCGCCGAATCGTCAGCATCAACGTCTCCGCGGAGCACGATCTGCTCACCGTCCAGACCACCGAGCGCGGCCCCGCCGTCGTCCTCGCCGATGGACCCCAGACAACACCCGCGCCCGTCCTGATCTCCTTCTACCGCATCCTCCACACCGCCGGAACCCACCCCTTCGAAGCTGCCGGCATGGTTCGCGCCCCCGCGCCGCTCGCCCTGCCGGCACACAGCGGAGGCTTTCTCGAAGCCCTCGAGGCCGACCACAGCCGCTTCTCCTTTCGCTTCAACTCCGGCGCCGGCACCCCTACCTCCCTCAGCGACTGGGACACCACCTGCTACCCACGCAGCACCTTCGTCAGCCGCTCCGAGTTCGTCGCCTTCGGCTGCCGCGGAGGAACCGAACGGCAGGCCATGGCCGGATTCAACCTCAACGGCGAGTTCATGTGGCAGCAGGGCTTCTATGAGCCCCACGTGAACCCCAGCTTCGTCTTCGCCCCCGCTGCAGGACGCTTCGCCCTCGGACGAATCCTCGTCACCCCGGGCTCGGAGACCGTCGCGGATCTCACCCCCGGCCAGATCACCGCCCAGGAGATCCGCGTCTACCAGACCTACAACGGCCGCATCCTCTTCCACACCACCTGCACCCCCCCCATGCGCTCCGGCCAGAACTTCGCCCTCTCCCCCGACGGACTCCACCTCGCGCTCATCCGCGAGACCCCCGTTCTCCACAAGGCCACCCCCCTCGAACCCGCATACACCGCGCACGAGGCCGCCGTCGAGATCTACAACCTCCCCGGCCTCTCGCGGCAGGATCAGGCCGCCGTCGACCAGGCACGCAAAGCCGCCCCCCCGGACAGCGGATCCGGCATCACCGCCGCCCTGCGCGCCGCCGCCGATCGCGCCGCAGCCCGGGCAGTCACGTCCGCCCCGGCCC
>JALYIA010000080.1 GCA_030776065.1 Acidobacteriota bacterium
GCACAAAATCGTCCGGATCCGTCTCCGCCCGCAGATCCCCGCTGGCGATCGCCCGCTCCACCAGCGCCACAAACACCTCGTGGATCACCCCCCGAGCCCCTTCCATCAGACGCCCCGAGCCGCCCGCAACCGACTCCATCGCCGGCAGAATCAGCCGCTTCGCCGCCATGTGGTCGATCAGCAGAAGCATCCACGCCCGCAGCCCATCGAGCGGCCCCAGCGTCGCCGCAAACCGCCGCCCCGCCCCGGTCAGCTTGTCCACCTCGCTCCGGTAGACCGCTTCGATCAGCGCATCCCGATTCGCAAAATGCCGGTACAGCGTGCCCGAACCCACCCCCGCCTGCCGCGCCACGTCGTCCAGCGAAGCCCCCGCTCCGTCCCGCGTAAACGCCGCCTTCGCCGCCTCCAGAATCCGCCCGCGGTTCCGCACCGCATCCGCACGCGGCCGCTTCGCCGGCGAAGCACCCTTCGAGGACACCTTCCGCACTCCGTCACCCCCAGAAACGCCGCCACCCAGAAAAAATCTGCAACCGGAGAGCGTCCCCGCTTATCTATCTATGCGGAGACTGTCCCCGTTTTACCCGGCAGGGACACACACGTCAACCCCGGCGCGAACCCCTCCACCCCCGCGCCCCCAACATCCCCAAAGAGGGCAACCATGCGCGTATTCGTTACAGGAGCCACAGGATTCATCGGAACGGAGGTCGTTCGCGAGCTGTTGCAGGCAGGCCACGCGGTGCGCGGCCTCACCCGCAGCGATGCTGGCGCGGAGCAGCTCACCGCCGCCGGCGCACAGGTCCATCGCGGCGAGCTTGAGAACCTCGACAGCCTCCGCACCGGCGCCGCAGGCATGGACGCCGTCGTCCACCTGGCCTTCAACCATGACTTATCCCAGTTCGCCAAGAGCGCGCAGGATGAGCGCCACGCCATCGAAGCCCTCGGCTCAGCCCTCGAACCCGGCAAGCTCCTGGTCGTCACCTCCGGCACCGGCCTCGCCGGCGGCGCGCCCGGACACGTGCGCACGGAGGACGATCCCCCCGCAAGCTCGGCAGTCATCCCCCGCCAGCCCGAACACACCGCGCACGCCGCCGCCGAGCGCGGTCTGCACGTCGCCATCGTCCGGCTTCCGCAGGTGCACGACACGCGCAAGCAGGGTCTCGTCCCCATGCTCACCCAGCTCGCGCGCGAGAAGCGCCTCTCCGCCTACATCGGCGCCGGCGCCAACCGCTGGGCCGCCGCCCCGCTCGCCGACGTCGCCCTCCTCTACCGTCTCGTCGTCGAGCGCACCGGCCCCGGCGCCACCGTGTACCACGCCGTGCAGGAAGAGGGCGTCCCCATGCGCGACATCGCCGAGACCCTCGCCAAAGGCCTCCGGGTCCCCGCCCTCTCGCTCGATCCCGAAGCCGCAGCCGGGCACTTCGGCCGCCTCATCCACTTCGCCGCGCTCGACATGCCCGCCTCCAGCCACCGCACCCGCCGCCTCCTCGACTGGAGCCCCACCGGCCCCGGCCTGATCGAAGACCTCACCCACATGAACTACCTCTGACCCACCCTCCGCCCCTCATTCCCCCGTGTCAAGCCCCCAAACGCCTTAACTCCCTCAAACGAAAGGAAATAAACTTGGCCGTTTAGTTTCCCCCAACCCGGTAGAATAGAAGTAGGATCTCTCTCCAAAAACATCCCTACCCGCCTGCGCAAGACGGAACTCAAACCTCAAACCTCAAACCTCAAAACCTCAAAACCTCAAAACCTCAAAGTCTTGAGTCTCGAAGTCTCGAAGTCTCGAAGTCTCGAAGTCTCGAAACCTTGAAGTCTCGTCGACTCGAAGTCCAGACCTAACCCCTTATTCCGGGATACTTTAGGACTTAAGTACGGGGGGAGGGGGGTACCCCATTCCCCCCTCACTCCACGCCTCAGCCAAAGGAGCCGCACATGTCCAGAACCATCTCGTTTGCCCTGGCCGCCCTGCTGCTCCCCGCCCGCCCCGCCTCCCCTCCGCAGCCGCCGGCCGACGCCCCCGCCTACACCGCGGCCGGCGCCATGGTCCTGCCCGCCGGCTACCGCGAGTGGGTCTTCCTCTCCTCCGGGCTCGACATCAGCTACAACGCCCCCACGTCCGGCGAGACCGGCCACTCCGTCTTCCAGAACGTCTTCGTCAACCCCACCGCCTACCGCGCCTTCCTCCAGACCGGTACCTGGGCCGACAAGACCACCCTCGTCCTCGAGATCCGGGGAGCCGCACCCAAAGCCGGCATCGACCGCCGCGGCCAGACACAGACCGCCGTCCGAGCCATCGAGGTCCACGTCAAGGATTCCTCCCGCATCCCCACTGGCGACCACTGGGCCTTCTACGAGTTCGGCGCAGCAGCCACCGCGAAGATCGTCGACCGCCCCGCCTCCTGCTACACCTGCCACGAATCTCACGCCGCCGTGGACACCACCTTCGTCCAGTACTACCCCACACTCATCGACCTCGCCCGCGACCGCCACACCCTCAGCCCCGCGTTCCTCAAGGACTCCGCTCACCCCGCCACGCCCTAGCCCGCGCGCCCGGAGCCACCGCCTCCCCGGCGCATCTAACCGGCTTTCGACCGAGGAAAGCCCGCACGCATGATCAACGATCTCTGGTACAAGAACGCAGTCATCTACTGCCTCTCCGTCGGAGCCTTCCTCGACACCGACGCGGACGGCATCGGCGACTTCCGCGGTCTGCTCCGCCGCCTCGACTACCTCCAGGGCATCGGCGTCACCGCCGTCTGGCTGATGCCCTTTCAGCCCACGCCCGGCAAGGACGATGGCTACGATGTGGCGGACTACTACGGTGTCGACCCGCGCTACGGCACGCTCGGAGACTTCGTCGAGTTTACCCACGGCTGCCGCCAGCGAGGCATGCGCGTCCTGATCGACCTCGTCGTCAACCACACCTCGGACCAGCACCCCTGGTTCCAGGACGCCCGCAGCAGCACCGATTCGAAGTACCGGGACTGGTACGTCTGGTCGAAGAAGAAGCCCAAGAACGCCGCCTCCGGAGTGGTCTTTCCCGGCGTGCAGAAGTCCACATGGACCTACGACGAAGCCGCGCGGATGTACTACTTCCACCGCTTCTACGACTTCCAGCCCGACCTGAACACCTCGAACCCCGAGGTGCAGGCGGAGATCCTGAAGATCATGGGCTTCTGGCTGCAGCTCGGCGTCTCGGGCTTCCGCATGGACGCGGTGCCCTTCGTCATCGCCACCAAAGGCGCGGACGTCACCGATGCCAACACCGCGGAGCAGTACGACATGCTGCGCGAGTTCGCCCAGTTCCTCACCTGGCGCGAAGGAGAGGCCATCATCCTCGCCGAAGCCAACGTCCTGCCCGGAACCGACATGCAGTACTTCGGCAGGTCCGGGGAGCGGCTGCAGATGATGTTCAACTTCGAGGTGAATCAGCACCTCTTCCTTGCGCTCGCCACGGGCGATTCGCGCCCGCTGGTGAAGGCTCTGAAGGCCACTCGCCGGCGGCCCGCGACGGCGCAGTGGGGACAGTTCCTGCGCAATCACGACGAGCTCGATCTCGGGCGGCTCGAACCCGAACAGCGCGAGGCGGTCTTCGCCGCCTTCGGCCCGGAGAAGACGATGCAGCTCTACGACCGCGGCATCCGGAGGCGGCTCGCACCCATGCTGCAGGGCGATCGCCGCCGGCTGGAGCTCGCCTACAGCCTGATGCTCGCGCTGCCCGGAACGCCGGTCCTGCGCTACGGCGACGAGATCGGCATGGGCGACGACCTGTCCCTGCCCGAGCGCAACTGCGCCCGCACGCCCATGCAGTGGTCGGCCGAGGCGCAGGGAGGATTCACCGAGAGCGACCGGCCCTTCCTGCCCGTCATCCGCGACGGGCCCTATGGCTTTCCGCACGTGAACGTCGCCGACCAGCGCCGCAAATCGCACTCCTTCCTGAACTGGATGGAGCGCCTGATCCGGCTGCGCAAGGAGGTGCCGGAGATCGGGTGGGGCGACTTCACCTTTGTGCCGACAGGCGCGCACGAGGTGCTCGCGATGCTGTACGAGTGGAGGAACAACCGCGTGCTGTGCGTCCACAATCTCTCGGCCGAGCCGCGCGAGATCACGCTTGCGCTCCCGCCGCCGGCAGCGGCGTGCGAGCTCATCGACCTGCTGTCTGAGGACCACAGCCAGCCCGCGCAGGATACCCCGCACGCGATCCTGCTCGAGCCCTACGGCTTTCGCTGGTACCGCCTGTGCGAGCAGGACGCGCTGCTCAAGCGCACCGAAGCCTGAGGCCTGCGCACCGAAGCCTGAGGCGTGAAGCCGCCCAGCGCAGCGCGGCTCAGGTTGAGGGCATCTGCTCCCGCACCCGGGTCCGCGAGCGCGTCGTAATGATCAGCGCGGCCAGCAGGATCAGCGCACCGCCGGTCCACGCGCTCGGCCCCAGGCTCTCGCGCAGCACAAGCACGCCCAGCAGGGAGCCGATCAGAGGCTCCATGTTCAGCAGCACGCCCGCCTGTGCCGCGGGCACCTGGGTCAGTCCCCAGTTCCAGAGCAGCGTGGTCGCTGCCGTGCACAAGGCGCCGCTCGCCGCCAGCGCGAGCCACGCCCTGGACGAGATTCCGTGGACGGGAGGCAGTCCGTAGATCGCCGGCACGCAGACCGCAAGCATCGCCGTGCCCGCAGCCGTTCCCCACGCGCTGACCGTGATCGCGCTGTAGGCCGACATCAGGTGCTTGTTCAGCAGAATCCACGCGAGCGCGATCGCGAGCGACAGCACCACCAGCAGATCGCCAGCCAGCGTGGGCCCGTTCGCGCCCGAGGCGTGGCGTGCGCCGGTCGCGATCAGCGCCGCTCCGATGGTCGAGACCACGAGCGAAAGCCAGCCCATGCGGTCCATCCGCTCGTGGGCAAAGACGGTCGCGCCGACCGCAAGAATCACCGGCATCGTCCCGACCATCAGGGACGCATGCGAGACTGTCGTCCGCGCCAGTCCGGAGAACTGGATCAGGAACTGCAGCGGCACCCCGAAGAAGGACGCCGCGAGCAGCAGCCGCCAGTCGCGGGCGCTGAACTGCGGCCTGTGCGTGACGAGCAGCGGCACAAAGCTGAGCGTCGCAAACAGGAACCGGTACAGCACCATCGAGCCCACGCCCATCTCGGCGAGCGCAATCTTGCCGAAGAAGAAGCCGCAGCCCCAGAAGGAGCTGGCCGCCGCACACGCGGCAAACCCGAGTCGCCGATTCACTGCCGCCACTACTGCCCCACGGAACTCTTCCGCGCTGCCTCGAACTCGTCGCCTGCCTTCCACGACACCGACGAAGGAGCCGTCAGCGCCTGCCAGCCCAGCTCCATCCCGAACCGCGCCAGCTTGGCGTTCGAGGTGAAGTCCATATCCGGCGTGTAGTTGTCGTTCGGCGTGTGGTAGCGATGCGCGGTGTAGTCGTCTTCCTTCGCCAGGCCCCAGGCAGCATCGTGACCCGCAAACAGCGTGCCTTCGCCGATCGAAAACGCCGGCACTCCGGCGCGCGCCATGCTGAAGTGATCCGACCGGTAGTAGTGGCCCGCCTCGGGATGCGCGTCCGGTACGATCGCCATGCCGAAGCGCTTCGCAGTTGCTTCGACGGTGGGGAAGAAGCTCGTGCGCTCCGCCCCGCTGACCGAGACCTGCAGCGGATCACCGAAGGGTTGAACGTCGTCGTAGTTCAGGTCGAGCGCGATCTGACCCGCAGGAATAGGCGGATGCTGCCCCAGGTACTCGGAGCCAAGCAGGCCCTGCTCCTCCGCCGTCACGGATGCGAATACGATGCTGTGCGGCGGGGGCGTGCCCGCGGACGTCCAGGCGCGCGCGAGCTCCAGCACGATGCCGCAGCCGGTCGCGTTGTCCGCCGCGCCGTTGTAGATGCTGTCGCCCGGCTTGCTCGGATCGATGCCGAGGTGATCGTAGTGCGCGGTATACATCAGCGCCTGCTCCTTGCCCGTGCTTCTGCCCGGCAGGATGCCGACGACGTTCGGTGACTGGTACGGCCGGACGGCCGATTCGATGTGCGCCTTCAGCCGCACCGGCAGCTCGCGGCCCTTGAATCCGCGCCTTCCGGCGGCCTCGATCTCGGCATCCGTACTGCCCAGACCCGCTGCCGCAAACAGCGCGTCGGCGATGTCGTGGTGAATCCAGGCGGCCGCGGCGAGTTTGGGGTTCCTGTCGTTCGCGAGGAAGGTCTTCTCGCCCGAACCCGAGTTCTCGACCACCGTCCACGGATAGCTGGCGAGGTCCGTGCGGTGGATGATCAGCGCGCCAACCGCACCCTTCCGCGCCGCCTGCTCGTACTTGTAGGTCCAGCGCCCGTAGTACGTCAGCGCCTTGCCGCCGAAGAACTTCGGATCGTCCGACGGCGGGTCGCCCACGACGATCAGCACGACCTTGCCCTTCACGTCGAGGCCTGCGTAGTCGTCCCATCCGAACTCGGGGGCGGTTACGCCGTAGCCGACAAAGACGATCGGGGCATCGATGGTCTCAGCGGCCGTGTGCCGCGGATTGTTGACGACATAGTCCGGGCCGAAGCGCAGCGGCAACACGGCTCCGGAGGCCGGCGCGAGCGAAAGTGTAGTGCCCTCGCGCTTCACCGTCATGCCGAAGAAGTCGACCTGCTGGAAGTACGTGCCGTTGTCGCCGCCGGGCTTCAAGCCATCGAGCGCGAACTGCGTCGCGATGTACGCGGCGGCGAGGTTTCCTCCGCGGACGCCGGGCCCGCGGCCCTCCAACAGGTCGTCGGCAAGGAAGCGCACATGGGCGCGGATCTTCTCCGCATCGATGGACCGCTCGGCGGCCTGCATGGCGGGAGGCAACGAGGAGGACGTCTGGGCGTACACGGCGGGCGTGATCAGGCTCAGAACAGCAGCAGCGAACACCGAAGCGGACACAAAACGGGGCATCAGTAAGGATTCCTCCAGCAAAGGCTCCCCTCCAGTCTACGGGCAAACCGCGCGGCACAGAAGGCGCGCCGGCCCTTGTCCGGGCGGGTTACTTCAACAGCTCGATCTCAGGCGCATCCATCACCTTCAGACGTTGCAGGATCTTTCGCGCGAGGCCGGTAAGCGGGAGCGCCGGCAGGCGCGAGCTACGCACCCACGTCAGATCACGCTCGCTTGCCGGCACAGCCTCGCGCAGAACGGCAGCGTCCGCCTGGCGGGCCTTGCCGACGTGCTTGCCGGAGGCGGCAAATACCTGCACGTAGTAGTTCGTCCCGGTGATCGCATGGCGCACGCGCAGGACGGGTTCGCGGCCTTGGACCGCATCGAGCGGCAGAGGAGGAAGCTCGAACATCCCCGGCATGAGCGAAGCGTCGGGGGCCCGGCGCTCCAGCAGAACCTCCGCCCAGTCGCCGTTCTTGCGCGTCTCCAGCAGATACGCCGCCGGACGGCTGAGCTGCGCAGGCCGCGGAACGGTCGCATGCTCCCCGCGGGTCCGGCACAGGCTGTGCACGGGGCAGTGCAGACAGAGCGGCGCGCGCGGCAGGCAGATGGTCGCGCCAAGCTCCATCATGGCCTGGTTGTGGTCGCCCGCTGGATTGGAGCGCACTGCCTGCGCGGCGCTGCCGCCCTGCGGATCATGGTCCGCCTCGTCGCCGACGGGGGAGCGCGCTGCTCCGGCAGGCTCTGCAGGATGCGCAGCTGTGGCGATGGCAAGCCGCTCCTGCGTGGTCCACGCGCTGCGGCCTGCCTGACTCTCGACGGGCTCGGCTTCCACCGTGCGCTGGACCGGCATCAGCCGCTGCGCCTGACGACGCACAAGGGACCGCATGCCGGCGCCGTTGTCCTCCCGTCGTCCGGTGAGACGCAGAAGGACGCGCTCCACATTGCCGTCGACCACGGCTACGCCTTCGCCGAAGGCGATGCTGGCGATGGCCGCGCCTGTGTACTCCCCGATGCCGGGCAGCGTGCGCAGCTCGTCGCACGTTATCGGCAACACGCCGCCACGCTCCGTCATCAGGAACTGGGCAGCCTTGTGCAGCATCCGTGCGCGCCTGTAGTACCCCAGGCCCGACCACGCCGCGAGCACGTCGGCCTCGCTCGCCAGGGAGAGTGCGATCAGCGTGGGGAAGCGCCGGAGAAACTCCTTGTAGTGCACCACCACGGCCGCCACACGCGTCTGCTGCAGCATGATCTCGGACACCCAGATCCGATACGGGTCCGTCGTCTCCCGCCAGGGCAGCACCCTGGCATGCAGCCGGTACCAGGCCATCAGCCGCCTGCGAAAGACCGCCGGATCGATCTCATCCGGGCCCGCCCCGCCAGCCGCGCGCGCCTTGTTTGTTCTCCGGACTGTGGTCATGACCCTGCCCGATTGTATCGGCACACGCTCGGCGACGTCGCGCCGCCGTACACTGAGCGCATGACAAGCAGCACCGATCGGCGGAAGCTCCTTCGTCTTGGAGCCCTCTCGGCCTGTGCGGGCGCCCTGCCTGCGGCGCTTCGGCGCACCGCGGCTGCTCAGGCTTCACCGCGCGCGGGAGACGCCGCGCAGAACAGGACGCGTCCCCGGTTCCCGACGGCCGACCCTGCATGGCAGAAGACCTGGGACGATGCCCTCGCGGTGCTTGCCGGCAACGTCCACACCATGCCTCGGTATGACCGGCCCGTTCTGGTGGAAGGCGCCGTCTACCCGGGCATCTGGCTTGAATGCGCTCCGCAGGAAGGGCTCGTCTACGGCACGCTCGCCCGCTTTGTGGACGTGCACCTCGGCGTGCCGGGCCCGCTCCAGATCGCGCGCAACAACCACATGGCCTTCTTCGCCCAGCAGAAGGAGGACGGTCAACTTCCCGCCTCCATCAAGCTCGCGGACGCCGTGGGGACAGCCGCGGGGTACGGGCAGATCCAGATGGTGGTGCCCATCGCCGCGACCGCATGGGAGCTCGTCCAGCGCACCGGCGACGACGACCTGCTGGTGGCCGCGTACCGCGCCTGCAGCCGCTGGGACGCCTGGCTTCGCCAGTATCGCGACACCCGCAAGACCGGCCTCGTCGAGGGCTTCTGCACCTATGACACGGGGCACGACAACTCTCCCCGGTGGAAGGGCATACCCAACCGCTGCCCCGATGCCGACGCGCGCAAGTGCCCGGCGCTGGCCACGTTGCCGCGGCTCTGCCCCGATCTCTCGGCCACCGTCTACGGCGGCCGCATCGCCCTGGCCGCGATGGCCCACGCTCTAGGCAAGCCCGATGAGGCAGCGCGCTGGCACGAGGACGCCGAACACATCCGGCAGCTCATTCTTACTCGCCTCTACAGCCCCGACGATGCGGCCTTCTACGATCTCGATGCGGAGGGCAACTTCGTCAAGGTGCGGTCGGACGTGATCTCCCGCGTGCTGGGCGAGCACGTCGTCGATCCCGTGAAGGACAAGGCAATCTTCGAGGCGGTCTGGACCAGGCAGCTCCACAACCCGAAGGCGTTCTGGGCTGCCTACCCGCTCACCTCGATCGCCATGGACGATCCCACCTTCGTGCGTCCCATCCCGCGCAACTCCTGGGGCGGAGCCAGCCAGGCGCTCACCGCGCTTCGCGCCCCACGCTGGATGGCGTTCTACGGCAGGCAGGCCGAGCTGAACCACATGATGCAGCAATGGTGCTCCGCAATCATGCGCAGTGGAGGCTTCCGTCAGCAGATGGATCCCAACACGGGGGAGTTCACGTTGGCCGATCCGAGCGGCTACTCCCCCGCCGCGCTCGTCTTTCTCGACTTCGCCCGGCGCCTCAGCCGCGCGTGACTCAGCGTCATCGTGCGTCGTGCGACTTTTTTCGTTGACACACGATACGAACCGCCGGCGTTGACTCGAATAGCGCGGCGACCCACTTGACCGGGTGCCTTCTCCTCTACGGGATCGTGGAGTCCGGGGCCGCGCGCGACAGCAGCACACGAACGTCGGTGGACTTGTTGAACGAGAACGCGGATGGGGATTTCGGCGCCGTGATGAACGAGAAGTCCGCGCGATGGACATCGTCCGTATAGATCGCGGGGCGGGCGTCGGGAGTCTTCGGCGTCACCTCGACGTGGCTCATCTCAAGCCGATTCACGTGACGGAAGTAGAAGCCGTAGGTTGGCAGAGTGCCGAGCATTCCGGGCTCGGGGTACGCGTCTTCCTTCTCGGGTACCTGGATGCCGGCCTGCTCCGCAGTGCCGCCGCCCGTGGTCTCGACGTACATGTCCGAGATCTTGACGTCTTCGACGGAGTGGCCGGGGATGCCTGTGATGTTCGATCCGAACTTGCCGGCCGTGTTGTAGCTCGTGACGTTCGAGATCAGCACACGCCGCAGGGTGCCGACGACGGTCGACTGGTCGCCGGTCCCCTTCGGCCCGCGCAGCCGCGAGCCGAGCCGCAGAAATAACGGACAGGAGATCACGTCGCGCATGGTGATGTTGGTCACCGTGATGTCCTCAAGCAGCGCACCGTCGACCGTCTCGAGCGCGAGGCCCTGGCAGCCCTCGAACACGCAATTGGAGACGGTGATGTTGCGGAAGCCGCCGTTGGACTCCGTGCCGCACTTGATGCGTCCGGTGCCGCCGATCTTGCCGTGATCCTGCTCCGATCCGTCGAACTTCTTCCATGTTCCATCGAGCACCGTGCCCAGGCGGTACGCGCCGGTCACAAAGCAGTTCGTGATCGTCACGTCGTCCGTCGAGCGGTTGTAGCCGAGCGAGAACGAACTCTTGGGACAGATGCCGTCATCCCATGGTGAATTCACGGTGCAGTTGGAGACGCGGACGTTGCGGCAGCAGTCGATGTCCATGCCGTCGCGGTCCGTGTCGATCTTGAGATTGTCGATCGTAAGATTGTCCACGCCGGTGAGCAGCAGCCCGAAGTGGCCGCCCTTCAGGATGGAGAGGTCGCGGAAGACCACATTGCGGCAGTTCTTCATCGCGATGGCCTTGTTCCCTACGCCGGGCTGCTCGGCCTGATACTGCGGGTAATCCCCGCGCCCCGGACGCGGACCTTGAGGACGTGGGGGCGCGGGAGACTGCGCCGCTGCCGTAGCTCCGCCCGGACCGGGCGTGCCGGAACGCTCCGGCCCGAAGCCCCGTCCCGTGGCTCCAGCGGTGGCCGGCGGCCTTCCGGGCCCCGCTCCGAAGCTCAGCCCCTTGCCATAGATCAGGCCCGGTCCTGTGATCGAGACGTCGGAGATGTTCTCGCCCCAGATCAACGAGTTGTGCCAGTGGTTGTGCCCATAGTCCTGGTACGCGTCGTAGCTGGTCTTCGGCTCGGCCTCGTCGTAGGTTCCGCCCAGGTAGCCGGTCGTCTGGCCGGGCAGCGGCGAGGCCGCGGCCTCGATCACGGAGCCCTGCGCGAGAAACAGGTCCACCTTGCTCTTCAGCCGGATCGAAAAGCACAGGTACGTTCCCGCGGGAAAGACCACCGTGCCGCCGCCGGCGGAGGCTGCGGCCTCTATCGCCTTGTTGATCGCCGGGGTATCCAGCGTCTTGCCATCGCCGGTGGCGCCGAACGCGCGCACGTCGAAGAACATGGGCGTGGCGGGAGAGGCCGCGGCGCGCCGGCGCTGCGCGGCGGCAAAGGCGGGGACGGCACCAGCAGCCGAGGCGGCAAGCCCCATGCTGCTCAATCTCAAGAGGTCACGGCGGGCGGAGTCGAAGGGTTTCATGCCGGGTGATGCTAGCAGATCGACGGCTCGCTTGTAGAGAGGGAAACAGTTTCCCTGTCGAATCCAGCGTTCTCTACGCAGGCGGCGCAAGCGTAGCCAGCAAAGCACGCGTCTCGCTCAGCACGTCGTCTGCGCGCGCCGAATTCAGAGGCCAGCGGAGGATGCCCTGGGGCGTAAACTGCGCGCCCCGCTTGGCGTTGCGCGAGACCAGCTTCATCATGGCACCGGGGTCCACACGCGCCTGCGCGAGGGAGGAACCCCCGTTCTGCGGCCCGCTCCCGTTCTGCGCGCCGCTCCCGTTGCCGTCTGCCGCAGCAAACTTGATGTGCAGCATCTCCACAAAGACCTTTGTCACCGAAGGCCGCGCGGGAGGGGCATTGCGCCGCGACAGCATCGTCTGGCCCGGCCCGGAGGTGGGCGGAACGTTTGGGACCTCGATCTGCGTCCTCTTCCGATCGAGCTGAGCGATGCCCAGCCGTTCGCATTCGAGCCGCAGTTCCGCCGCGGCCAGCAGGTTGCCGACCGAGACGGGCGGCTCGCCGTACCGATCCTTCAGCTCCGCGAGCACATCCTGCAACTCGGCCTCTGTCTGCGCACCGGCGATCCGCTTGTACATCCGCAGCCGCTGGTTCTCCTCGGGTATGTAACGGGAGTCGATCCGGACCGAGATTCCGAGGTTGATCGATGCCGTGCCCTGCTCGGAGCGGTCCGCCTCGCCCTTGATCTTGCGCACCGCCTCTTCGAGCATCGAGGTGTACATCTCGAAGCCCACCGCCTCGATGTGCCCTGACTGCTCGCCGCCCAGCATGTTTCCAGCGCCGCGCAGTTCAAGGTCGAGCGCTGCTATCTTGAACCCCGCACCCAGATCCGAGAACTCTTTGAGCGCAGCCAGCCGCCTCCGCGCAATCTCGGTCAGCTCCGTCTCCGGCGGGATCAGCAGATACGCGTACGCCCTCCGGTTCGACCGGCCGACGCGCCCGCGCAGTTGATACAGCTCGCTCAGGCCATGCCGATCCGCGCGATTGATGACGATCGTATTGGCGAGTGGGATGTCCAAGCCGTTCTCGATGATCGACGTCGCCACCAGCACGTCATACTCGTGATTCATGAACGAGAGCATCACCCGCTCCAGCTCGGACTCGGGAAGCTGGCCGTGCCCGACGACGATGCGTGCGGAGGGCACAAGCTCGCGGATCTTGGCTGCCAGGTCGTAGATCGTCTCCACCCGGTTATGCACGAAGTAGGTCTGCCCGCCGCGTTCGAGCTCCATCTCGATCGCGGTGCGCACCAGCTTCTCGTCGAACTTGGCGACAATCGTCTGAATCGCCATGCGATCCTTAGGCGGCGTCTCGATCACGCTCATGTCCCGTAACCCGATCAGCGACATATGCAGCGTCCGCGGGATGGGCGTGGCCGACATGCTGAGCACATCGATCGCCGCGCGCATCTGCTTCAGGCGCTCCTTGTGGCGCACCCCGAAGCGCTGCTCTTCGTCGACGACAAGCAGGCCGAGGTCCTGGAACTTCAGGTCCTTCGAGAGCAGACGATGCGTCCCGATCAGGATGTCCACCTTGCCTGCCGCGACCTTCTCCAGAATCTCCTTCTGCTCCTTCGCAGTCCGGAAGCGCGAGATCATCTCGACATGCACAGGGAAGTTCGCGAATCGCCGCTTGAAGCTCTCGTAGTGCTGGAAGGAGAGCACCGTGGTCGGCGTCAGCACAGCCACCTGCTTGCCGTCCTGCACTGCCTTGAAGGCGGCCCGCATGGCGACCTCAGTCTTGCCGTAGCCCACATCGCCGCACAGCAGCCGGTCCATGGGTTGCGGGGATTCCATATCCCGCTTGATGTCGGCGATGGCCGAGAGCTGGTCTTCGGTCTCGTTGAAGTCGAAGGCGTCCTCGAACTCCCGCTGCATGTTGGTGTCCGGAGAGAAGGCCGTGCCCACCGCGGCGTGCCGCTGCGCGTACAGCTTCAGCAGCTCGCCCGACATATCCGCCATCGCCTTCTTGACGCGCGCCTTGGTCTTCTGCCACGCCTGCGAGCCCAGCTTGTTCAGCTGCGGCGCGGGGCCCGTGTCCGTCGAGCGGTACTTCTGAATCAGGTCCAGCCGCGTGAGCGGGACGTACAGCTTGGCCTCGTCCGCGAACTCCAGAATCATCAGCTCGAGTGGAGGCTGGCCCTCCTCTTCGATCGTGCGCAAACCGCAGTAGCGTGCAATCCCATGCTCGACGTGGACGACGTAGTCGCCCACCGCAAGATCGCGGAAGTCGGAGACAAACGCCGCCGTCTTCGACTTCGACCGGGTCACGGGCCGCGCGGTCACGTCGGCCTCGTCGGAGAGATCGTTGGCGCCAAAGATCACAAGCTGGCGCGCCGCCGTCCGCCCATCGGCGTCCCGCAGGTCCAGCACCTGCACGCCGTTCGCCATGGGCGTGCGCACGATCACGGGCACGCGCAGGTCGCCCGCCAGGTACGACGACTCCGAGTACACCGTCCCGGAGCTCGCCGTCTGCAGCCGCGAGCCCAGCCTGTACGGCACGCTGTACTCCTGCAGCAGCCCGGCCAGACGCTCCACCTCGCCCTGGTTCGGCGCCGTAAGCAGAACCCGTGCGTCCTGCGCGACCAGGCCGTTCAGAGCGTCCACAAGAGCCGGGATGCTGCCATGAAACCGCTGCGTCGGCCGGGTCGCGAAGTCCACCTCGGAGAGCTCGCTGCGGTCCTGGTCGAGGATATCCACGGCGCCAAGCTGGTCCAGCTCGCAGCCGGCGAAGCCGCGTACCCTGTCGTCAAGATCCCACGGCGAAACGTACACGTCCTCCGGTCGCACCAGCGACCCGATGCCAGCACGCTCGTGCCTCTGCTCCACCTTGTTCCACCAGCGCTCGGCCTGGTTCTGCATCATGGCCGGCTCCTCGCGGAAGACCCTGGTCTCCGGTCCAAGCAGATCCAGAAGCGTATGCCGTGCGCCGGCCACGGGCGCGAAGAACTCCCAGCCCGGAAACACGGTGGCGTCGCCCGCGCGGGTCGCGACGTGGGACCTTAGCTGAGCCGGCTCTTCCCCGGCCTCGGGCTGCGCCCCCGCCATGCCTGAACGCGTGAGGCGCGCGTTGATGGCCTGCAGAATCCGCTCCGTAACCGGGATCTCCGTCAGCGGAAGCAGCAGCGCCTCGTCCAGCGTCGAAGCGGAGCGCTGCGAATCGGGGTCGAAGCGCCGGATCGATTCGATCTCATCGCCAAAGAAGTCCACACGCACAGGCCTGTCGGACTCCGGCGAATACACATCCAGAATTCCGCCGCGCAGGGTCAACTGTCCCGGCATCTCGACGACGTCGACCCGCGTGTAGCCGACCGAGAGAAGATGATCGACCAGCATCTCGGGCAGGTACTCTTCGCCGCGCTTCAGGTGCAGCGCCAGGCCGGCGTAGTGCTCTCGCGGGAATAGCCGCATGCAGGCAGCCTCAACCGGCGCGATGATCACCCGGGCCGGCTCTGCGTGGCCCGCGCCCGGCAGCTGGCAGATCTTCCACAGAGTGGCCGCACGCGCCTCCTGGATCTCCGGGTGCGGCGACAGATTTTCGAAGGGGAGTACGTCGTGTGCCGGAAGGCGCAGCACGGACTCCGCAGGCATCGCGCCGGTCAGCTCACACCCTGCGACCACCGCGGCATAGAGCGCCTCCGCCGCCTTGTTGTCCGCGACCAGCACAAGAGCGGGAGCCTGCGAGGCCCTTGCAAACAGCGGAAGATACAGTGCCCGCGCCGTAAACGTCAGCCCCGAGACACGGCGGCGCCCCGATCCGGCGCCCAGGTGGCGCCGCACACGCTCAAACGCAACGGAGTGTTCCAGGTCTGCGAGCAGCTCGCGGACAAACGGAAGAATCATGACGCTCCTTCAAGTCTACCTGCTTGCGCGCTCACCCGAGCCGCGCCGCAGCCCCTTCCGCGTCGATGGAATTCCTCAGCCCGGCTGGTAGACTTTGAGCAGCGCGCTGGTCTCCAGCGCACACCGCCCATCCATTCGCAGTTGCAGCCCCCAACCGACACCCGCTTTGCTCCGAAGCGACAGGAGTCTCCCGAGTGCCTGAAGAGTCGCCCAATTCGCCTGCTTCGTCTCCGGACGTCGCCGCAGCCGCGACCGTGGACCATGCGCCGGCCGGGGCGTCGACGACCGCCGACCGGCCGCAGGCGACGGGCAAGTCCGCAAAGGTCCCCATCACCTACGCGGACGCAGGCGTCGACATCTCCGCCGGCGACCGGGCCAAGCAGCGCATCAAGATGCTCGCCCGCAAGACATTCAACAAGCACGTGCTCTCGGAGATCGGCGGCTTCGGCGGACTGTTCGCGCTGGACCTGGCCCGCTTTCCCGAGCCCGTGCTCGTCTCCTCCGCGGACGGCGTGGGCACCAAACTCAAGGTCGCTTTCGAACTCGGCATCCACCACACCGTAGGCGCGGACCTCGTCAACCATTGCGTGAACGACATCGCCGTGCAGGGCGCCACGCCCCTCTTCTTCCTGGATTACCTGGCGACCGGCAGGCTGCGCGAGCAGGACTCCGAGACCGTCGAGACCGTGGTGCGCGGCCTCTCGGAGGGGTGCAAGGCCAACGGCTGCGCGCTCATCGGAGGCGAAACGGCGCAGATGCCCGGCTTCTACGCCGACGGCGAATACGACCTGGCCGGGACGATCATCGGTTGCGTGAACCGGCCGGACATCATCACCGGAGAACGGATCCAGATCGGCGACGTGCTGATCGGACTGCCTTCGAACGGACTGCACACCAACGGCTACTCGCTCGCCCGCAAGCTGCTGTTCGAGACTGCCGGCTACGGGCCGGACCAGTACGTCAATGAGCTGAAGGACAAGACCGGCGCCGCCCTGATGCGGACGCACCGGAGCTACCTGCCGGTCATCAAAAAACTCACCGCCGGCGGTCCCGAGACCCGACTGGTGCGCGGGATGGCGCACATCACCGGCGGCGGCATCACCGAGAATCTGCCGCGCATCCTTCCCCGCGGAACCTCCGCCGCCGTCGACCTCTCCACGTGGACTCCTCCTCCGCTCTTCGAACACCTGCAGGCGCTCGGCTCGGTGCCGCTCGACGAGATGCTCCGAACCTTCAACATGGGGATCGGACTGATCGCCGTCGTCGCCGCAGACGACGTCAAGAAGGCCCGCGCCATTCTGAACCGCGCCAACGAGCGCCATTGCCTGATCGGTCGCATCGTGCGCGGCGAGCGTAAAGTGCTCTACACCTAGGCTGCCCCCGCCCGAAACCGGAACCAATCTTCCCTCGTACATGCAAATGTTTGCATATACCTGTCCAGATTTGTCGGCAACCCATTCATTCGTGACGAATCCCGTTCGGCAGGCAACGTGCACACGGGGATTTGCATCGCGCCCGTACTGGCCAAGTCCTGCGACCTGGCCTGGTGCTGGAAGCGGTGAGCCCAAAGGGAGACCCCCCGGCGCAAACCGCCGAAGGATGGAGATCTACATGAAGATGATTCGAGTGTTGCTTGCGCTGGCCCTGGTGTGCGGCTTTGCCGGACGTGCGAAGGCGGACGACTTCCAGATGATCGTCGTCGATCCGACCAACTCCTACACCGACGTCTTCACCAATCCATTCACCTTTACGTTCAGTGCATGCGATGCCCAGGACCCGACGCTGACGGGTTACGTGGGCTGCTTCGTCGGCAAGAATCTTACCGGGCAGGTCATCCACAGCCTGGAGATCTTCGTGCCGAACACGATCGGCAGCCAGACCGCCGGATGCGCCCTCTCGGGCACAGGCCTCGATCTCTTCAAGGACGCAACCTGCGGCTCCGGACCGGACGGCGTAGGCTATGAACTCAGCTTCACCAATGGAACCATAGGCATTGGGCAGTTCTTCACCATCGCCGAGGCGGGGGCGGACCCGGAGGACTTCGGAACCATGACGGGTACAGCGAACACACCCGAGCCCGGCTCCCTCTGGCTTCTGAGCTCCGGATTGCTGTCCAGCGGCTATCTCCTCCGGCGACGCCGTACCGGCGGTCCCGCACAGGCCTGACTCCACACTCCACATTCCATAGCGCCAAGCTCCGGCCCGCGCAGGGCAATCCCGGTAACGATATCGGCCGCTGGCCGGTTCGATGGGGAGAATCCACACCGCTGCGCCGGAGCCTTCCTCTTCTCTGCCCGGGCGCTATCTCCCTCATCGCGCGCGAGTTGCGGATTGTTCCACGTGGAACAATCGCGCAACTATCGCGGAACAATCGCGAAACAGGGTTCCCCGCATAGGTTCGCCCGGGCGATTCATCGCCGAAGCCGCTCGCCGGAGGTACACTGACACGCAACGGGCTCAACTTGGCGGAAGGGAAGACTACCCGAATGCAACGCGCTGCCCTTGCCTCTCTGGTGTTGCTGTGCGCTGTGCCCTCGTCGGCGCAGACCCTTCGCGCGAAGCAGCCGCCCGCGCCGGCCCCACTCGCGCAGGCTGCTTCGCCTGCGCTGCCGGTAAAGCTGGGCGAATCTTCCGCAGAGCTCACAGGCCCGTGGAAGTTCCGCATCGGCGACGACGCCTCATGGGCACGTCCGGAGCTGGACGACTCCGCGTGGGCCACGATGGACCTGACCATACCGAAGGGGTCCGCCGGCGCGGGCTGGACCGCCCGCGGATACCCCGGCTACTCCGGCTTCGCGTGGTATCGGCTGCGGATCGATGTAAACGGCGCAAACCACAGGCTCGCCTTGAAGATGCCGGACCAGGCAGACGACGCGTACCAGGTCTTTGTCAACGGGCAGGAGATCGGCGAGTTTGGCAGGTTCAGCGGCGGCCGCGTCACCGCGTACCCCAGCCTGCCCGAGGCATTTCCGTTTCCAAGGGGCGTCGGGAACGGCACCGTCACGATCGCCGTCCGCATGTGGATGGACAGCGCGACACGGTTCAACAGTCCCGACGCCGGCGGGCTCCACGGGCCGCCGACACTCGGCTACGCCTCGCTGATCAACGCACTGGTCCGGCTGGACTACAACGACCTGGCGCACTACCTCGGCAGCGGCTTCCTGGAGATGATGATCGTCTTCATGGCGCTGCTGATGGCAGGCGCTCTCTTCTGGCTGGACCCCGACGAGCGCGCCTACCTTTGGCTCGAGATGGTGTGCAGCGTCACGCTGCTCGGCGGCATCGTCGTCCTGTCGGTCAACTTCACCGCCTGGCTGGGTCAGACGACCGCCGTCGTGTTGAACGACGTTGTGCTGACACCCACGCGGATCGGCCTGTGGGTGCTCTTTTGGGGATACTGGTTTCGGCTGGCCAGAATGCGCTGGCTGCACATGGTGGTGTGGCCGCTGGCCGCCATGCTTGCTCTGGGGACGGCCACGCTGCGGCCTCCGATCTACGGTCAGCTTGTCCCCGTGCATGCGTCCGCCGTGATTGCCCCGACCCTGCTCGGGATCAAGCTGGCGCTGGGCGTGCTTCTGTTCCTTGTGGCGTTTCGCGGCTTCCGCACGCAGAAGACCGAGGGCTGGATGGCGGCCTCGGCGATCCTGCTCGCCTTCGTCGGAAACTACCAGCACGAGATGCGGCTGGCGCATATCCGCACGACGTTCTCGATCGCAGGCTTCACCGTGTCGCTGGGCACGATGGCCACGGTGACCTCGCTGCTCATCATCACCGTGATGCTGCTGCGCAGGTTCATCCAGGCGCAGGCTCGCAAGGAACAGTGGAAGCTCGAGATCGAGCAGGCCCAGCAGGTGCAGCAACTGCTGATCCCGCATGAACTGCCGGAGATCGCGGGGCTCAGAATCGACAGCGACTACAGACCGGCGCGCGAGGTCGGCGGAGACTTCTTCCAGATTCTGCCGCTTAGCCCGCCGGGCACAGCCTTGATCGTCGTTGGTGACGTGACCGGCAAGGGAGTGCAGGCGGGGATGCTGGTCGCCTTGATCATCGGCGCCATCCGCGCTGCGGTGCAGCACAGACTGGACCCGCTGCAGATTCTCGGCGAGGTGAACGATCAGTTGTGCGAACGCGGCCAGGCCATCGCAACCTGCCTGATCCTGCGCATCGATCCTGACGGCTCGGTGACCATCGCCAACGCGGGACAGCTTCCCCCGTACCTGAATGGGACGGAGTACGCCATGGACGGAGCATTCCCCATCGGCATGGTGCCGGAGGCGGAGTTCGCGGTGGCGCGGTTCACGTTGGCGCCCGGGGATTCGCTGTTCCTGATGTCCGACGGTGTGGTCGAGGCACAGGACCCCGAGGGAACGCTGTTCGGCTTCGACCGTGTCGGCGAGATGCTGCGGGAGCGCACCTCGTCCGCGACGATCGCATCGGCTGCTCAGGACTTCGGGCAGGAGGACGACATCCTCGTGCTGCAGATCCACCGCACGGGAGCGCCCGCAACAGCACCGCTCGCAGACGCTCTGCTGAGCCGGCTTCCCGAGCTTCCCTACGCCGAGGCTTGAGAGCCCACCTGCCGCAGAGAAGCGCCCGCCGGGTGCCTATGAAGCGCCCCCCGGCTGCGATATGGATGCGCCGCGTTATTCCAGATTCTGAACCTGTTCGCGTGCGCGTTCGATCTCGCTCTTCATCTCGAGCCCGACCGTGGTGAGCCGAAGGCCGACTGACGGGTCGCCCGCAGTGGTCTTCGAGAGCATGGTGTTGGCCTCGCGGTTGAGCTCCTGGAGCAGGAAGTCGAGCCGCTTGCCCAGCTCCCCGCCGCTCGAAAGCAGGTCGAGGAAGCTGTCGATGTGCGCACGCAGACGAACCAGCTCTTCTTCGACATCCGACCGCTCCGCGATGAGGGCAGCTTCCGCAAGCAGGCGATGGTCGGGCAGTTGAATCATTGGACCCGGCGCCGCATTCGGGGAGTCCGCTAAGTGGCTTGGCGAGCGCGGCTGCGACGGGGACGCACCGGCATCTGCGGCGCGGCCCTCGGCCGGCGAGCCCATCGCGGGGTTCAAGAGCTCGGCGAGGCGGCTGCGCAGACGCAGGAGGTGGGCTTCGCGTGCTCCGCTGCGCAGCGTGGTGGCCTCTTCCGCAAGGGCGCGGAGGCGGAGCATGGAGGCACGAAGCTCCGCGGTAAGGGCCGCGCCCTCCCCGGCGCGTACCTGGTTCAGCTGATCGATGAGCGCCGGCGCCAGAGAGAGCACGGCTGCTTCGAGTGCGGCGCCGCGGGTGCCCTCTGTCGCGGAATGCGGGCTCTCACCGGCAAGGACGCCGGGGTTCCGCAACAGCTCATGCAGGTTCGGCTCCCCGGGAATGCCATGATGCGCCGCGGCTTCGCGGAAGAGACGGACGTGCGTGGCGAGCAGCTCGTGATTCAGTTGCAGCCCAGGCGAGCCCTCCCTCGAACGGCGGTCGAGAAAGAGTGTCACGTCCACATGGCCGCGCCGGATACGCTCCTTCAGCAACCGGCGGAGTGCGACCTCAAGTGCGTCGGAGTCCGGCGGGAGACGCATGTTCAGATCCAGAAAACGATGATTGACGCTCTTGAACACCAGGCTGAACGCGGTGCCATCTTCCGTCGTGGACTGCGCGGAGGCGTAGCCCGTCATGGAGTAGACGGTCTGCGGAGGCAGCCGAGTGGAGCCGGCGCGCGAGTTGTCGGAGGCGGGCGTAGAGCCTGCGGTGGTCGTCATGGGATGTTCTCGAGGAGCTCGGCCTCGGCGGACTCCGTGGCGGGGCGGCGCTCGAAGCGGTCCGAGTCGAACTGCAGGTCGTACAGTCTGCGATAGGTGCCCGAGCGCGCCATCAGCTCATCGTGGGTTCCGCACTCGGTCAGGCGTCCGCGCTCGAGCACGACGATGCGACTGGCGCGGCGCACCGTGGACATGCGGTGCGCGATGACGAAGACGGTGCGGTGCTGCATCAGGTTTGCGAGCGCCTCCTGCACGTAGGCCTCGCTCTCGGGATCGAGTGCGGAGGTCGCCTCGTCGAGGATCAGAATAGGCGCGTTCTTCAGGATGGCGCGGGCGATCGCGAGCCGCTGGCGCTCGCCACCGGAGAGGCGCGCGCCCTTCTCGCCGATGACGGTGTCGTAGCCGTCGGGCATCCGGGTGATGAAGTCGTGGGCCAGCGCCATGCGCGCCGCATCCTGCACGCGCGCCAGCGCAACATCGGGCTGCCCGTAGGCGATGTTGTTGCGCACCGTATCGTTGAACAGAATCGTCTCCTGCGTGACCTTGCCGATCTGGTTGCGCAAGGAGGCGATGGTGACGTCCCGGAGGTCCAGGTCGTCGATCAGGATGCGGCCTCCTGTGACATCGAAGAACCGAGGGATAAGGTTGACCAGCGACGACTTCCCTGCCCCGCTCGGTCCTACAAAGGCGATAACCTCTCCCCGCGCGACGTGGAGGTTCACATCGTGAAGCACGGGCTTGGTCTCGCCCTCCAGCTCATAGCCGAACTCGACGTGCTCGAAACGGATGGAGTGCTTGAACTCCTTCAGCACCACCGCGCGCTTCTTCTCAACGACATCGTCCTGCGCATCCATGAACCGGAAGATCTCTTCGCTGGCCCCCAGCGCCTGCTGGAACGAGTTGTAGAAGAGCGCGAACTTGCGCACCGGATCGTAGAGCGTAAACGTGGCGATCAGGAAGGCGATAAATGCGCCTTCGGTCATCGCATGCGTCTTGATGAGATTGCGGCCGAGCAGCAGCAGCAGCGTGATGCCCACGGCCCCGATCGCATCCATCAACGGCGACGAGATCGCCTGCACGCTGACCGAGCGCAGGTTGGCGCGGAACAGGCGCCGGGCCGCGTGACGAAAGCGGTCCATCTCCCACAGCTCCATGCCGAAGGCCTTGACGATGCCGTTGCCGGTGATCGTCTCATGCAGGATGTTCTGGATCTCGGCCAGCTTGTCCTGGCCGCGGCGGGTCGTCTGGCGCACTCTGCGTCCGATGCGCCGCGCCGACGAGATGACGACGGGCACAAACAGCAGAAGCACCCAGGCGAGCTTTCCGCCGGTGTGAATGACCACGGCGGCCATGAACAGAAACGTAAAGAACTGCTGCAGGAAGTCGCCCAGCACAGAGGACATCGCGGTCTGGACTCGCTCGATGTCGTTGATGAGCGTGGAGAGCAGCGAGCCGGTCGAGTGCCGCTGGAAGAAGGAGACGGAGCGCCGCAGCACCGCGTCGTAGAGGTCGTTGCGAATGTCGGTGACCATGCCGAAGCCCGCGTAGTTCACCAGATAGGTGCCGGTGTAGTCGCAGACGGACTTCACAATGGCCGAGGTGATGAGAGCATACGCGACGACGGTCCACGCATTATGGAAGTGGCGGGGCACAAGAAAGCTGAGATTCAAGACGTGGTGGGTCCAGGGGATCGTGGCGCGCAGCACGACGTCAGACGGGGCATCGGGGCGAAGCACATCGTCGAAGATCAGCTTGACCAGAAGCACACGGAAGCCCGCCATCAATCCGACCAGTCCCATCAGCACGACGGCGGCGAGGGAATAGAGGGCGTAGGGACGTGCATAGCGCACAAGGCGCCACATGCGGTTCATGCGGGCGGTCTCCGGGCGGGCCTGCGAATCCGCAGCATGGGAGCCATTCTATGGGATATGCCGTCTGGAGTGCGACACAGCGTGGCGCGAGCGAACATGCGGCGTTGCCTTACCGAGGCATGTCGCGGTGCACGGCCTTCACGCGGTGCCCCTCCGCCGCCAGACGCTTCTTCATCTCCTCGGCGATCAGCACGGAGCGGTGCTGGCCTCCGGTGCAGCCAAACGCTACGGTGAGATAGCTCTTGCCCTCATCGATGTAGTGGGGCAGGAGGAACTTGAGCAAGTCTGTGGTCCTATCCACGAACTCCTGCGTCTGGGGAAACTGGCGCACGTATTTGGCAACCTTGGGATGCCGTCCTGTGAGCTTGCGGAACTCGGGGATGAAGTGGGGATTGGGAAGGAAGCGCACGTCGAAGACCAGGTCGGCGTCCGTGGGGACGCCGTTTTTGAAGCCGAAGCTGGTGGTTGTGATGGTCAGGCCGCCGGAGCCGGCCTCCTGCTCGAACTGCGCGTTGATGTGGGCGCGAAGCTCGTGCACATTGAATTTGGTGGTGTCGAGGACGATGTCTGCGACGTTGCGGATGGGGTCGAGCCGTTTGCGCTCGGCGCGGATGCCGTGGACTACGGTCTCGCCACGGCCCATGGGGTGCGGGCGCCGGGTCTCGGAGAAGCGGCGGACGAGCGCGTCTTCGGTGGCTTCCAGGAAGACAACGCGGGTGGGGAGTACTTTGCGGACCTTCTTGAGGATGCCGGGAAAGCGATCGAGTCGAATGCCCTCGCGAACATCGACGACGAGGGCCGCCCGCTGGATCTCGGTCGACTGCCGCACAAGATCGGCGAAGCGCGGGATGAGCTCGAGCGGCAGGTTATCCACCGAGTAGAAGCCGAGATCTTCAAAGGCTTTGAGTGCGGACAGCTTTCCCGAGCCGGACATCCCGGTCAGGATAACGAGTTCGCCGTGACTGGAGGCGGAGGGAACGGACGCGTCCGGCCGGCGCGTTCTGGAGGCCTTCTTCTCGGGAGGTTTGGAGCGAGCCATGGCAGAATCCTAGCATCGAGCGTAGGTTCCCACCGCCCGGCGCTGCAGCAACCATCATCGTCAAGTCCAGCATCGATGCCGGAACGGCAGGATCATGGGAGCTTCGACCCGCACGCGAGCCGCGGGTCACACCGGTGCCGCAGGGCCACGGTGCGGAGCTGCGCCTGACGTGCGGATCAGGCAGGGTAGGCTGCGGGAGCGGCGGACTCCGGGGAGGTCTTGAGTCCAGCGCTTCGCGGGTGCCGCATGATCGTCGTCGTTCGCTGACGCGAGCGGATGACCTGCTGCTCGATGGTGGCGAGGGCATCGTGCACCGCCGTCATCATCTCGGGCGACTCGCATACCGCAACCATGCTTTGGCCGCCACACGCCAGCGTGACCTCCGCGATGTTGCGGTACTTGTCGGTCATCAGGATGACGTGCGCGCTGGCTGATTCCCCTGCCAGCCGTCCAATCCGGTTCAGCGCCGCGGCGGCATATACCTTGTACTTCTCGGTGACGACGAACTGCCTGCCTGTGTACTCAACGATCATGAGCAACCCTCCTCGAGTCACTTCGTTCGCGAGCGTACGGTCCTCGGGATGGCGAGAGCCATCACCCGCGCCCCCTCAGCGTACACGCCTTTGGTGTGTGCTGGGAATCTGCATATCTTCACGATATTTGGCCACCGTCCGGCGGGTCACCTGAATTCCCTGCCGCTGCAGCTCCGCGGCGAGCTGATCGTCGGTGAACGGCTTTCGGGGATTCTCCTCCTCGATCAGCTTCTTGACCTTGCGCTTCAGCAACACCAGCGGGAGGTCTCCGCCTTCGGGGCCGTTCACGGCCTCCGTGAAGAAGAAGCGCAGCTCGTAGACGCCCTGGGGGGTGTGCACATACTTGTTGGCGACCGCCCGGCTGACGGTGGAGGGGTGCACGCCGATCTCTTCGGCAACCTCCTTGATCATCATCGGCTTCAGTCCCTGTTCCCCGCGCTCCAGAAACTCTGTCTGGCGGCGGACGATCACATCGCAGGTACGGACGATGGTGTTCTTACGCTGCTCGATGTTGCGGAGCAGCTGGATGGCGGACTTGTAGCGCTCCTTCACGTACTCGCGCACGTCCTTTTCGGTCTTCTTCTCGCGCAGCAGCCGGCGGTAGGCGCGGCTCAGCCGCAGGGTGGGCATCTCCTCTTCGTTCATCACGACGACGTACTCGCCGTCGCGCTTCACAAAGGCCACGTCGGGCTCGATCAGCCGGGTCTCGCTCTGGTTGTAGCGGCGACCGGGCCTGGGATCGAGCGTACGGATGAACTCGACGGCGGCCTGGACGTCCTCGGCGGACCGGCCGCAGCTCCGGGTCAGCTCCCGCATATCCTTCTTCTGCAGCAGGCCCAGGTGATTTGCGACGATGTGCGAGGCGATCTCGAAGGTATCGCCCGTACAGCCGGAGGCAGGGCGGCTGACCTCCGCGGTCCGGAGGGCGGGGCCGTAGTCCGCGGCAGGATCGAGTCCCTCGCTCGCGAGATCTGCTGCGTGACCCTTGTGCCAGGCCGCACGGCGCGCGGCGACCAGCTCGGCCTCCCGCCGCTGCCCGGCGATCTGCACCAGCAGACACTCGCGGAGATCACGTGTGCCTACGCCCAGGGGATCGAACTGCCGCACCACATCCAGGGCGTGGGCCACTGCACGAAGTGCTGCGGCCAGCTCTTCCGGTATGGTCTCGTCGGCGCCAGCCTGCCCGTTGCGTTCGGAGCTGCCATGCCCGTTGGTGTAAGAGCCCGGGGTGGATCCCCCATTGGCCGCATCGCCTGCCGCGGCAGCCGCCGAGAGCTCTACGCGGCCTGCCGCAAGCATCTGTGCCACGGGCGTCTGGTGGCGTATGCCGCGCTCAAACGGAATGGGAGGAGGAGGAGCAGGAAGCCGCGCCTGCAACAGAGCCAGCGCGAGCTCCTCGTTGGTCGCCGCCAGGTAGCCCTCTTCGTCCAGGTTGCCGATGATGAGCTCCGCCGCCAGGCGCACGGACTCGGCAAGGTTCAGCGCGCCGAGCTGCCACATCAGGTGATCGGTGAGCGTGCTGGGCTGCGAAAGAAAGTTGTCGAAGGAGGGCCGGTCGAGCTCCTCGAAGGAGGACGCGGTGCGGAACCCGGGATCGAGATAGTCCTGGAAGTAGCTGCCGAAGTCGATCTCCTCGAAGGGATCCTTTTCCACCCGCTCGGGGGCGGCGATCAGATCTGCAGCGGAGCGCTCCAGATCGCCTTCCCGGCCGGCGAGCTCTTCCAGGGTGGCGGAGGAGTGCTCCACTTCTTCGAGGACCGGATTCTCGATGATCTCGGTGTTGATCATCTCCTTCAGCTCGAGCTTGTTCAGGGCCAGGACACTGACCATCTGAACAAGGCCAGGGGTAAGCACCTGGCGCTGGGAGACTTTGAGATTCAGCTTCGGCTGGAGCACGTCCTTGTAACCCCTCGTCCTGCTGGAACCCGCAAGGAAACAGGCGTTTCCGGTAGACCCCCTGCCTCGTCCAGCTTGCAACAACGCTCAGTCTACACTCGGGTTTCGCTCCGTGCAGCCCGGGCTCTGGTGCGTCAACGGAATCAGGCTATTGCCGTCAGGCACGATTCCACAGCCAAACCAGCGGACCGGCAATACCACCTTCGACACAAGGGCAACCAGTCGACTGCCCGCTAATCCATCGAGAAGTTTTCGCCCAGGTAGACGCGTTTGACCTCAGGATCGCGCCCAAGTTCACCCGGCGTCCCGGCACGAAAGATCCTGCCGTCGTTGATGATGTAGGCGCGGTCCGCGACCGAGAGGGTCTCGGCCACGTTGTGATCGGTGATCAACACGCCGATGCCGTTCTTCTTCAGTCCGAAGATGATCTCCTGCAGCTCCAGAACGGCGATCGGGTCGATACCGGAGAAGGGCTCGTCGAGCAGGATGAAGGCGGGCTCGATGGCGAGGCAGCGGGCGATCTCGACGCGGCGGCGCTCGCCCCCGCTCAGGGCGTAGCCGCGCGTCTTGCGCACCTGACCCAGATTGAGCTGCTCGATCAGGTTCTCCGTGCGCGTGCGGCGCTGCGCCTGGTTCAGCTGCTGGGCCTCAAGCACCGCAAGAATATTCTCCTCCACGCTCAGCTTGCGGAAGATGGAGGGCTCCTGCGGCAGGTAGCTGATGCCGTACTGGCGCGCGCGCAGATACATCGGGAGCCGTGTAATGTCCTGGCCGTCGGCGACGATGCGTCCGGCATCGGGACGCACGAGGCCGACGATCATGTAGAAGGTGGTCGTCTTGCCTGCCCCGTTCGGCCCCAGCAGCCCGACGACCTCTCCCTGCCGGACCGTTATGCTGACACCGCGCACGACCCGCCTACCGCCATAGGCCTTGCCGATATCATCCGTCTCAAGCGTTCGCATCAATCTCGCTGTTCCCGGTCCTATTCTACGTCGCGTGTGTTTGACGGACGCGGGCTCCGCTTCAATGGCGCACCGGTGTATCCGCATGAACCCCGTCGGGTGCGGGAGATTCGCCGGGCGCCGCGCCCAAGGCCTCCACGCTGCGGTCCGTCGTGTGGAATCGGAAGGCGGGCGCGGTGACCGTGCTGCCGCGTGTGCGATCCAGTACGCGCGGCTCCGCTGCAGGCGTGCCTGTCAGCAGCACCATCTGGTCCGCCGCGGTGTACACGAGCCTCTCCCCTGTGGCATGCAGGCCGGGCTGCTCGACCACAATCGCGCCGCTCGCGACCACGCGCTCGACGGCGCCCCCGAGCGCGAAGCCGCCGGAGCCCGCCGCAGGCAGGTCTGCCTCGGCACCCTTGGCAGCGGCGCCTGCCTTCGACCCATCCGCCGGCCGCAGAAACGCCGTGGCCGTGCGAGCGGACATCGTCTCGCCCGAGTTCATCATGCGGACGCCGCCGTTGAACTGCGCCTGCCGGGTGGCCTCGGAATAGATCAGAACGCCCGCGTCGATTTGGACTGGACTCCCAGCCGCGCTGGCCGACGCAGGAGCGCCCGTCGTGCTCCGTGTCGCTGCGGGCGAGGCGCCGGGACCTCCCTGTACCGCCGGCAACACCGCGTGGACCGGCTCGGCGCGGCCCGAACCGGCGGGCGTCGCATCCTCGGCCCGCGCGGTCATCCGGCGCTGCCTGCGCGCCAGCTCCACCACCGGAGCCTGGATCTGCGATCCGCCCTGCCATACGCGCACCGGTCTGCCATGGAAGGTCGTCACGTCGGAGGTATGGTCGAGCTCGGCGCGATCGGCCACAACGTGGAGGGGGTCCTGTCCACGGCCCGGCGCGCTCTGCCGAACCGCGCCGGAGCGGGTAGCAGCCTGCTGCGTGTAGCTGACCTTGACGGCTCCCTCAGCCTGCATGTTGCCGGTTGTTCTGTCGAGCGCCACGCGGTCCGCGGCGAGGAGGTTGTCGCCGTTCGACAGCCTTACCCCGCCGGTCAGGGTCAGCCGGTCTGCGACGCCGTCATAGCCGGCATGGTCGGCGGTGGCCTCCTCCGGGGGCACGGCCGCCGCACCCGGCCTGGGCGGTGTACTCCGCGCAAGGTGCACGTGCCCCTGCTGGGTCGCGCCCACCAGTTGTCCGGGTCCCAGCTCACCCGCACGCACACCGTGTGACGTGCCGGATCGAGGCGCTTCGGGGGCGAAACGAGCCTCCAGCGAATCCCCCGAGCTGGTCTGCTCGACTCCGTCTGCGGCGATCTGGTGGAGCACGGTGTGCCCGCGTGCCGCCACCGTATCCAGGCGCGGCGCCTGCTCTGCCGCCGTGACGGGCAGCAGGTGCGCCACCAGGTCGTCGCCTGCGAGCTCGGTCGTCGTGCCTGCACCCGCGGCTGCGGTCCCCGGGCGGTTCTCGACCATCCTGAGCCGCGCACCTCCCACTGCATGCGCATCGCGAAGCGCGGTTCGTCCGAGACCTGCGTCGCCCAACGTGGTCTCTACCCGGGGCGCGGCGAGCTCGCGCACACTCCACGGCTCGCGCGCGTCGTCATGCGTCCGTGTGCGCTGCGTCATGTGCACGTCACCCGAGAACACTGCCGTATGAGCCGCACCGCGCGCGTCGAAGATGATCGTAGCGTCCGCTGCCTCCCCGCGCCCCTGGCGCAGCGGCAGGTCCTCGACGTACCGAACACCGCCCGCCAGGACGACGGTCTGCGCGTTGTTCTTCGCGGCGAAGGTGACATTCCCCCGCACAGCCTGCACGGTTCCCGCCCCCCGCGCAAGCGCGAGATGACCCTCCGCCTCTATCCGCTCGAGCGCGTTATCGGCCCCGGTAAACACCTTTGCGTGGTCCGCCTGCATCGTCTGGACGCCCGAAACATACCGCGCCTGCGACAGCAGCGTGCGCCGTCCCCGCTGATCGAGCTGTGCGCTCGCGGCCGTCAGCTCCACCGGCCGGCCGCCGACGACGCCGTTCATCGAAACCGCGGAATGCAGCAGAAGCACTCCCGTATCCGTGCTGTAATCCGCCCCCACGGCATGGCCCTTCATCTGCCCGGTCTGAAACTCGATGGCCTGGCTCGTCGCAGCCACACCGAGCTTGTCGAGATAGACAAGGCCGCTGGTGGTGGCGTGCAGCAGCCGAGGACCTCCGCCGGCATCGTCCTCCCCGTCGGCCAGCGGCGTCAGCGGAGGAGCGCCGGGCCGCCCTGAGCCGGCCGCTCCGAGATCGATATGCACCAGGCCCAGAGCGCGCAGCATTCCGGCGCTCTGGTTGTACTCGAAGTCCTTGCCATACACCATGTCCGCGCGGTCGCCCGTCCGTCCGTAGAGCACCATCGAGACGTCATGCAGCGTGATGGTTCCGTTGACGTGCTCCACCTCTTTCGCAGCGTGGATCGTATAGATCGTGCGTCCCTGCACGGACTGCGAATAGGTGAACCCGCTGGTCTCGCTCTTGATGTCCACCCCCAGCCTGGAGGAGAGGCGGGCCAGCGCATGCCGCCGCAGATAGTGGGCCGACCCGATGAACAGGCCGACCACGGCGAGCAGAAGACACGCCCCCGCCACCAGCCACAGCCTCAACCTTTCGATTCGATTGCGCATCCGCCCGCCACGTCTATCTTCTCATCCGGCTGCTGGGGCGAAGCCGCGCGTTGGGCTGGAGGGCCGAGGAGCCGACGGAGACGCAGCCTAGAATAGAGGGATGGCCGACCGCCTCTATCTCAGCCTCTGGTTCCCGAACTTTCGCCTGGAGTCCCTGCCCGCCGCACTCACCGGTGTGCTGCGGCAGTTCGCGGTCATCGGCAGCAAGCACGTCTCCGCCGCCTCCGCCTACCCCATCAGCTTCGCGGAGACACCGCTCTACGAGAGGATCTATGTGGTCCCCAAGGAGACTCCGACCAACGCGCCCGCCGGCCAGGCCGGTGAAGCACTGGAAGCCGCAGTGGCCGAGGCGACCGAACAGCTCCACGACGACATGGCCTACGAGTTCGAGATGCGCTGGCAGCTGTGGGCTCCCGAAGGGGGCGGCGCGCATCTGGACGAAGCAGAGGACGCCTACGCCGATCCCGACCCCGATCCCGACACCGCAGCGCCGTACACCGTGCTCGGCGACCTGGACACCACCTGGAGTCTGCGTCCCCATGCGGTGCGCGTGCTCGGCTTCGGGCCGGCGTTCGATACCGCCGGCTTTGAGCAGAACGGCCACATCCTCGTCGACTTCGGCCTGGACACGCCGTGGGTGTTTGAGACCGAGGACGCCCGGCCGCTCGACCAGGTGGCGCAGGTGCGCATCCAGCAGAATGTCGAAAAGCTGCTGGCGTTTACCCTGCTGGTCGAAAAGAACTGCGGAATCTCAAGCCGTCTGCTGTGGACGGAGTCCGGCGAGCCGCTAGCCGCCAAGCTGATCGGCCGCCTGCAGAAGGTGAACTAGCGTCCCGGTGCGGTCAGCGTGATCCTTCGGCCACCATCTCGGAGAACGCCGCGATCCGCGAAAAGGTCTTCACTAGATCGTTGAGCAGCGCAAGCCGTGCGGCACGAACCTCCTCGTCCGGATCCATCACCATCACCTGCTCGAAGAAGGCGTCGACAGGCGGGCGGAGCCTGGCGATGCATTCGAGCGCGCCGACATAGTCCTGCTGTCGCACACGGTCCGCGAACTCCGCACGGATGCCGTGTGCCGCGACGGCGAGCGCCGCCTGCGCCGGGTGCTCCGGCGTGTCAGCCCGAGCCAGAGGCAGCATGGCAAGGCGCCTCTCCCCGGCCTGCGCAAGGATGTTCTTCATCCGCTTGAACGCGGCGCAGACGGCTCGGAAGTCTTCGCTGCCGCGCATGGAGGTGACGGCCTCAGCGCGTGCGATCGCGTCGCGCACGTCGTTGGCGCCGGCGGCGAGCACGGCGGCCACAACGTCATACGCCTGACCCTTCGCTTCGCGGAGATAGAACTCCAGCCGCTCGGCGAAGAAGACTTCGATGCGGCCGCGGAGGAGCTCGTCCCCAGAGAACGGCACCGTTGCGGCGGCCGCGATATCGCCGAGCGAAAGAGGCAGCGCCGGCTCGCTCTCGGCGAGGATCTTGACGATGCCATTGGCGGCGCGGCGCAGGGCGAACGGGTCCTTGCTTCCGGTCGGCTCCAGTCCCAGGCTGAACATGCCGGCGATGGTGTCCGCCTTGTCTGCGAGCGCGAGCAGCCGGCCCTCCGGCGTGCGCGGGATGCGGTCCTCCATCGAGGTGGGGCGGTAGTGGTCGTAGATGGCGTCCGCTGTCCGCTGGCCCAGGCCCTGGTGTCTTGCATAGAGCCCGCCGATCTGGCCCTGCAGCTCGGTGAACTCCTTGACGAGGTCGGTGGTGAGGTCGGTCTTCGACAGGCGGGCCGCCTCATCGAGAGCTGCCATGTCCACCTGGCCGTGCCGCGAGAGAACCTTCTCGGCAAGCGCACGGGCTACGCTGCGGACGCGCTCGGTCTTGGCCGCATAGCTGCCGAGGTCCTTCTGGAACGTGACCTTTTCGAGCAGCGGCAGGCGGTGAGTAAGAGGCGTGCGCTGGTCGAACTCCCAGAAGAAGCGGGCATCGTTGAAGCGGGCGCGGAGGACGCGCTCGTTGCCCTGGCGGATGATGGCCTCGCCCGCGGCGTCAGTTTCGGTGTTGAGGACCGCGAGGAAGTGCGGCGCGAGCTTGCCGGACGAGTCTTCGACGGCGAACTCGTTCTGGTGGTCGCGCATGACAGTGACGAGGACCTCTTCTGGAAGCGCGAGGTACTCGGGCTCGAAGCTGCCGGAGATCACCGAGGGCCATTCCGTCAGGTGGGTAAGCTTGTCCACGAGGGCGTGGTCTTCGCGCCAGCGGGTGTTCGGCAGGGTGCGGCAGACATGATCGAGCGCCTTGCGAATGCGGTGACGCCGCAACTCGACGTCGGCCAGCACATGCGCGGCTTCGAGGGCTGACGAATAGTGCGCGGGCGCGGTGATCGCGATCGGGGCGGAGCCGTGCAGCACGCGATGTCCATAGGTGACGTCCGCGGCGGTCTTGCCGCCGAAGCTGACCGGGACGATCTCGGAGCCGAGCAGGCACAGCAACCAGCGGACAGGCCGCACGAAGCGCTCGGGCTTGCCGGGACGCCAGTACATGTTCTTGGCCCAGTAGATCTGCGCGAGCTCCTTGGGCAGCTCTTCGGCGAGGACCTCCGCGGCGGAGCGACCGGCCTTGGTGGAGGTGGCCGCGATGTACTCCCCCTTGGGCGTGGTGACGGTGCGGAGGGACTCTACCGGGACGCCTGCCTTCTTCGCGAAGGCGATGGCGGCAGGCGCGGGCGTGCCGTCCTTGAAGGCGATTTTGGCGGAGGGCCCGAGGAGCTCTTCCGTCACGTCGGCCTGGCGCTCGGCGACCTCGGTGATATGCACGGCGAGACGGCGAGGCGTGGAGAAGCTTGTGGCGGTGACGCCGGGCAGCGCCAGGCGCTCGCGCTCCAGCAGCGCGACGGTGCGCCGCGCGAGCTCGGCCTCAGCCGAGGCGAGCATCCGGGCGGGAACCTCTTCTAAACCGATTTCGAATACTAGGTCTGGCATGCGGTGACTATGCTTCCTTCAACAGTGTGGCCGGAACCGGCAAAATGCGGAGATCGTTCGCTGCGCTCAGGACGACGGTTTACAAAGCATGTTGCGGCGGGGCTGAAATCGTCTTTCCTTGCGCGGCGTAGGCTTTGGCGACGCCGATGACGAGGGTGCGGATGCGGGCCATGACGCCGACGCGCTCGGTGACCGAGATGGCGCCGCGCGCGTCCAGGAGATTGAACATGTGCGAGCACTTGAGGGCAAGCTCATACGCGCCGAGGACCGGGAAGCGCTTGAGGGCGAGTGCGTCCAACGTCTCGAAGCGTGTGGAGCGCTCGAGCAGATCGAGGCACTCGGACTCGTAGAGGCGGAGGTGCTCCCAGAGCTTCGGCACGTCCGCGTAGTCGAACGAGTACGCGGTGTACTGTTCTTCCTCCGCGAGGCGGATGTCGCCGTAGGTGACCTTCCTGCCCGGCCTTCCATCTTCGGGCGGTTCGACGGCCCAGACGATGTCGTAGATGGAGTCAACGTCCTGGAGGAAGCCGGCGATGCGCTCGAGGCCGTAGGTGATCTCGCCGGCGATGGGGTCGAGGTCCATGCCGCCGCACTGCTGGAAGTACGTGAACTGCGTGATCTCGAGGCCGTCGAGCATGACCTGCCAGCCGACGCCCCAGGCTCCGCCGACGGGCCACTCCCAGTTGTCCTCCTCGAACTTGATGTCGTGCTCCCGGAGGTCGATGCCGATGGCTTCGAGCGATTCGAGATAGATCTCCTGGATGCGCTCCGGCGGCGGCTTCAGGATCACCTGCAGCTGCGTGTGGCGGAAGAGCCGGTTCGGGTTCTCGCCGTAGCGTCCGTCGGCGGGACGCCGCGAGGGCTGCGCGTAGGCGATGCGCACGGGCTTCGGGCCGAGCACGCGGAGAAAGGTATCGGGCGACATGGTGCCGGCTCCGACCTCGACGTCGTAGGGCTGCTGGAGGACGCATCCCCGCTCCGCCCAGAAGCGCTGGAGCCGGAAGACTACCTCTTGAAATGTCAGGGCCTGTTTCTTTGCGGCGGTCGCTGTATCGGTCATGCGCTCTCTGTCGGTGCGGGGTCTCTCGATTCTACCCCGCAGGCGGCCCCGCGCCGCGGGGTGGAAGCGGAGTGCCGGAGGGCGGCCGCGGGAGTATGATCGGGACGCAATCCCAACGCGCAGCAAAGACAGGACTCCCCATGAAGAAGCTTCTCTCGCTGGTAGCCGGACTGGTGCTCACACTGAGTGCGGTGAACGCCGTAGCCGCAGACATCTCGGGTCAGTGGACGAGCGAGATGGTCATCCCCGACGGTCCGGCGATCTCGCTGACCTTCAACCTGAAGCAGGACGGCAGCAAGCTTACGGGAAACCTGACGGGCCCGGACGGCCAGCTGATTGAGCTGAGCGAGGGCAAGGTCTCCGGCGACACGCTCTCCTTCGTGGTGATGTTCAACGGCATGACGATACGGCACACGGGCACGGTCTCCGGGGACGCGATCAAGCTGGTCTCGAAGCCGGACTCGGGCGACTTTCCGGGCGCCGAGATGACGCTGAAGCGGGCGAAGGAGCCTGCGTCAGCCAAGGATCCGGGCGCGAAGCTTTAGTCTCCGGCCAGGGCGGCGGCGGACAACAGGCGGCGTCCGAGGTGGCGCTCCAGCGTCTCGATCGCGAAGTGGCGCAGCGCGCGGGCACGTTCAGCCGGCCAGTGCTGCTGTGCGAGCTCCGCGACGGTGTGGCGGAAGATCTGCAGGGCCTCGTTCACCGCGCCTGCAGACAACGCGGCGCTGCCTGCGCGGCGGTCGTCGGTGCAGGTTACGCCGTCGCTTGCGCCCGTGTACCAGACGGTGGTTCCGTGCAGTCCCGCGCCGCAGACGACGCAGCGGCCAAGCTCCGGCATCCAGCCCATGAGCCGATTCATCCACAGGCAGAAGTAGGTGACGGGAAGCCAGATGCGGTCGACCTCCATCTCGCTGAGCACGGCGAGCGCGAGGCGGAAGACGGCATCCTCGACGGCACCCTCGGGAAGCTCTTCGAGGACTTCGGCGAGCAGCTCGAGCGCCGCGGTGCGGGTGTAGTCGACCGGGCTTGAGAGCGGCGAGGAGAGGATCTCGAAGGCATCGAGCCGCACCAGCTCCTGGCGCGGCTTCTCCTGGTAGGAGGCGCGCACGTGGGTCATGGGCTCGAGCGCGCCGCCGAAGCGGCGGCGGCTGCGCATGGCGTGGCGTGCGACGCCTTTGACCCTGCCCTGCTCGCGGGTGAAGAGGCTGACGAGGAGGTCAGCCTCCTGGAAGGGCCAGGTTCGCAGTACGAGCGCCTCGCCGACCTGCTGGATCATCGGGCGGCTCCGGCCTCTGGGGCGCAGATGCAGCGACGCGCGACCCGGGAGGCCGCGCGTGCTGGACTGGAGGCGCCGGAGACCATACGGCCCGGGAGCTTACCGCCCGTAGTGCGCCGCGTTCTTGGTCTGGAAGTCAGCCCACTTCTCCGGCAGGTCGTCTGCGGCATAGATGGCCGAGACGGGACAGACGGGCACACAGGCTCCGCAGTCGATGCACTCGACGGGATCGATAAAGAGCTGCTCGGCTGCGCCATACTCCCCTTCGTTCTTCTTGGGGTGGATGCAGTCTACCGGGCAGGCATCGGTGCAGGCCGCGTCCTTGGTCCCGATGCAGGGTTCTGCGATTACATACGCCATTTCGTTTCGTCTCCCTTTTTCGGCAACGGTGTGGGATGGTGCGCCGTGCCGTGCGTGTCGCCTTGATGTTGGTCTTAGAAGATTGATGTTGGTCTTAGAAGACGATTCTAGCAGCAGGGCAAGGCCGGTCCGCAAGGTGGCGTACCGTGGAGCGGGTGGGCCCGGCGAGGTCCCCCCCCACCCCCCGTACTTAAGTCCTAAAGTACTTCGTCTAAAGGACTTGTGCAGGTGGACTTCCAGGCGACTTGTGCGGGTGGACTACACGACCGGCCGGGGCGTGTTTCGGATTTGACTCCTACCTCAAGGATACCGGATGGAGGGTATCTAAACGGCCAACTTTTTTTCGGAGGCAAGTGGTTGAGGCGATGTGGGTTGGGGGCAAAGGAGAGGATTGAGG
>JALYIA010000081.1 GCA_030776065.1 Acidobacteriota bacterium
GGGTAAGCGGCGGGCGGTGCGGGGTAAGAGGTGGGCGGTGCGAGGTTAGAGGCGGGCGGTGCCGAGGCGGAGGGAGTTCGCGATGACGGAGACGGAGCTCAGGCTCATGGCGGCGGCGATGTGAGCCAGGAGGGTGTCGGCTCCGGTGCGGTCCGCGCGCATGATGAAGCTGCGTGTGCCGTTGATGGTGCCGCCGATGAGGCGATCGCCGGGGGATTTTTCGGCAGGGATAGGCTCTCCGGTGACCATGGACTGATCGAGTGAGCTGGCGCCTTCGAGGAGAACCCCGTCGGCGGGGACCTTTTCGCCGGGACGGACGCGGAGGCGGTCTCCGGGGTGGATGTCGGCGAGTTCGATCTCCTGCTCGTCACCGTTGGGCGCGAGGCGGCGCGCGGAGGTGGGGGCGAGCCGGAGGAGGGCGCGGATGGCGCTTCCGGTCTGGCCGCGGGCCTTGAGCTCGAGTACCTGGCCGACCAGGACGAGGAGAGTGATGACGGCGGCGGCCTCGAAGTAGAGGCCGAGCTGGCCGGAGGTGTCGCGGAAGCCGGCGGGGAAGGCGTGGGGGACGAGCACGGCGGCGACGCTGTAGAGGAAGGCGGCGGCGGTGCCGATGGAGATGAGGGTGAACATGTTGAGGTGGCGGGTGAGGATGGAGGTCCAGCCGCGGGTGAAGAAGGGCCAGGCTCCCCAGAGGACGACCGGGGTGGCGAGTGCGAGTTCGAGCCAGCCGAGGGCGGGGCCCGGCAGGGCGGCCTGGAGGGGGTGGGCGGGAAGGAGACCGGAGAGCATGATGCCGAGCAGCGGCAGGGTGAGCAGGGTGCAGACCCAGAGGCGGCGGGTGAGGGCGTCGAGCTCGGCGTTGGCGTCGGAGAGGGAGAGGGTGGCGGGGTCGAGGGCCATGCCGCAGAGGGGGCAGCTCGCGGGGACGGGTGAGTGGATCTCCGGGTGCATGGGGCAGGTGTAGCCGCCGGCTGAGGCGGTGGCTGTGGTGGGGGCAGGTTGGCGGGGGCGCTCGGGGGTGGCGAGGAAGCGGGCGGGGTCCGCCTGGAACTTCTTCTGGCAGCCCGCGGAGCAGAAGCTGTAGGTATGGCCGTCGAGGAGGACGTGCGCGGCGGCGCGTGCGTGGTCTACGGTCATGCCGCAGACGGGATCTTTGTGGAGGGAGGCGGGAGACTCGCTGGGGGACATGGCGCTCTGGGGGAGGGTGGGAGGGTGGTGTGGAGCGGGCGCCGGGGGAGCTAGCGGGATCGGCGGCGGCGGGGTGGCGGGGCGGGGGGTGCTGCGGTTACGACGCCGCCGGTGGACTCGCGGACGACGAGTTCGGGCTCGAAGACGATGGTCTCGGGGTAGGCCTCATGGGGAGATTCGATGCGCTTGAGCAGGGTTTGGACTGCGACCTCTCCCATGCGGCGGAGGGGCTGGCGGACGGTGGTGAGGCGGGGGGCCTGGTAGGCTGCGCTCGCGATGTCGTCGAAGCCGATGACGGAGATGTCCTCGGGACAGCGGAGGCCGCAATCGAGGATGGCTCGCACGGCGCCGATGGCTGCGATGTCGTTGAAGCAGAAGATGGCGGTGAACTCGCGGGTGCGGGCGAGGAGGTCTCGGGTGATGGGGTAGCCGAGTTCCGGGGACCAGGAGTTTGCCTGGAGGTAGACGCAGAGTTTCTTGTCGATGGTGAGGCCGACGCGCTTTGCCATGGCGAGGATGCCTTCCCAGCGGGCTTCGGAGTCGAGCGCGTGGGGCTGGCCTTTCATGAAGGCGACGCGGCGGTGACCGAGGTCGTAGAGGTGCTTGAGGGCGAGCAGGGCGGCGCGGTCGTGGTCCATGAGGATGTTGGTGACGCCCTTCATGCGTTTGTGTCCGGAGATGGCGACGACCGGGGCGGAGACGGCCTCGTTGAGGGAGGTGTTGACGAGGAGGAAGCCGTCGACGGAGCGCTGGGTGAGCAGGCGGGGATACTCATCCATCAGGTCCTGCTTTCCCTGGTGGGAGACGACGAAGTGGAGGTATCCGGACTCGAGGAGGTACTCTTCGATGCCGTTCATCAGCATGGTGAAGTAGCCTTCGCTGAACTCGGGGACGATGACGCCGACGGTAAAGGTCTGGCGTGTGCGGAGGGAGCGGGCGATGGGGTTGGGGCGGTAGTTGAACTTCTTTGCGGCGTCGAGGACACGCTGCCGGGTGGTGGCGGCGATGGAGCTGGCGCCGGGGGCGTGATTCATGACAAGGGAGATGGTGGCGGGCGAGAGGCCGAGATACTCGGCGAGGATCTTGGAGTTGACAGGTATGGAGTCTTTGGCGTTTGGCGGCCTGGTTCCCGTGGTCATAGTGGTCGTATCCCTGAGGTGCGGGCCCGGTGTTGCGCGGTGGCGGCTTGCTCCGGTTCTCGGCGGTTCAGGGCTGAGCGGCGGGAGGTTCTTTGTCGAGCGGAAGCCTGAGTTCGAGGCTGCCGGTGTGGTTGGCTGCGACGTCGCGCACGGCGAGGCGGATGGAACGGGCGTTGACGGGGACGAGCACGGCCATGGGGACGTGGTAGCCGCCTTCGAGCATGATGGCCCAGCGATCGGGGTGGATGACGTCCTCGATGGTGGTGCGGATGCCGTTGAGGGCGAGGCCGTCTTCGTTGAAGGAGACCATGGCGAACTGGAGGGTGTCGCGGCGGAGCTGGTCGGGGCCGAGGCGGATGTCGAGCTGCCGGGGGAGGAGGACGAACTGGACGACGTAGCGCTGCAGCATGACGGGGGTGCTGGACTCGGCGAGGGCTTTGCGCTTGTTCTTGGTGGCCATGGCCTCGTACTTGAGGAGCTCCTGCATCTGCTCGGGGGTGGCCTGGACGGGTGCGCCTTCGGTCTGGAGGTGGGCTTCGAAGAAGAGCTCGTGCGCGGCGGGGCCACCGTGCTGGAGTGCACCGGCGAGGACATCGTCGGGATTGTCCATGGCCTGGCGGGCGAGGTTGTCGAGATTGTCCGCGAAGTAGGCGCGGCGATAGGCGAGGTGGTAGCCGGGCCGTTTGAGCTCGATGCGGAGGTGACGGATTTTGCCGTCGAGCGCGGTATTGGTGGGGGAGTAGGAGAGGGTGTAGTAGATGGAGCCCTGCTGGAGGGCGGTCTCCTCGGCGGCGGCGAGGCCGTTGGTTCCGTAGAAGGCGTGTCCTCCTGTGGAGTCCGCGATCTTGTCCATGGTGGTGTGATCGGCCGTGAGGCTGCGGGCGAAGTTGCGGAAGGCCTTGCTGTCCTTGCCCTGACCGGGCTCGTAGACCTGGTTGTCGGCGGCCGAGAACATGGCGTTGGTCTGGACGCCGCGGACATCGACGGGGTAGACGGCGACGTGGCTGACGGTGAAGAGATCGGTGATCTCGACGAGGGTCTGGGAGTAGTTGCGGGTGATCTGGGCGGAGTCGCGGCTACCGAGGTCGGGGTCCGGGAGGAGGCCTGCGGGGAAGGAGCCGGAGAGCCAGAGGAGGTTTTTGCGGCCGGGGAGGCCGATGAGGAAGCGGGCGATCTCCTGTAGGGCGGCGGCGGTGAGGGCGACCCGGGTGTCGGTGAGGTAGCTGGTCTCGGCCGCCTCCATGTGCTGGAGCATGCCGGCGACCTGCTGGAAGGCGGCGTCGGGCTGTGCGTCGGCCCCGTTCTGATTGCCTTCGGTGCGGCTGAACTGGTCGGTGCTCTGGGTGGCTTCGCCGGGTGCTTGCAGGACGCCTGAGCGATAGTGTTTTCCGTTGGGCGCGGAGAGCGCGGCGATGAGCTGGTTGTCGTCCTCGGTGAATCCCTGGAGCATGTGCAGGCGGTCGCTGAGCACGAAGACGGCGACGGCGCCGGTGTGCTTGTGTTTGCGGAGCAAGCTGAGCAGTTGCTCGTGTGCGTAGGCCTGGGCGTCGTGCGGTGTGTTCAAGAGGTCGTACAGGATGACGGTGGTGGGGCCGGAGGAGGCGCCGGCGAAGTTGGCGAAGGTGTTGGCTGGGAGGACGGGAGGAGCGATGCGCGGGGCCTCCTGCGTCTTCTGGAGGTCGAAGGAGGCGATGGTCTGGGGGACTTTATCTTCAAATACGGTGAAGTCTTCCTGCTTGAGGCCCGGGACGGGTTTGCCGGCGGCGTCGGTGACCGTGACGTCGACGACGACGCGGCGGACGGAGACCCTGAGGGTAGGGGTCGGCGATTCGCGCTGGGGAGCAGGAGGCTGGGGGCGTGGCTGGAGTCCGCCTGGATGCTGCTGTGCGGCGAGCGGCACGGCGAGGCAGAGGGACAGGATGGCTGCTGCGATGCGCGCCGCGGGATGGGCGAATGGCTGGGGCAATCGCGGGTGCACTGGCTGGCTCGATGTCATCTGCGGTTGATTGTACAAAGCCGGTTGGGGTGAGGGGGTCTGCGGCAGGTAAAGACGTGGTGGGGTGGAGGGGGGG
>JALYIA010000082.1 GCA_030776065.1 Acidobacteriota bacterium
GCGCGCCGATGGGGTAACGCTCGGTGGCGTCGAGCCACGGGTCGGGCGTCAGCTGTTTGAAGCCAAGCGAAACGCGCTGCTTATCCTTGTCGAACTTGAGCACCTTCACCTGGATCTCGTCGCCAACATTGACGAGGTCGCGGGGGTGCGTGAGGCGGCCCCAGCTCATGTCGGTGATGTGCAGCAGGCCATCCAGGCCGCCGAGATCGACGAATGCGCCGTAGTCGGTCAGGTTCTTGACGGTACCGGTGAGGACGGAGCCCTCTTCCAGTGTCGCCAGCGTGACAGACTTCTTGGCATTCTGGTCTTCCTCGAGCAGCTCCTTGCGGGAGATGACGACGTTGCCGCGCTTCTTGTTCAGCTTGATGACGCGGACTTCGAGCTCCGTGCCGATGTAGCCATCAAGATTGCGCACCGGCCGAACTTCGATCTGCGAGCCGGGGAGGAATGCCTTGATGCCGATATCGACGGTGAGACCGCCCTTGACACGGCTGACGACCATACCCTTGACCGGCGTCTTGTCGTTGGCGGCCTTTTCGAGAACGTCCCACACCTTGTGGCGCAGCGCCTTTTCATAGCTGGCGAGATAGCCGCCTTCGGGCTCCTCGCGCTCGACCACCACCTCGATCGAATCGCCAGCCTGAAACTTCGGCTTGCCTTCGTGATCGAGCACCTGCTCCAGGGGAACGAGTCCCTCGGACTTCAGGCCGATGTCCACCACGACGTGCTTGTCCGTGAGCTTGACCACGGTGCCGGTGACGACGATCTCCTCGGCAGTCATGTTCTGTGCGGCAGCGGACTCGGCGGCCTGCTCGCGGTCGAAGCTGGCTAGGGCGGCGGCGAAGTCTGCGGCGTCGTAGTCAGGTTCGGCGGCGGGGGCGTCTGCTCCGGCGTGAGCCGTGGCGGGACGTGTGCCTTGTTCGTGGGTGGGTGTGGTGAGGTCGTGTGACAGCTCAGAGGGTTCGGCTGTCGCTTCGGGCGCCAGGGTTTCCAGTTCGGTGTTCAGGGGTTTACTCTCAGTTTGTTGGGGATTGTGAACGTCTACAGTCATGGATGCGAACTCCGGAACCCAAGTTTCACTCCGTACGGGCGCGCGTTGAAGGTGATCTTTGTTGGATCCGAGATCAACTCTTCGGGGACGCGTTGAAAACCACCCGAATCAGCTTCGGCAGTGCAGAAACGATACGGCTTGCAGAAGGAGCGGCTGCACTTGGGGTCCCACACGCAGAGGCTCAAGGGAAGTGTACCGGGTTCCGAACGGCGGCGTCAATGAATTCCCCATCAAATGGTGGGATGGGGCACGGGCTGTAGGAGGATGGCCCTGCCCGCTGGAGGTGCGCGCGTGGCGCGCTCCGCGTGGGGTCGGTCGTCGGGTAAGGGTGTGCGGTGGCGGGGTGAAGGGTGTGCGCTCGCGGGGTGAAGGGGCCGACGGGGCAGGCTTTCTGGAAGCGCTCCGGTGCCTGATGAGGGATCGGGAGCGCGATATACTCGCGCGATGGAGCGGCTGTGGACACCGTGGCGCTATGAGTACATCACCCAGGGGAAGCCGTCCGGCCGGGCCGGTGTGCCCGCGCAGCTGGCCGCCTGGAGCGAGTCCGGGGCTCCCGATACGGGGTGCGTCTTCTGCAATCTGCTCAAGGCGGTGGACTACGCTATCGGGCAAGGCATGGCAAAGGACGAGGCTGAGCGCGCGGCGCATCTTGTGGTGCGTGGGCGGAGCTGTTTTTTGTGTCTGAATGCGTTTCCGTACGCGACGGGGCACGTGCTGATTCTGCCGTACCGGCATGTGGACTCGCTGGCTGCGCTGGCGGCTGACGCGGCGGCGGAGATGATGGGATATGCCCAGCGGGTGGAGCGGGCGCTGCGGCAGGTGTACCGGCCGGCGGGGCTGAACTTCGGGATGAATCTGGGGGAGGCGGCGGGTGCGGGGATCGCCGACCACATCCACATGCATGCGCTGCCGCGATGGGTGGGCGACACAAACTTTATGACGGTCACTGCCGATACGCGCGTGCTGCCGGAGACGCTGGATGTGACGTGGGAGCGCATCCGAGGCGCGCTCCTCGAAGGCGAGAGGGCATAGGGCACGGGGCGGGGGAGGTTGCCCTTGAGTGGCCCAGTTTTTCCACAGGGCAACGCGTGGTCGCCTGCTGCATCGAAACAAAGTTGCCGATACGTAGATAACCATACGTCGACAACCAAGTACGCCGGAGGAGCCCATGTCCGCCATCTCCAGCAACCTCCCTCGCCTCCAGTCCACCCCAAACCTCCCTCCTGAACGCAGCAGACCCGCAGCGCCTGCGCTGTATGGACGAACCACGCGCGGTGTGCAGCCGGCACCCCGTACCGGAAACCTGTTTGCGATGCCCAACGAACCGGAGGATGCCCGAATCACAGGCGGGACGCGCTCGCTGGAGCGGCGTCTGCTGGCGCTGAACCTGGCTAAGCCGGTGTCGCGCTTCTCGAAGGTGCCGGGTACATTGAGCGCGTAAGAGCCGACCGCGGGACGTGTCGGACGGCGCCAGGGCGACACGGCCAGATCAGGAATGCAGCAGAACGGCCCAGCTCCCGCGTGGAGGCTGGGCCATTGTTGTGGGGTGGGTGTAGGTCGCGCGAGTACGGGGCTCTGGGTAGTTGGCTAAGCTAAACGCTTAGCCGATGCGCTATTCCGGATGATGCGCTACTCCGGATGTGGTTCGGCGGCGGGTGAGCGGCGCTCGGATACGGAGGGTGGACCCACACGGGTCGCCTCGGAGCTCGTGATCTTCCAGACACCGCTCGGCAGGCGGGTGTAAACGCGGGTGTACCGGTAGGTTCCGTGCACCGCGGCGCCGTCGTTGGTGCCATCAATGTTGGCCAGCGAGGTCACAATGGCGGTGGTGCCGATCAGCTTCACCTTGACGTCGTCAAGGTCGATGCGAGTGAGCACGAGCTCGCGGCTGCGCAGGCGTTCCAACTGCTGCATCTTGGTAACCACCTGGCCCGTCATGGTGATGCCAACGTAGTCTTCCGCAAGCAGCTTGTCCATCTCCGGGACATCCCCGGCCAGTTGAGCGGTGCGCCAGACCTGTTCGAGCTGCTCGACCTGCCCCTTGTAGAACTCCTTGCGCTTGCGGTGGGGGGCGTCTCCACGGGCGAAGGAGGCGCAGACGAGGCTGAGCAGGCAGACCCCGAGAAGCGCCCCGGCGGGCCAAACGAGGCGGGAGCGCCGGGTTGTTCGGGGGTCAGGCAGCATAGGGCGTACCGGATGTTAATCCGATTGCGGAGTCGAGTCAAAGCAATCCGCGTGCAACGTGCGTGCGATGCAGCGGAGTGGAGCGGATATGCGCCGCGCGGGCGGGGCTGCGGGTGCGCGGCTCTGTGGCTCTGTGGGTTTTGTGTACCCGGCTCCAACCCGCCCTACACCGTTGTGGACTTGATCTGAACCAGCTTGTCTCCGGGCGCGCTGCCCGGCAGGCGGTAGGCGGGGTGAGCCCATTTGCGCTCCACCTCCACGCCGGTCTGCGGGGTACGGTTGCCGTACCGGAAGTTCCCACGCGGCAGCGGGTTCTCGCCCTGCTCGGGGAGCGCGATCATCTTGACGGAGGTCTCCTTGAACGCGGGGGTGTGGGTGGCTCGATCCACGTGCGAGCCGGTGAGTTTGTTGACGGGCTCTTCGACCGAGTTCATGGGCATGTAGAGCTGCTTGCCGGAGACGCGATCGGTGACGAGCACCTGGACGCGCACGCGACCGTAGGGGGACTCGAGCTGAACGAAGCGGCCGGAGGAGAGGTTGCGCTCGGCGGCGAGCTCGGGCGAGACCTCGACGAAGTTGGTGGGAGTGAGTTCGCGGATGCCCGGCGACCGGTAGGTCATCGATCCCTGCTCGAAGTGTTCGAGCAGCCGGCCGTTGTTCAGGTGGAGGTCGTAGGTGGCGTTCTGCTCCTCCGACGGGGGCAGGTATTCGATGGGGTGGAACTTTGCCTTGCCGTCGGGGAAGGGGAACTTCTCCTTGAAGAGGAGCGGGGTGTCGGTGCCGTCGGCCGCGACGGGCCATTGGAGGCTCTTGTAGCCTTCGAGCCGCTCGTAGGTGACTCCGGCGAACAGGGGGGTCAGCCTGGCGACCTCCGCCATGACCTCGGAGGGATGCTTGTACTTCCAGTTTCCGCCCAGCTTGTTGGCGATGAGCTGGATGATCTCCCAGTCGGGCTTGGACTGGCCGAGCGGATCCATTGCCTTGTAGAGACGCTGGATGCGCCGCTCCGTGCTGGTGAAGGTGCCGTCCTTTTCGAGCGAGGGACTGGCGGGCAAGACGAGGTCGGCGAACTTGGCGGTCTCGGAGAAGTTGACGTCCTGGACGATCAGGAAGTCGAGCATCCGCAGCGCTTCACTGACGTCGCCGGCGTTTGAATCCGACGTGATGGTGTCTTCGCCTTTGAGGTACACGACCTTGAGCTCGCCCCGCTTGATGGCCATGATCATCTCGTGGTTGTCGAGGCCCTTGGTGGTGGGCAGGGTGCACTCCCATGCGGCTTCGAACTTGGCGCGGACGTCGGGGTCGTCGACGTGCTGGTAGCCGGAGAAGATGTTGGGCATGGAGCCGAAGTCGCTTGCGCCCTGGACGTTGTTGTGTCCGCGAAGGGGGTAGGCTCCGGCGCCGTGGCGCATGTAGTTACCGGTGAGTAGTAGCAAGTTGGAGATGGCGGTGGAGGTGTCGGAGCCGCCGCAGTGCTGGGTGACCCCCATGGCCCAGAGGATGCACACGCCGTCGGCTGCGGCGACCTCGTTGGCGACGGTGATGAGGTGGTCCGCGGAGAGGCCGGTGACCTGCTCTGCGTACTGCAGGGTGTACGGCTCGAGCGAGGCCTTGAACTCCTCGAATTTGTTCACGTGCTGCGCGATGAAGTCCTTGGCGTGGAGGTTGTGATCGAGGATGTACTTCGCGACGGCGGAGAGCCAGACAGCGTCGGTTGAGGGGTTGGGGCGGATGAAGAGGTCGGCGCGCTCCGCCATCTCGTGCTTGCGAAGATCGGCGACGATCAGGCGCTGGCCGCGATGTTTGTGCGAGCGCTTGACGCGGGTGGCGAGCACGGGGTGGGACTCGGAGGTGTTCGAGCCGACGATGAGGACGAGGCCGGCGGCCTCAATGTCGGAGATGGAGCCGGAGTCGCCGCCGTAGCCGACGGTGCGCTGCAGGCCCATGGTTGCGGGGGTCTGGCAGTAGCGGGAGCAGTTGTCGATGTTGTTCGTCCCGACGATCTGCCGCGCGAGCTTCTGCATCAGGTAGCTCTCTTCATTGGTGCATTTGGAGGAGGCGATAAAGGCGATGGCGTCGGGGCCGTCCTGCTCCTTGGTGGTGTTGAACTTTTCGGCGATGATGTCGAGAGCGCGGTCCCAGGTGATCTCGATAAAGGTGTCGCCCTGGCGCAGCAGCGGGTGTGCGAGACGGTCGTCCGAGTTGACGTAGTCGTAGCCGAACTTGCCCTTGACGCAGGTGGAGACGCTGTTGGCCGCGCCGTGCTGCGGCTCGATCTTGAGGATGTGGCGGTCGCGCGTCCAGACGTCGAAGGAGCAGCCGACGCCGCAGTAGGTACAGACAGTCTTGGTGCGCTTGACGCGTGCGGTGCGCATCTCAGCCTCCATCTCGGAGAGCGCGAGGATGGGACCGTAGCCGGTGTTGGGCTCGACCTCCTTCACCACCTTGATCATGTCGTCCAGGACCTTGCCGGGCAGGTTGGTGAGGTATCCGGCGCGGCCGAGCATGGACTTTTCCATCAGGGCGTTGCAGGGGCAGACGGTGACGCAGTGGCCGCAGGAGACGCAGGACGAGCCGTCGATCGTCTCGCCTCCATCCCACAAGACGCGCGGGTGTTCGGACTCCCAGTTGATGGTGAGGGTCTCGTTGACCTGGACGTTCTGGCAGGCTTCAACGCAGCGCCCGCAGAGGATGCACTGGTCGGGGTCGTAGCGGTAGAACGGATTGCTGTGGTCCTGCTCGTAGGGCTTCTGCCGATACGGCCGCGACTGGTGCTTTACGTCGAGCTCCGCAGTGGCGTTGTGGACGGTGCAGTTGCCGTTGTTGTTGTCGCAGACGGTGCAGTAGAGCTCGTGGTTCTGGAGGATGCGATCGAAGGCCTCGCGCTGGGCTATGTCGACGCGCTCGCCTTCGGTGGCCACCGTCATGCCTGGGCTGACGGGAGTGGCGCAGGCGCGGACGAGCTGGCCTTCCACCTCGACCATGCAGCTGTCGCAGGTCTGGACGGGACCCATCTGCGGCAGATAGCAGACCTGGGGGACGTGCTTGCCGTCCATGCTCTGGTGGTGCTTGGCGGCAAAGAGAGAGGCGTGACGGTTTAGGGCCTCGATCAGGAGCTCGCCGGTGTGGGCGGGCGCGGTCTCGCCGTTGACCGTGATGGTGGTGTCGAGGGCGCTTTCGAGCGGGGTGTTGAGCAGACGCTTTGTTGAGGTCATCAGAAACCTTCTGATGCACGGGAGTGAAGGCGGTGTTTCTTTTCGCCGGACGCGCGTTCGGCAGAATTCTATCTGAGAACGAAACGCGGGGGCGCCGCATCACAGAGGGGACCAGCCGCCCGGTGTGTGCGACGAACGATTCCGGGCCCCGCTTGGAGCATATGGAGGAGGAGAGAGGTATGAGCACACAAGGCGCAGGTGCCGGCGCGCGCAATCGCGATCCACGGGAGATTGGGCCGAAGCCGCCGTTCCCGCAGCAGAAGGTCAGCCATCCGGGGTCGGTGCATGACATGGACCCGCCGGCGGACCACGGCGACCAGAGCTACACCGGGCTGGGACGGCTGAAGGACCGCGTGGCGATCATCACCGGAGCGGACAGCGGCATCGGTCGCGCGGTGGCGATCGCGTTTGCCCGCGAGGGTGCGGACGTGGTGATGAGCTACCTGCCAAACGAGAAGCGCGACGCCGAAGACGTGGAGACCCTGATCCAGCAGGCCGGGAGGACCGCGGTTCGTCTGCCGGGGGACATCGGCGACGTGGCGTACGCGCGCTCGCTGGTGGATGCGGCGAAGAGCAGGTTTGGGCGGCTGGACATCGTGGTCAACAATGCGGCGTACCAGATGGTGCGGGATTCGATCGAGGACGTGAGCCCCGAAGAGCTGGAGCACACGTTTCGGACCAATGTCTTCGGGACGTTTTTTCTGACACAGGCCGCGCTGCCGATGCTTGAGCCCGGCGCCGTGATTCTTAATACGACGTCGATCCAGACGTTTGAGCCCGGCGAGGGGCTGCTCGCGTATGCCGCGACAAAGGCGGCGATCGCCAGCCTGACCAAGAGCCTGGCCAAGCTGTGCAAGGATAAGGGGGTGCGCGTGAACGGCATCGCCCCCGGACCGGTGTGGACGCCGCTGATCCCTGCGACCATGCCGCTCGAAAAGGTGCAGTCGTTTGGCGAGAACACGGTCTTCGGGCGGCCGGCGCAGCCTGTCGAGTTGGCCAGGCTGTACGTGTTCCTGGCCTCGGAGGATGCCAGCTACTGCTCGGGCGAGATCTTCGGCGCCACGGGCGGACGGACGCCGCTGTAAAACCCTGCGGGCGGAGGAGGAGAGGCGTGCGTCGGACGCGCGCTACAGTATGGAGTATGCCAGTGCGTCGCCTCTCCGCCCCCGTTCTGTTGATGCTTGCCGCCACCCTCTCCGCGCAGACCGCTGCGCCTCCTCCGCCTGCCGCCGCAAAGCCGGGTGAGAGCAAGGCGGACACAAAGACGCCGGCGAACCCTCTGCCTGCGAACAAGTCTGTGCCGCAGACCGCGACCGTGAACGGCAAGACGCTGCACTACACCGCCACGGTTGGGACGATCACTCTCAAGGCCGCCACGCCCGAGGCCAAGCCGACGGGCGAGGTGACGTACATCGCGTATACACTCGACGGCGCGAAGGACCCGGCGCATCCCCGGCCTGTGACCTTCGCCCTGAACGGCGGGCCGGGTGCGTCGTCGGTCTACCTGAACCTTGGAGCGATTGGGCCGAAGCATCTCGCGTTCGCCAACCAGGGCGATTCGCCGTCCGACCCGGCCACGCTGACGGACAATCCGGGAACGTGGCTCGACTTCACGGACCTCGTGTTCATCGATCCCATCGGCACGGGCTTCTCCCGCACGCTGGTGGATGAGGCAGAGACGAAGAAGCTCTTCTACGGGCCCACGCAGGACGTGGAGTACCTGTCGCTGGTCATCTACAAGTGGCTGGTGGAGAACGACCGGCTGCTGGCGAAGAAGTACCTTGTTGGCGAGTCGTATGGCGGATACCGCGGCCCGAGGATCACGTATCAGCTGCAATCGCAGCTTGGGGTTGCGCTGAATGGCGTGGTGCTGGTGAGCCCGTACCTGAACCCGAACCTGGGCAATCCAAACCTCACGCCGACCGAGTGGATGGTCTCTCTGCCTTCAATCACGGCCGCGCATCTCGAGCAAGGGGGAAAACTGACGCCTGAAGCCATGCAGCAGGTGATCGCGTACACGGAGGGCGAGTACGCCTCCGCGCTGATCAAAGGACCGGCCGACAAGGCATCTACGGATGCGATGATTGCGCGGGTGACGGAGATGACGGGCCTCGACCCCAAGTTCGTGCGCTTCTCGGGCGGCCGGCTCGATATCCGCGCGTATCTCAGGGAGGTGCATCGCGAACAAGGCGAGATTGGTTCGGTGTACGACTCCAACGTGACCGCGGCTGACCCGTTCCCGTATACCCCAACCCAGGAATCGAACGACCCGATCCTGAACAGCATCATCGCGCCGACCACGACGGCGATAGTGGACTTCGTCACCCGCACGGTGGGGTGGAAGACAGAGGAGCGCTACAACGCACTCTCCTACGAGGTAAACCGGCTGTGGGATCGCGGCGGGCCCGAGTTTGAAGCCGGTGCGGTTCCGGCGCTGCGGCAGGCGGTTGCGGCGGACCCCAAGCTGGCGGTGCTGATCGTCCATGGCTGGAACGATCTTTCCTGCCCGTTCATGGGCTCGGTGCTCACCGCCAACCAGCTTCCGGCGAGCCTCTCCCGGCAGGTGCAGGTGCATGAGTTTCCCGGCGGGCACATGTTTTACACGCGGCCGCAGAATCAGGCAGGGCTTCACCAGTTGGCCGAGCAGATGGTCTCCACGCACTGAAGAGGCTGGGTCTGCCACTTTCAGCTGGGTTGCGGCGAAGCCTGCGACATCCTCCGGCGTCTGCAGCGTCCGGTACTGGGCCATGCGGGCGCGTATGTGATCGCACGCAACACCAGCCCTTCTGCTGCTGGATCGGGAACGAGGACGCGCCACGCACGTCCGGCCGGGCCGCACTGTTGCCGTAGTGCCCGAATGGGACAGAAATGGGTCGCAGGGTCGGTCACGCTCATCGAACGGTAAGCGTGATATCCATGGACGTTGGGTGAAATACCACGGAGGAACGACGGATGGCAGTAATGGAGCGGGCATCGACAGAGACGATCGAAGGCGGACGTATGCGGCGGCGGGTGGTGGTGATCGGCGGCGGGTTTGGCGGGCTGAACGCCGCGCGCGGCCTAGCGAAGCTGCCGGTCGACGTTACGCTGGTGGACCGCAAGAACTACCACACCTTTCAGCCGCTGCTGTACCAGGTGGCGCTGGCGGTGTTGTCGCCGGCGGACATCGCCCAGCCCATCCGCAACATTCTGCGCGAGCACCGCAACATCGAGGTGCTGATGGACGAGGCGACCGGCTTCGACCTGCCGGCGCAGCGGGTGAAGCTGCGCAGCGGCGCGGAGCTGGTGTACGACTACCTGATCCTCGCAAGCGGCTCCACGCACTCCTACTTCGGCCATGACCAGTGGGCGAAGCTGGCGCCCGGACTCAAGACGGTGGAGGATGCGACCGAGATCCGGCGCCGTGTGCTGCTGTCGTTTGAGCTCGCCGAACGCCAGATGGTGGAGACCGGAAGCCATCCTCCGCTGCGGTTTATCGTCATCGGCGGGGGCCCCACGGGCGTTGAACTCGCGGGCGCCATCTCGGACATCGCCCGTCTCTACATGCGCCAGGACTTCCGGCACATCCAGACGAAGGAGGCCAAGGTGCTGATCCTGGAAGGCTCACCGGCCATCCTCGCCCCGTACCCGAAGGACCTGCAGGAGAGCGCACGCAGGCAGCTCGAGAAGCTCGGGGTGGAGATCCGCACAAGCACCGTGGTGACCGACGTTCAGCCGGGATACGTGATGGTCGGGCAGGAGCGGATCGACGCGGTGGTGACGTTGTGGGCGGCCGGCGTGCAGGCCTCCCCGCTCGGGCGCATGCTGGGCGTGGAGGTGGATCGCCGCGGCTGCGTGCTGGTCGACGGGTTCCTCAACCCCAAGGGGCACCCGGAGATCTTTGTCTGCGGCGACCTCGCGCACGTGGAAGAGAACGGCAAGCAGGTTCCCGGAGTCGCGCAGCCCGCAATGCAGATGGGCGCGTACGCGGCCAGGCGCATCGGCTGCCTGATCGGCCACGAGGCGGGGTCGGAAGGCTGCGACACCCGGGCCTTCCACTACTTCGACAAAGGCGACATGGCCACCATCGGACGCAAGGCGGCGGTCGCGAAGATCGTGTGGCCGTTCAAGGCGCACTGGAGCGGATTGATGGCGTGGCTCGCCTGGCTGGGCGTCCACATCTTCTTCCTGATCGGCTTCCGCAACCGGCTGGGAGTCTTCCGCCAATGGGCGTGGACCTATATGACGCTGCAGGACTCCGCCCGCCTGATCACAGGCTCACAGGAGCTTCCCGGCTGGACGGACCAGAACAAGGACGTCACACCCTCTCCGTAGAGCACACGGAGCTCGATGGTGCTTGGGGTATTCTTCCGTAGAAACGAGAACCTGTACCCGGAGGAGCCCGACGTTGCAATGGTCACGCAGAGACATACTCAGGCAGGCAGCCGTTGCCGCAGCAGCCGCCGCCCTGCCGGCAGCGGCCCGCGCGCAGGCGAACCAAGCATCCGCCGCGAGCGCCACGGTGTCGCAGTGGGGTGTGTTTGAGCTGACCCTGAGCGGGCCTGCGACGGGGAATCCGTTCGTCGAGGTCGAGTTCTCCGCCGCCTTCACCCGGCCCGACGGCAGCCGCTTCACCGCCCCCGGCTTCTACGATGGAGCTGGCCTCTACCGTGTCCGCACCATGCCGGAGGTGCAGGGCCAGTGGAGCTTTCGGACGGCAAGCAGGCAGCCGGAGCTCGACGGCAAGGAGGGCCTGTTCCAGGTGGTGCACCCGGCGCCCGGGGTGCGCGGCCCCGTCCGCGTGCAGGATAAATACCACTTCGCGTACGCGGACGGCACGCCCTATCGCGAGCTCGGCACCACCTGCTACGCGTGGACCAGCCAGCCCGCCGCTCTCCAGCAGCAGACCCTGGCTACACTCCGCACCGCACCGTTCAACAAGCTGCGCATGTGCGTCTTTCCCAAGTGGTTCCAATACAACCACAACGAGCCGCCCCTTTATCCGTTCGAAGGCCAGGCCCCCAACCAGTGGGACTACACCCGCTTCAACCTGGCCTTCTTCCAGAACTTCGAGCGGCGGGTGGCCCAGCTCGGCGAGTTGGGTATCGAGGCCGACATCATCCTCTTCCACCCTTACGACGAGGGCCACTGGGGCTTCGATCGCATGGGCGCCGAGCACGACGACCGCTATCTCCGCTACGTCCTCGCCCGCCTCTCCGCATACCGCAACGTCTGGTGGTCGCTCGCCAACGAGTGGGACTACTTCAAGACCATGACCGAGGCCGACTTTACGCGCTTCGGCGAGATCATCGCGAAGAACGACCCCTCCCGGCACCTCTGCTCCATCCACCAGCAGAAGAAGATGTTCGACCACAGCAAGCCGTGGATCACCCACGTCAGCGTCCAGAACGACAACCCCGACAACGCGGCCGGCTACTTGCGCCAGTGGAACAAGCCCGTAATCTTCGACGAGTGCCGCTACGAAGGCGACATCCTCGAAGGGTGGGGCGACATCACCGCGGAGCGACTGGCCGGCAACTTCTGGAAGACGCTGGTCGCGGGCGCCTTCTGTGGCCACGGCGAGACCTACCTGAATGCGAGGGAAGAGCTCTGGTGGTCGAAGGGTGGCGTGCTGACCGGCAGATGCCCCGCGCTGCTCGCCTTCTTCCGGAAGATCGTGGACGCAGCCCCGGCCGCGGCCACGGTGCTGCCCGAACGCAATACCTGGGGTGTCGCCGGCGTGTACTACCTGACGTATCTCTGGGACCGCCAGCACGCCACGCAGTCTTACAAGCTCCCCGAAGGCGCGAAGTTCAAGGCCGAGATCATCGACACGCTTGCGTTGACAGTCACCCCCGTGCCGGGGGAGTTCTCCGGCAAGGCCGAGATTCCCCTGCCGATCAAACCGTACCTCGCCATCAGGATGACGACAATATGAACGCAGGCATGTGGGCTCCCCAACGAATGCAACGCGGGAGCCGTCAGTCTATCCGCACCCGCCGCGAGCCGCAGCCAGGCTCCGGTTCTCTCCGATCGCTCCAGGCAGGCTGTGCTGTGCTGGTCGCGCTGGGGCTCTGCTGCGCCGGGGCATACGCCCAGCCGAAGCGGCACACCTCGCTCTCCATCCGGGGAGCGGATTTCCTGATCAACGGCACCCTTACCTACCCTGGCCGGACGTGGCACGGGCACCGCATCGAGGGCCTGCTCTTCAACGCCCGCATGGTGAACGGCATCTTCGATGACCTGAACCCCGAGACCCGTTCGCGCTGGGTCTACCCGGACACCCACACGTGGGACCCCGAGCGCAATACGCGCGAGTTCCTCGCCGCGATGCCGGACTGGCGCGCGCACGGGCTGCTGGGCTTCACGATCAACCTGCAGGGCGGCTCGCCGGAGGGCTACTCCCACGCGCAGCCCTGGATCAACTCCGCCTTCACGCCCGACGGCAGCCTCCGCCCCGAGTACATGGCCCGGCTCGCCCGCATCCTGGACCGCGCGGATGAGCTCGGCATGGTCGCCATCGTCGGCCTCTTCTACCAGGCGCAGGACCGGCAACTGACAAGCGAGGCAGCAGTCACCCACGCGGTCGACAACGCCGCGCACTGGCTGCTCGATCGCGGCTACACCAACCTGCTGGTCGAGATCAACAACGAGTGCGAGCAGCACTACGTCAATCCGATCCTGCAGCCGGAGCGCGTCCACGAGCTCATCACGCGTGTGCGCGGCATCACCCGCAAGGGCCGCCGCCTGCTGGTCGCCACCAGCTACGGCCACGCACATCCCGGCGCCAAGGTGGTCGAGGCGGAAGACGTCATCCTCGTACACGGCAACGGCGTCAAGCCCCCGGAATCGCTTGGCGAACAGGTCCGCGCCATTCGCCGGATGCCCGGCGGCGCGGACAAGCCGGTCGTCTTCAACGAGGACGACCACACCGCCTTCGACGAGCCCGTGAACAACCTGACCGTCGCCGTCTCCGAACACGCCTCCTGGGGATTCTTCGACTACCGCCGCAAGGGCGAGCCGTTTGCCGAAGGCTTCCAGAGCGTGCCCGGGGACTGGCGCATCGGCAGCGACCGCAAGCGCGCGTTCTTCAACATGGTGTCGGAGATCACCGGCGAAGGTTCTTCTGCAGGAGCAACCGAAACGACGAAGTAGCACCGAGGAGGCAACGAGCCATGGAAGCCACAGAGATGCAGGAGTTCTCGAAGCAGATGAAGGAGGGCGGGGAGGAGTCGCTCACCAGTATCTCGCTCGCGATCTCGGTCCTCGCCGTGCTGGTGGCGACAGTAACGGTGCTCGGGCATCGGAGCCACACCAAGGCGGTGCTCGAACAGGCGCTCGCCGCCGACGAGTGGAACTACTACCAGGCCAAGCACATCCGCGAAGAGAACATGGCCCTGGTGGTTGACGAGCTGCAGCTGGAACCCACGGTGAACCCGCAGGCCACGGCAGCCAAGATTGCGGAGTACAAGGTGCAGATCGCCAAGTGGCTGCCCGAGTTGACCGAACAGCAGAACAAGGCGCGCGAGCTCGAGCGAGGCGTAGCGCATGCCGAGTCCCAGGCCGCCCGCTACGACCTGGGAGAGGCGCTGCTGCAGATCTCGGTGGTCCTCTCCTCGATCACCCTGTTCACCCGCAAGCGCACCTGGTTCTTCGGCGGAGTCGCGCTTGGTGCCGCAGGCCTCCTGATTGCCGCCTCTGCCCTGCTGGTCCACTAGCCTAGAACTCACGCAGCCTGCCGTGCCGCTTCACTCCGCCGGGTGCGCGATGATGTGCAGGTCGACCAGGCCGTTCACGAAGTACTGCACCGCGAGCGCCACCAGCAGCAGCCCCATGATGCGCACCAGGATGCGTATGCCTGTATCGCCCAGCACGCGGGCCACCTTGTCCGAATTCCCCAGCACCAGGTAGCAGATCAGTGCGGTGACCCCGATCGCAACCATGATCGCGACCATCTGCCACTTCGTCTGCGCCTGGCCCACTAGCACCATCACGGACGTGATCGCGCCGGGCCCGGCCAGCATGGGCACGCCCAGCGGCACGATGCCCGCGTCTTCCTTCTCGGCTGCGGCGGCGGTCTCACCGGAGGACTCCTGCGTCGGCGAGCGCTTCGCCTCGAGCATGTCCACGCCGATCAGCAGCAGGATCACGCCGCCGGCGATCTCAAACGCCGGCAGCGTGATCCCGAACAGCCGGAAGATGTACTGGCCGCCGACAGCGAAGCACAGCAGCAGAATCAGGGCCGTGAGCGACGCCTTGCGCGCGGTGCGACGCCGCTTGCCGATGTCATACCCGGCCGTGACGGCCAAAAACGTCGGGAGCGCGGCGAACGGATCCACGAGAAAAAAGATCGAGCTCAGCGCAAGCAGCGAGAAGCGGATGTATGCCGAGTGCTGGATGCTGTACCACGTGACGGATTGGGGATCGAAGGCCACCCGGCTATTGTGTCATCCCCCGCGCGTGCAAGGCCGATGCGATAGCGCGCGCAGTGCGCCGCAGATTGATGGCGGTCTCCGCAAAGGCCTCTTCGCGCGTGCAGGGCCGCGGCAGGATGGGGAACGCGGCATCGATCCCATGGGCCAGCACCTGCTCCCAGCCGTCCCCGAGACTGCCGGCAAGCGCAAACACGGGTACGCCGTACCGCCGGGCGAACGCCGCCACGCCTACCGGCGTCTTGCCACGCACACTCTGCGCGTCGATCCGGCCTTCCCCGGTGATCACAAGGTCCGCATCCCGCACAGCGGCGTCCAGCCCCACCAGCTCGGCCACGGTTGCGAGCCCGGGCCGAAGACGCGCCGCTAGACACCCAAGCAGCGCTCCGCCGACTCCTCCGGCTGCACCCGCGCCAGGTGTCGCTGCAACGTCGGCTCCCGTGGACGCTTTGACCACCCGCGCAAAGAACGCAAGCGCGGTCTCCAGCTGCACGATCATCTCGGGCGTGGCGCCCTTTTGCGCGGCGAAGGCACGCGCGGCGCCCTCCGGCCCGACGAGCGGGTTGTCGACGTCGCATGCGATCTCGATTGCGCAGCGAGCCAGCCTGGTATCGAGGTCCGTGAGATCCAGCGACGCAACCTGCGCAAGACCCGCGCCACCCGGCCCGATCGGCGCTCCGGAGCGGTCCAGCAGCCGTGCGCCCAGAGCCTGGAGCATGCCGGCGCCGCCATCCACCGTTGCGCTACCGCCGATGCCCAGCACACATCGGCTTACCCCGGCATCGAGCGCCGCCAGCAGCAGTTCGCCCGTCCCAAAGCTGGTCGCGCGCATGGGGTTGCGTTCGGCCAGCGGCACCAGCTCCAGGCCGCTCGCTGCCGCCATCTCAAGCACTGCGGTCTGCGCGTCCGGCGTCACCCCAAAGCGTGCGCGAACAGGCTTGCCCATCGGGCCGGTGACGGTTACGGTCCGAATGGTTCCCCCGGTGGCGGCCATCACCGCCGAGACCGTGCCCTCTCCGCCGTCCGCCATGGGGACCGCAACGCAGCACGTGGCCTGCCACACATCGCGAAGGCCGGCGACGATCGCAGCGGCGACCGCAGCGGCGGGCAGACTCTCCTTGAAGGAGTCTGGCGCGACGACGATCTTGCGCGGCACGTACGGCACAGAGGATCCTTTGTTACGCCCTTGGCCCGGGGTTCCGGTGCGAGGCTGGCCCGCCACGCCGCTGCGCCTACACCACGCCGATATCTTCGTTCCATATCTCGGGGTGTTCGCGGATAAAGCCCTCGATCAGTTCGCGGCACTCCGCGGAGTCGAGAACCAGCACCTCCACGCCGCACTCGCGCAGCCAGTCGATGCCCCCCTGAAACGTCCGGCTCTCCCCCACGATCACCCGCCCGAAGCCGAACTGGCGGATGAGCCCGGAGCAGTACCAGCACGGTGCGAGCGTGGTCACCATCGTCATGTCGCGGTAGCTCGTCTGGCGGCCGGCGCGCCGAAACGCGTCGGTCTCGCCGTGCGAGCTGGCATCGCCATCCTGCACGCGCCGGTTGTGGCCCGATCCGACCAGCGCGCCATCCGCGCCGAACAGCGCCGCGCCGATCGGGATGCCGCCCTCGTCCAGCCCGGCGCGCGCCTCATCGAGCGCGACCTTCAACATCTCCTGCGCGTTCATTCCCAAGGCACTCCCCACTGCGATCTGCCGTTGTCCGTCTTTCCTGGCATGCGTCACGTGAGGATTTGCCCCAGGCTAAGCTTGTCCACTGTCTTGCGGACGGTAGTGTCGAGCGCCTCGCCGTCCGCAGTATGCTCGCTGCCCGCGTCATGCTCGCCGCCCTTCGTTGCGCCGGCGCGCGCCTCCGTGCCCTCAGTCTTGGGCACGTCCGAGCTGTACGGGAGCGGCGCATTGCCCGTTGGGACCTGTAGCCCCGCCACGGGCCCGATCGGCGCATCCGGCGGATACTCGTTGTCGCCCTCGGGTGTGGAGACGACCTCGTGGTCGGTGCCCACCGCGTCCGCACCGCCCTGCCCCACCGCACTGGTCATAGTCATAGCCACATCTCCTGAATCTCAGCCTGCTTCGTGTAGTCCCGTGGGGTTGGGCGGATCGGATCGCACCAGAGACGCGCCTCCCGCCGCCTGCCGCCTTCAGCCACCCTGCTCCCGCTGCACCTCTGCCTCCTGCGCGGAGGGGTCGTCCGCCTCGTCCGCGGCCGCGTAGTTCGGAGGCAGCGACGAGATCCGGCCGTCGATCGAGGCCTTGTCGGCGGGGGCGCCCTCTAGATTGTCGGCGGGCGCTACCTCACCGTCGGCCTGAGAGCTGTGTATGTCGCGCGCCGGTTCCAGGCGCTCTGCACTCTGCTCCAGTGCGCGGTCCATATCCGGTGTTGGGTCCGCTGCGTCCGGCATCGGAATCTCCTCCTGCTCGGCCATGTGTCCGGCCATGCGCTCAAACTCTTCGATGCTGGGAAGCTCGTTCAAGTCCTTCAATCCGAACTTCAGCAGGAACTCCTTTGTGGTCTTGTACAGAATCGGGCGACCGATCACCTGTTTGCGCCCGGCGGTAGTGATCAGCTTGCGCGCGATCAGCGAACCCAGCACGCCGCCCGAATCCACGCCCCGAATCTCGGAGATCTCAGGCCCCGTTACAGGCTGCTTGTACGCAACCACAGCGAGGGTCTCCAGCGCCTGCAGCGTCAGCTTGAGCGGAGGCTTCAGCGAGCGCACAAAGCCGCGCACCGCGTCGTGGTACTCAGGCTTGGTGCCGAAGCGGAAGCCGCCCGCGATCTCGCGGACCTCGAGCCCCCGATCCCCGGCTGCGTACTCCGCGATCAGGGCGTCGAGCACGGTGCGGAAGTGGGCGCGCAGCCGGGCAAGCCGCACGCGCTCAGCCCTTGCGGCCGTTGCAGCGTCAGCCGCCGGAGCGTTCCCGATATCGTTCCCATCTGCCGGAGCCGCAGCGGCCTGCCCGGATTCGGCTGGCTGCTCCTCCTCCGCGTGCGGCCCGTCGTCGTCCCCGGTTGCGGAGGGCTCATCCGGAGGGACGGAGGATGGCTCATCGAGCGCGGTGTCTGATGACGCCTCAACGTCCGCAGCAGCGTCGGCCTCCGCAACGGGAGGCCCCGCCGCCTGTATCTCCTCCAACACCAGCGACCCCTGGGAGGAGTCCACGCGGTCCAACTCCGCCTGCGCCTCTTCTCCAAGGAGACCCACCAGCTGCGACAGCGTGACCGGTTCTTCGGACGCGTAGATGACTGCTTCGATCTTTGCTTTCAGGCTCATGGATACCGAAGAAGAGAATACCAACCCGCGGCATTCCATGCGCGAGAGCTCCCTCCCCTCGGCGGCTTATCCGGGATTGTCGTCCGGGATTGTCGGCGCACCTTCCACCCACACCTGACGCGGCGCCCCCACCCGGCCGCACGCATCCCGGGGGTTAGTCTAGTGAGCCGCCGCCAGGTTGCCGCCGACGCCTTTGGCCCGGTACACGGCCTTGTCGCACTTGGTCACCAGTTCCGGCCAGTTCAGAATGGAGCCGTCAACCTCGGCCAGCCCGAAGCTTGCCCGCACCCTGGTCTCGCACTCGCCTTCGATCACCACCAACTCCTCGAGCGAGCCGCGCAGGCGTTCGGCGATCTCCATCGCCTCCTCACGGCTGGTGTCATGCAGCAGCACGGCGAACTCGTCTCCGCCCACACGCGCCAGCAGGTCGCTCTTGCGCATGTGGTCCTGCATGCAGCGCGCAACCTCGATCAGGGTAAGGTCGCCGAAGCTGTGCCCGTACGCATCGTTGATCTGCTTGAACCGGTCCAGGTCGATCAACACCGCCGTCAGCGGCCTGCGCTGCCGCCGGCTCAGCGCAATCTCCCGCTCCGCCGCGGCCTCAAGCGCCCGCCGGTTCAACAGGCCGGTCAGCGGATCGGTTGACGCCAGGCGGTCCAGCCGCTCGTGCAGCACGGCCGCCGTCATCCACACAAATGCGATCATGATCCCGACCTGCAGGACCGTGGTGCCCAGCAGTGAGAGTTGCAACCCCAGCCCGCCATTCAGGTAATTGCCGGGCGCCCCGAAGCGCAGGGTCATCACCGCTCGCAGCAGATTGTTCATCGCCAGCAGCACCAGCAGGCCCGTCATCACCCGGGCCGGCCGCTGCAGCATGGAGCGCGAGCGGCTAAACAGCATGGAGGCGATCATCGCCGCCTGCAGCGCGAAGATGCTGCTGTAGAACACCAGCCTCCGCCCCGTATCCGGCTGCAGAACACCGTACTCGATCAGGCCCGCGATGGCGACCAGCACCACACCGCACTGTGCCGCCATACCCACTCCGAAGCCCTTCTCCCTCACAAAGAACGCCCGCAGCCCGCCATGCAGGCAGAGATAGGCCATGTGAAAGGACGTCATCCCCCAGAGGATCGAAACCGGCTCCGACACGCCATGCCCGCGCAACGCAATCAGCACAGCGCCCAGAAACGCGCAGATGGTATATCCAGGAAACCAGAAAGAGCCGCCCACACCCTCGTGCATGCGTGCGTTGACCAGCGTCAGAACGCTAAACAGACCCAGCAGAACTGCATGCTCGATGTGCATCGTAAACATGTCCATAAGGTGCCAGCAGTCTCGGGAAAGGGATATGGCGACACCCCCATTCTCGCCGCAGCGGGGGGATACGCCAAGCTCAAAAGATCCAACTAAAGTGCTATCGCCAATCGTCCCGCGCCTGGGCCTGCTCCGCGAAGACCTGGTCGAAGCCGTGAGTCTTCTTCACCAGGATGTCCCCAAGCTGCTGCGGCTGGTACAGCAGAACGGCCTGGAGGCGCACCAGCTCCAGCATCCCCAGAAACAGGCAGATCAGCGCGCGTTCCGTATGTGTACTGTGCAGCAGACGCTTCAGGCTCACCGGCTTGTCTTCCATCAGCAGGCGGCGTTTCACGTAGTCGATCATTTGCGCCACCGTCACCGAGTCTTCGTTCACGTCCAGCACAGGCCGCTCCCGCATGCGCGTCAGAATCTCCTGAAACACCCGCACCAGATCCACAGTGTCGGCTGCAATCTCTTGCTCGAGCTCAGGCACCGTGCCGTCGACTGCCGCAGCCTCCCGCAGAAAGCCGCGCAGCCCGGGGTTGGTCCACGTGGCCTCCTCCACCTGCTGCTTCTGCATCAGCATCTGCGCAGCGGCCTTGAAGCGCTCGTGTTCCAGCAGGCGCTCCACCAGCTCGCGCCGCGGATCCTCCGGGTCCCCGCCCGTCACCTCCGACGGATCCCGCGGAAGCAGCATCTTCGACTTGATGTGAATCAGCAGCGAAGCCATGTAGATAAACTCGCCCGCCGCGTCCACGTCCGTATGCCGAAGCTGGTGGCAGTAGTCCAGAAACTGCCCCGTAATCAATGCGATAGGGATGTCATAGACGTCGATATTCTGGCGCCGGATCAGGTCCAGCAGAAGATCGAGCGGGCCGTCGTACACCTGGCTCACGGTGACGGAGAACGGCGATTGAGAGGCCTCCGCCTTGCCCGGATCGTCCTGCTTCTCTTTCGCCCCCCGTTTGGCCTCGGCAGGCGACGGGCGCAGGGCAAACGGCTCAGGCGGGAGCGCAAACGGCTCAGGCGGCGCGAGTCCTTCGTCGCCCGCGCCCGCCGCCTTCGCAGCGCCGCTGTCTTCCGCCGCAACGTCCGCGGGCTGGGGAGTGGTTCCCGGTGTGATCGGCTCGTCCATGGCTACTCCAACCCTACGGCAGCGTACACCTGCGCAAGAGTCTGTCCCGCGGTCTCCCGCGCGCGTGCGGCCCCCTCGTCGAGGATTGCCCTTACCTCCTCCGGGTGAGCCTCGAAGTGGCGCCTCCGCTCCTGGATCGGCGCCAGGTGCCGGACCACGCCGTCCGCCAGCCACCCCTTGCATTGAATGCACCCGATCCCCGCTGTTCGGCAGCCCTCGGCCGCCTCCGCCTGCACCTCCGCAGCCGAGAACACCCGGTGGAGATCAAACACCGGGCACACCTCGGGATTGCCCGGGTCCGTCCGCCGCACCCGCGCCGGGTCCGTCACCATCGTCTTCAGCTTGCCCCGGATCTCGGCCTCGGGATCGCTCAGCAGAATGGTGTTCCCGTAGCTCTTGGACATCTTACGACCATCCGTCCCCGGCAGCTTGGGGCTGGGCGTCAGCAGCACCCTGGGCTCGGGAAGAATCTCCCGCACAACGCTCCGCTGCTCAAGTTCGACAAGCCGTTCCTTGTCTGACTTCGCTACCGCAGCGTCCGGCCTCCCTGCCGCCGCGCGCTCCGCGTGCGCGCCCCCATAGAGATGGTTGAAGCGCCGCGCGATCTCCCGCGTGATCTCCACGTGCGCGGCCTGGTCCTGCCCCACAGGCACGAACTCCGCCCGGTAGATCAGGATGTCCGCGGACTGCAGCAGCGGATAACCCAGAAACCCAAACGTAGCCAGGTCCTTCTCCTTCAACTGCTCCTGCTGGTCCTTGTAGGTGGGCACGCGTTCAAGCCAGCTCAGCGGCGTGATCATTGCCAGCAGATCGTTGAGCGCGAAGTGCGCCGGCACATCCTTCTGGCGGAAGATCGTCGAGCGAGCGGGATGGAGCCCAGCAGCCAGAAAATCAAGCGCCACATCGAGGATGTTCTGCCCCAGCCCGGCTGTGTCCGCGTAATCGGTGGTCAGTGCGTGGAAGTCCGCGATGAAGAAGAAGCACTCGTAGGCGGGCGTGTTGTCCTCCCCGGTCTCGTTCTGCAGCTTCACCCAGTTGTAGAGCGCACCCATGTAGTTGCCCAGGTGCAGCCTTCCCGTCGGCCGCATGCCGCTCAATACGCGCCTTGGCGTCTTTGTCACGTTGTTGTCTGCCTTCCCATGTGGAGAGTCGCACCGGCTGCTCGCCGTCCTCAGACAGAGCGCAGCAGCCCATCGAACAGATTCAGCAGCGGAAAATAGAAGAACCGGGAGATCACCCCGCCGCCAAACAGAAACAGCAGCATCAAGCCCCAGCCACCGATCCGCATGTACGCCTGCTCCATCCCATACGGCAGAAAGTTCCGCAGCACATGGCTGCCGTCGAGTGGAGGAATCGGAATCAGGTTGAAGATAAACAGCAGCAGGTTGATCGTCACCCCGTAGTACAGCAGCATCGCCAGGGGAAACAGCGGCAGAGCCGTAAGATCCAGAGCCACATGCTGCTGCGTCAGCATCGCAGCTTGCAGGGTGAGCCCTCCGCCGGGCGCCGCATGCTTGAAGACGATCAGCAGAACAAGCGCCGCCAGCGCCATCAGCAGGTTGCTCGCCGGCCCGGCAAGCGACGTCAAAATGTCGTCCCGGCGGATGTTCTTGAAGTTCCGCAGCGTGACCGGGCACGGCTTCGCCCAGCCGATCAGCCACCCGCCGTACACCAGCGAGAGCAGCGGCACAACCACCGACCCCAGAGGATCCAGGTGGCGCAGCGGATTCAGGCTGACCCGGCCAAGCATATAGGCCGTCGCATCCCCCAGCCGCATCGCCACGTAGGCGTGCGCGCTCTCATGCACGCTGAACGCCAGTACGAGCACCAGCACCTGGAACACGATCAGCACAATCTCCTGGCTCATCGCTCCAGTTTACAGAAGCCCCGGCGGAGGTCTGCAGGCTGCAGGCGCGAACCCTCCGCCCACGCCAAGCCCGGCAGTTACACCAGGACGGCGTCACCGGCCTTGGCAGACGCCACCCGCGCCTTGGAAGATGCCGCCAGGTCCGCCGCAACCGGGATCGCCTCTTCCGCCGGCATCTGGGGGAAGTACGCGTTGTTGAAGTACTGCCCCAGCATGCGGTGCGTGTTGAAGAACGTGCCGTTCATTCCGATGCAGTGCTGCTGCATCCGCGCCCACGCGCTCGGCCGGGCATAGAGCGGCGCAACCGAATTCTCCAGCTTGTCATACAGGCCCGCAGCCTCAGTATCCTCGTCCTCGGCATCGTCGATCGCCCAGCCCGTCACATTCTCGGCACAGCCCTCGATCCACCAGCCATCCAGCACAGAGAGCGAAGGCACGCCATTCAGCGCGGCCTTCATGCCCGACGTGCCGGATGCCTCATACGGCCGCCGCGGGGTGTTCACCCACACATCGACGCCCTGCGTCAGCATGGCTCCAAGCTCCCAGTCGTAGTTCTCCAGGTAGACGATGTGCACGCCGGACGCCTCGAGCGATGCGGCCGCCGCGAACACATCCTTGATCAGGCCCTTGCCCGCCACATCCGCCGGGTGCGCCTTGCCGCCGTACAGAATCTGCAGCCCGCCGATCTTCTTGGCGATCTTCGAGAGCCGCCGCGGATCGTGGAAGAGCAGGCTCGCCCGCTTGTAGGTCGCCACCCGGCGCGCAAACCCCAGTGTAAGAATCTTCGGGTTGAACTGCCGGCCCGTGCGCCGCCCCACCTCGGCCAGCAGGCGCTGCTTGGTCTCCGAGTGGCAGTTGGCGATCTTCGCCGGCTCCATGCCGTAGATCGAGCGGAAGTACTGGTTGTCGTGCCGCCACTCCGGAATCTCCTTGTCCAGCAGGGCCTGCATCGGCCCTGAGAGCCACGTCGCAGCATGCACGCCGTTGGTGATCGCATGCACCGGGTAACCGGGAAACATCTGCTGCGAGACCTTGCCGTGCATCATCGCCACCCCGTTCACGTAGCGCGAGAAGCGGAGCGCGAGGTACGTCATGTTCAGCAGCGCGTTGTGCAGCGCGCCAAACCGTTCGATCGTGGCGCCGCGCTCGCGCCCCAGCACCGTGTACATCTGGTCCAGCCCGAACTGGTCATGCCCCGCAGGCACCGGGGTATGGGTTGTGAAGACGCACTGCCGGGCTACAGCCTGCACATCCGCCTCCGTCGCCGAGTCGAGCGGCTGGCTGCCCAGACGCTCTTCCAGCAAGCCAAGCGAGAGCAGCGCGGCGTGGCCTTCGTTCATGTGGTGGACCTCCGGCCGGATGCCCAGCGCCTGCAGCATCGCTTTGCCGCCGATGCCAAGCACCGTCTCCTGGCACAGGCGGTAGTACGTGTCACCGCCATACAGGTGGTCCGTGAGCTCGCGGTCGTAGCGGTCGTTGCCCTCAAGATCGGTATCCAGCAGAAACACCGGAATGATGTGGCCCGACACGCCCACCACATCGAACCGCCACGCACACACCTGCACCCTCCGGCCCTGCATCGCGACCGAAACGACGGCGCCCGCCGCCGGCAGCGTCGTCTCCGGCGACCATGGCACGTCGGACTCCGTCTGCTGGCCTAGAGCGTCCAGGTGCTGGCGAAAATATCCTTTGCGATGGACCAGGGACACCGCAACCATCGGCGCGCCCGTATCCGCGGCTGAACGCAGGGTATCGCCCGCCAGCATGCCCAGACCGCCGGAGTACGTAGGGAGAGCAGGGGAGAGCGCGATCTCCATCGAGAAATACGCGATTCGCCGAGCGGGAAGATCGAGGCTTTCCGCGCTGGCGGAGACAACGTTGGACTGGTTCATGCCTGGGGAACATCCTTTGTGTCAGAGTGCGGTGCGAGCGCAGAGGAGACATACCGGAATCTTGCTTCCACACAGCGCATCCATCCGCTGCACCCGGTGCCCTTGCTGCGCCCCGATAGCCTGAGGTACGTAACCGTCAGTGTACCAAGGCGCCCTCCCGGCCGCCCGCCCGCGTTGCAACCTTTGGCGGATTTCATCCTGCAGCGTGTGGCGGAAAGTGCAGCGCCGCCGTCGCCGCCGCGTCCAGCCGCGCCCAGATCTCCATCCCCCACGCAAGATGCTCGGGCTTCATCTGAACCGACCGCAGACACGTAACCGACGACTCGCCACGGCCGCCCTCCTCCGCAGCGTCCGCCCATAGTCCCGCGGGAAAGAAGCGCACCGGCAGCCGCGCCAGCGCCAGGTGCAGATCCCGCCGGGCCGACTCGTCGAAGATCGCCTGCGCCCGGCGCGACGACTCCCCAACCCCCTCTCCCCGCACCGCCCAGAACACAATATCCAGCTGCGGCGGCGCCAGAGGAAGCACAAACCGCGCATCGCCGGCCAGCCGCGCGTGCAGCGCCAGAGCCGCCTCCCGGCAGCTCTCGAGGCCCACAGCAAACTCGCCCCCCACCGTGTACGGCAGCAGGCGCTGCGTCGCCCACAGCGCCACCGCCGCGGCTCCCGCACGCGAGCACTCCAGCGACACCTCGCCCAGGTGCAGCTCCTTCGACGAAAAGTACGTGTACGGCGAGTCGTGCCTGTAGAAGCGCCCCACCCCCGCATCTCGAAACAACACCGCACCGCACCCATACGGCTGCAGGCCATGCTTGTGTGGATCCACCACCAGCGAATCCGCGCCGCCAACCGAATCATACGCAGCGCGCGACTCACCCTCCAACGTGCGCGCCAGCATGAAAAACCCGCCGTACGCCGCGTCCACATGCACCCGAAAGCCGTACCGCGACTGCAGCCGCAGGATTGCGTGCAGCGGATCGACCGCGCCCACCGCCGTCGTCCCCAGCGTGGCCACCACCGTACCCACCGGCTCCGCATCCAGCGTTCGCTCGAGCGCCGCCATGTCCATCCGACCCGAAGCGTCACTCGCGATCGTGCGAAACGGCAGCCCAAGCACAGAGCAGATCCGCGGATGCGTGTAGTGCGCCTGGTCGGACGCCACCACCATCCCCCCCGGAGCCACCTGGTCCGCCACCCAGAGCGCCTCCAGGTTGGCAAACGTACCCGAGCTCGAAAGGTGTCCCAGATACGGCGTCCTTCGCTCCGGGCCGCCCACCCAGCCGAACATCCTCGCCAGCTCGGCCACCGCCTCGTGCTCCATCGCGGAGCTGGCCCTGCCTCCGTCGAGCGCGTGATTGTTCGGATTCACCGACATCGCCAACGTGTACGCGGCGCGCGCGATCGGATGCGGCGGTTTCAGCATCTGCCCCGCATACAGTGGATGTGCATACGGGTAGTTGTCGTGCATCCGCTCGGCGGCCTCCGCCAGGATCGCCGCAGCAGCCCCGTTCAGCACGGGCTCGGGCGAGGGCGGCAGATGCGCGTACCCCGCATCCAGCCGCCGCTGCGCCTCGGCAACGCGGCAGAAGAACTCGAACTCGGAGGGTTCGCCCGGCATCACACGCGCTCCCGTTACAAGGTCATAAATCCAAGCTTCAGCGCCAGGCCCGCACCCGCAGCCAGAACATACGCCGCCACGGTCCATCGCCCGGCCGTGCGGAGATGCCCGCGAACCTGTTCGATCAGCAGGATCAGCACGCACACCAGCGTCATCAGGACCACGCCGTCCCAGACGAAGACCCGTGTCCCCTCCCCGGTCACGGCAAGCACCTGCCGCAGATGCATGGGCGCCAGGAAGCTGCCCCCCGCAAACGTCAGCACAAACACCACGAACTGCAGCAGCGTCATCAGCGCATTCTTCATAGGCAGGCTATTCCCTCAAGAGCATCGCACACTGGTGCGAATCGACGTCCGCGTCTCATCGGAAGCTCGCCTCGAAGGCCGCAAACCGGCGCTCGAGCTCCCACTGCTGCGCCGCACGCTGGCTCGCCTTGAGCAAGGCAAGGCAGTCGGCAGTCGGCACCGGCGAGCCCGGCGTCTGCTTCGCGCACACGGGCTTGATCCCCGTGAACTCGTCCGGCCTGGCCCACAGGCTCTCCCCCGGCAGAAAGCTGTGTTCGAGCGAGGTCCGCGCCATCCCCTTCAAGTCCGCATAGCCCAGCCCGTACTCCCGCGCCGCGCGCACATACTCGTTCGTCAGATCGATGCGAGAGACCCCTTCGTCGTCCGTGTTCAGCGACACCGGCACACCCGCCGCGCGGTACGACGGCAGCGGATGGTACGGCGGCACCACCCCGAGGATCACGTCGTTCGAAGTCAGGTTGATCTCGATCGACACGTGGCGCTCCCGCAGCTCCCGCAGCAGGCCCCGCGGGTCGTCTTCGTGCATCACGTCTACCCCATGCCCGATGCGCTCCGCATGGCCAAGCTCCACCGCCTCGCGGATATGGAACCGCAGGCCCTCCGGCGGCACCAGACCCGGCGCGACCTCGCCCGCATGCAGGGACACGTGGACGTGCGGGTACACGCCATGCAGATAGTCCAGCATGTGCATCTGACGGGTGTACTCGCTCATCGCCATGTACGCGTCCTCCGGCTGCACGAAGTTCAGCCCCACCACGTTCGGGTCGGCCAGTGCCGTCTCAAAGCCAAGCAGCGTCTGCGCAAACACCTGCTGTGGCGAAAACGCCCGCAAAATTTGATACAGGAACCGAATCGTCACACGGCACCCGGGACCCGCACCCGGCTGACCGCAGTGCTCGATCCGATCGCGCGTCGCCAGCGCCTCGTCGATCTCCTGCGCATCCCGCGCCACCTCGTCCCGCAGCCCGCCCGCCAGCAGCTGCCCGCGCAGCGCCTCAAGCTCCGTCGGCGAGGCACCCGTCACATCTCCGTGCACCTCCGCGGACGACGCTCCGCCGCGCGTCGCAGGCCAGCCCAGGCGCATCCACAACGGCGCAAGCTCCCCAAAGCTCGGCGTGATCATCACCTCGAGATACTGCTCGTTCTGCGCCGCGGCCCGTGTCGCCACCTCGTCCAGCCACTCGCCCGTATGCGCCTTGTCGATGCCGCCGAAGCGTTCAAACGTCGCAAAGAACTGGTCATGCCCGCTCACGCCCGCCGAGGGCACAAACGACCGCATCGAGAACGAATCGACCAGCGCATCGTACAGCCCCTGCGTCTTTGTGACGCCCGCGGCAGGCACATCGCCGGAGGGACACGCATCCGCACCCGAGCCCGTCGGCTTCACCAGCCGCAGACCCTTCGGGTCCACACACAGGTGATCGGCCGCGGCATCCTTCAGAAACGTCTCTGCGTAGATTGCCCCCGAAAGGTGCATGTGGAGGTCCGCGCCCTTCGGCATCGCCCGCAGAAACGCCTCAAGCTCAAGCGCCGCCGACCGCGACGTGCGCGCCTGTTCCAGAGCACGGCTCGCCCGCTGCTCCGGCGTTGCGCCCGCCACGTGCGCCGGCCTCTGTCCAGCGGCGGCACCCGTCAGCAAGGCAGCGCAGAGCGCACAGCGCAGAGCGGAAGCGGAACGCCCAACAGCGAAGCGGGTACGGGGCATGCGTATCTCCATCGAACCGGATAGTTTTGGAGACTCCAGCATACCCTCACCCCAGCGCCGCCGCGCCCTTCACCCTTTGACGCCGCACCTCGCTCACTCCCAAAAGGGTTGCACCCTCCCCCGCAGCCGGTATATCGTACCCTCAGGATGAGTATCCGCTTCAGCCGACTTCACTTTACCTTCCGCTACTGGCGAACAGTAGCGGGCTCGGCGGACTAGCATCCTCTGAAATTCAGATCGCTTACAGGCGATACCGGCACACGAGAGCACGACCGGAAAAGTTCAGTTGATTCGAAATCCCAACGAGCCGCGACCCCAAACGAGTCGCGGCTTTCGCTTTGCGTACTGCACCACCGGAGGAAGCACCATGGGCGTCACCGCGGGTCTTGTATCGCCAGCCACCTCTCCCGTCACCGCACGCGCCGGACGCTTTGGCATCTACGGCGGCCGCTACGTGCCCGAGACGCTGGTCGCTGCGCTCGAAGAGCTCGAAGCCGCCTACGCCGAGGCCCAGGCCGACCCCGCCTTCCACACCGAGCTCAACGCCCTGCTGAAGGACTACTGCGGCCGGCCCACCCCGCTCTACTTCGCCAAACGCCTGTCTGAGACCCTCGGCGGGGCGCGCATCTTCCTCAAGCGCGAAGACCTCCTCCACACCGGAGCCCACAAGATCAACAACGCCCTCGGCCAGGCCCTGCTCGCCCGCCGCATGGGCAAGCAGCGCATCATCGCCGAAACCGGCGCCGGCCAGCACGGAGTCGCCACCGCCACCGTCTGCGCGCTCTTCGGCCTGGACTGCATCATCTACA
>JALYIA010000083.1 GCA_030776065.1 Acidobacteriota bacterium
GGGCTGAGCGGGCCGGCGGTGCTGCAGGTGTCGTCGTATTGGAGCCCCGGGGCGGCGGTGGAGTTCGACCTTGCGCCCGGGCGCGCGGTGCTCGCCGGGCTCGGCGGACCGGTGGGGCGAAGAGATACGGCGGCGGTGCGGGAGGCGGTGCGGGCGGTGCTGCCCGGGCGGCTGGCGGAGCGTTGGCTTCGGGCAAGCGCTCCGGAGGGCGAGGCGCGCAACCTGTCGAACGCGGCGCTGGCGGAGCTCGAGCGCGGCCTGCATGCCTGGCGCGTGGTGCCGGCCGGGACCGAGGGGTTCGCCAAGGCGGAGGTGACTGCGGGCGGGATCGCGACGGCGGAGCTGGACCCGCGCACGATGGAGGCCCGGCGTGTTCCGGGGCTGTACTTCATCGGCGAGGTGGTGGATGTGACGGGCTGGCTGGGCGGGTACAACTTCCAGTGGGCGTGGTCTTCCGGGGTGGTGGCGGGGGATGCGGCCTGAGCCGGGCGAACTGCCGGGTGGATTACTGCACGCACTACCGGCGGACTGCTGGCCGCACTACCCACGAACTGCGGCACGAACTGGCCCAAAAATTAAGCGACAAACTACTGCCCACCTGCTGCACGGACTTGCGGCCCGGCTACTGCACGGTAAGCGAGAGGTTCACGGTCCGGGTAAGCCCCGCGCTGGTTCCTGTGACCGTGAGGGTGTAGGTTCCCGCGGGCGTGGGGGTGGGAGTGGAGCCGCCGCCGCCACCTGAGCCTCCCGTGCCGCTGGCCGGGATCAGCCGGGTGGCGGAGCATCCCGCGAACACGAGCAGGCAGCAGAGCGTAGCGGCACAGGCCAGATGTCTGCCGCGCAGGGCGCGGAGCCGGCGGCGGGCAGAGGAGCCAAGGCCGAGCGGAAGCAGCAGCGCCAAGGCGATGGGCGCGGCCTCCAGAGGGAGGTTGAACGGGAGCCGCAGGCTGGCTCCGGCGACCGAAGTTGCCACCGTGACGATGATGTTGGTGGCGCCGCCGAGCGCGGCCGTCGCGGGGTTCACGGTGCAGGTCGCGTGCGCCGGGATCGACGCGCAGGTGAAGGTCACCGAGCCGGGGACGCCCGCAGCGGAGGAGAGCAGCAGCGGGTAGACGGCCTGCTGTCCTGCCGTGATGGTGAAGCTGGCCGGGCCGTTCGGGGCCAGGGTAAAGTCGATGCCGGTGCCGGTGAGCGTGAGGGTGTGGGGCGACCCGGCCGCGTTGCTGTTCACCGTGAGAGTGCCGCTGCGGAGCCCTCCCGCCGTCGGGGTAAAGACCACCTGCAGAGTGCAGGCGGAGCCCGGGGAGAGCGTCCCGCCGCAGGTGTTGCCGCCGGCTGACACGGCGAAGTCTCCCGCCAACGCGATCGACTGGATGGAGAGCGGAAGGCCGCCGTTGTTGGTCAGGGTGACGGTCTGGGCAGAGGAGGTGGCGCCGAGCCCGATCGCGCCGAAGTCGAGCGTGCCGGTGGGCGAGAGAGAGACACCCGGCGGCGCGACCCCGGTGCCGGTGAGCGTGACGGTCTGGGTACGGTACTGGTCGGAGACCGTGAGGGTGCCGGTCTGCACCCCCACAGAGCGGGGGACGAACGCGACCTGGAGGGTGCAGCTCGAGTGGCCGTTCAGCGAGTTGCCGCACGCGTTGGTGACGGTGAAGTCGCCCGAGGTGATGGATGCGGCGATGAGCTGGAGGGGGAGGTCGCCGGCGTTGGCCAGGGTGACGGACTGCGTGGGGCTCGCGGTGGTGAGCTGCAGCTGCCCGAAGGTGAGCGAGGCGGGGGAGAGGGTATCGGTGGCAGGCAGCGTCCCGATCCCAGAGAGCGCTGCGGTCTGCGTGCCCGCGCTACCCGAGATGGTGAGTGTGCCGGTGCGTGTGCCGGAGGCTGTCGGCTTGAATACGACCGCGAGGGTGCAGCCGGTGCCCGCGGCCAGCGAGGCGCCGCAGGTGTTCGCGGTGAAGGCGAAGTCGCCGGTAAGTGCCGGGGTGCCGAGCGTGGCGGAGACGCCGCCCGTGTTCGAGACCGTGATGTTCTGCGCCGCGCTGCTGGCCCCCACGTTGGTGGAGGGAAAGGTGACGAGGATGGGGTTGAGGACGACGGCCGCCGCGGCCACTCCTGTGCCGGAGAGCTGGACGGTCGCCTGTCCGCCGGCGACGTTGCCGAAGATGGTCAGCACCCCAGTGCGGGCTCCGACCGCTGTGGGCAGAAACACGACGGCGATGGTGCAGGAGAGGCCCGGTGCGATGGGACTCCCCGTGGTGCAGGCGGAGCTCTGGCCCGTCTGGCCCGTGGTCTGGGCGAAGTCGCCGGTGAGGGCGATGCGCGACAGCGTAAGCGCGGCGGAGCCGGTGTTCGACACCGTGACGGTCTGGGACGGCGACGCGGACGAGACGGCCTGGCTGGCAAAGGTGAGCGTACCGGGGGTCACCGTCATCGCGGGTACGAGCGGGGCAACGGCGTTCAGCAGCGGGATCGACCAGATGCCGCGTCCGTAGGTGGCGGCGCGGAGCATGCCCAGGCGGCCGTCCCCGGTCGGCATCGCGGGCGCGGCCTGCAGGTCGACGACCGGGGCGTTCGGCAGGGCGGTGCCGTAGATGCTCCAGCAGTTGGCCGAGGGGCACGAGGTGACGGACGACGTAACGTAGATGCCCGTATCCATCGCCACGTAGACGGTGTTGGCGTCGTTCGGGTCGATCACCAGCTTGCTGGCAGGCGCGTTGGGCAGGTTGGCGGAGAGGTTGGTCCAGTGCGCGCCGCCGTCGGTCGAGCCATACACGTGGGGGACGTTGATCCCGTTGCCGGTGAAGCCCATGACCGTCGCATAGAGGGTGGCGCCGGTGGGGTCGTGGGGGTCGGCCGTCAGGGAGGAGATGTCGAAGCCTCCGGGATTGAAGACGCCCGCGGCATCGTTGGTGACCGGGTTGCGCGCGATGTCCGTCCAAACGGTGGAGCTGGAGGCGGTGTTGGCCGAGGCCGTCGAGAAGATGTGCCCGCCCGCCGCCACGCCTCCTCCGTCCTGCGTGCCGGCGAATCCCGCATAAAGCACCGAGGAGCCCGCGTGCTGGGCCGAGACCGAGCCGCTGGCCGGGCCGCCCGCGGCGAGCGACCGGACGAAGCCGTTCGACGACCCCGAGCACGCGGTGCTCTGCGAGCCGCTGAAGAGGTTGGAGAGGGCGTTGACGCCGGGCCACGAGGTGGCGTCCTGTGCGGGTCCGCGCCACACCCGGCAGGTGCCGATCAGGACGCCGGTCGTAAGGCCGGGGTCGAGGAGAAAGGGCGGTGTGATCAGCGAGGCGTCGTTGGCCACCTGCCCGTAGCCCAGCGTCGGCGCGCCGGTGAAGTCGGCCGCGGTGCAGGCGGAGCCGCTGGTGCACGCGCGGATGCTGACGCCGGCCTGCATGGAGAGGTACCAGTTGGCGGGGTTCACGGGGTCGATCGCGACCGTGCCTCCCTGGCCTGCGGAGAGCTGCGCCCAGGCCGGGGCCGTGGGCGCGGAGACGGTGGCGGCAGTGCCGTTCGGCCCCAGCCCGGCGAGCAGCGTCGCGGGGTCGGTGGGGTGCTGGGCGAAGGAGACGATCTCGGCCAGCGAGCCGAGACCGGGGTTCAGGTTCTGGAAGTGGGTCGCGTCGTCTGCGGAGCAGGGCGTCGCCTGCTGGTTCACGCCGTCCACAGACCGCCAGAGGCCGCCGTCGTTGCCGATAAACACAAGCGGCGCGCCGCCGCCCGCGCCGGGAAGCGCCGCGAGGGCGTGCTGGGCGGGCGCGACCATCGCCGGAGCCGAGCAGCCGTTCAGCGCGTTGGTGGTGTTGCGGAGCGTGCATCCCCCGGCCACCGTGCAGCGGAACAGGTCCACCGTCCCCGCAAAGAGCAGCGTGTCGGCGGAGCTGCCGGCGCCGGTCGGTACGGCAGCCAGGGTCAGGTTGTAGTCCCCCTGTGTGACGACCGCGCTGGTAGCGGAGGCCTCGAGCGGCGTGGTCGGCAGCCGCGTGCCGAAGGTGATCGCTGTCGTGGGGCACGGCGCTCCGTTGCCCGGGCTCGCGCAGACGTCCCGCCAGAGACCCTGGTCGAGGTTGTTGCCGTCCACGGTCAAAGCGAAGGTGTCGCCCGTGACGGGCTGGACGGCGAGGGCTCCGCGGAAGATGGGACACGTGGTGGCGCCTGTGCCGCCGGGATTCGTGGGGCAGGCGGCAGAGGTAAGGCCAGTGCCGGGCTGGTGGGCCAGGCGGGTCCACGTGGCTCCGTCCGCGCTCTCGTAGTAGCCGTGGAACCGCACAGCGGCATAGAACCGGCCGCGAAGCGCATTCCACACGACCGAGGTGACCGCATTCCCGCCCAGGTTGCCGCCCGCGGGCAGAGGCCGCTGGACGACCTGGGTGCCGTCCTGGATCGTGGCCATCTGCCAGGTGACGCCCGCGTCCGTCGAGAAGAAGAGCCCCATCACGGAGTTGGCGCTGCTTGCCGCGTTGTTCAGCGAGCCCTCAAGCGACTGGGAGAGCGCGGCGACCACCAGGTTCGGCGTCAGGGTGCTCCATGCGAAGCCCGCGACGCCGAGCCCGACGAACGTGTGGTTGCCCGCGACGCCGTCCAGCGAGCGCCGGTTCAGGGTCCAGGTGAGGCCGCCGTCGGTCGACCGGAGAATGCCTTCGCCGTAGTAGGAGTCGAGCGCGTCGTTGGGGTCGCCCGTACCCGCAAGCAGAACTCCGTTGAAGAGGCTGACCGCGCCAATGCTCAACGATGGGATGGCGGTGGTGCCGCTGTTGCCCGAGAAGACGGGAAGCGTGTCGGTGAGCGGCGTAAAGCTGACGTTGGCAGCGGCGCCTGCCGCGTTGGTGGACTTCCAGATACCGCCGCCCGTGGTGCCGAGGAAGACGGTGTTGCCGGTCGGGTCCCCGGGGTCGATCGCGATCGAGGTCACACGTCCCGTGACCGGACCGTAGCGCGGTGTGGTGACCTGGTTGGGTCCGAGCGGTGTCCATGGCGTAGAGAGCGGGGTCAGGTGCGGATGGGCCTGCTCCGGGCGCAGGGTATTGCCTGCCCTCAGCAGATCGAGGTGAGCCTGGCGGGCTTCGGCCAGCGCGGCTGCCGCGCCCGTGCTGCCGTCGGGGGTGGTGCGGCCTGCAAGGAACCGCTCCGTCTCCGGCCTCTGCGCCTGCATGCTGCACGCGGCCAGCATGAGGAGGCCGACGACGACCGGCAGCGTGCCCCACGAGCGACGCCGGGGGGCACCGGGGAGGTTCCGGCCGGGCGGGTCGGGATGGCGGCATCGATCTGCGCCGTGGCCGTGGCGTAACGTGGGGGAGGGGGGCAAGCGGGCCTTTGGAGTCACACTGGTTGAGTCGTGAGGGTGGGTCCGGGTGTGGCTCGGCGGTTGGTGCCCGGAGTCCTCTTCCGTGTCTATCGGCGCGGTGCAGGGCGGGCTTCAGAAAGCGCCGCGCTGCGTTTGCGGAAACCGCTGCGCCCCCTCGTAGAAAGCGCCGCGGCTGCCTCTCTCCAGCTCCCGAGTGCGGGCCGCTCCCGTGCCTCGTCTCGCAGCCGGGCGACCTGGTTGCCGGCACCGAACGATCTGGCCGGCTAGCAGCGCACGATCTTGGTGGAATCGAGTCCTCGCGTTGCGTTTCTCGAATCTACCACCAGCTTTGCGGCGTCAACAATGGACTTGTAGTTGTAGATGGAGTGATCGGTAAGGATCGCCACGCAGTCGAAACGGGGTATCTCCGTGAGCGGCGTGGAGCGCATATGGAGGCGGTAGTGGCGTCCTCGCCCGACCTCCGGGAAGAAGGGGTCGTTGTACTCGACCTGGGCTCCGGCGCGCTGAAGCAGCTCGATCACCACCAGCGCGGGCGACTCCCGAAGGTCGTCGACGTCGCGCTTGTAGGCGACGCCGAGGATGAGGATCGCGGCTCCGGCCAGAGGCTTCGGGTCTGCGGAGCGGGCGAGCGCGGACTCGATGGCTTCGACCACGAGGCGTGGCATGGCCTCGTTGATCTCGCCCGCGAGCTCGATGAAACGGGCGGAGAAGCCGAGCTGCTGCGCCTTCCAGCTGAGGTAGAAGGGGTCGACCGGGATGCAGTGGCCGCCCACGCCCGGCCCGGGGTAGAAGGCCTGGAAGCCGAACGGCTTGGTGCGGGCCGCTTCGATCACCTCCCAGATGTCCACGCCCAGATGGGTGACAAGCTGCTTCATCTCGTTGACGAGCGCGATGTTGACGTTGCGGTAGATGTTTTCGAGGAGTTTGGTCATCTCCGCTGCCGCCGGTGAGCTGACCGGAACCGTCTGATGGAAGACCGCGCCGTAGAGGGCGCAGGCTGCCGCGGTGGCTCGCCGGTCGATCCCGCCGATCACCTTGGGGATCTCGCGGCGCGGGACGACGCTGTTGCCCGGGTCTTCGCGTTCGGGGGAGAACGCTACAAGGATGCCGGGGAGGTCCGGCGGGGTATCGGGTCCGGATTCGTTGCGCAGGACTGTGTGGCCGTGAAGCTCGATCGCGGTGACGACGAGCTCTTCCGTGGTGCCCGGGTAGGTGGTGCTTTCGAGAACGACGAGCTGGCCGGCGCGGAGGTGCGGCGCGATGGCGGCCATGGTGCCCTCCACATAGCTCATGTCGGGGATGTGGCCGTGGTCCTGGAGCGGTGTAGGGACGCAGATCAGAACGGCGTCGAGCTCGGCGATGCGGGCGAAGTCGCTGGTGGCAGTGAAGCCCTGCGCGAGAGCCGCCGCGATCTCTGCGGGCGGAATGCGGACGATGTAGCTCTCCGCGCGACGGAGCCGGTCCACCTTTGCGGCGTCGATGTCGAAGCCGAGGACCGGGAAGCCGGAGCGGGAGAACTCGAGCGCAAGCGGTAGCCCGACGTAGCCGAGGCCAAGGATGCCGATGCGGGAGTGGCGCTGCTCGACACGGGCGATCCAGTCTTCGAGGGTCACTTACTCTCCAGCGTGGTGCTGCGGTACCAGGCGACCGTTTGGGTGAGGCCTTCGGGGAACGAGACCTCGGGGGTGTAGCCGAATGCCTCGCGCGCGGAAGAGATGTCGGCGTGGGAGTCGCGGACGTCGCCTTCGCGGGCGGGCGCGTAGACCGGCGGCTCGGCGAAGCCGGTCCGGTGCGCGAGTTCGCGGAACAGTTCGTTCAAGGTGTGGCGCTGGCCGCATGCGATGTTGAACACCCTTCCGGCCACGCGAGTTGCGGGGGCTTCGATGGCCAGCAGATTGGCACGGACGACGTTGCCGACGAAGGTGAAGTCGCGGCCCTGCTCGCCATCGCCGAACAGGGTGGGCGGACGCGCGGGGTCGGGGTGGAGCATGTCGGCGGCCCAGCGGGCGATGACGCCGGCGTACTGCGACCCGGCGTCCTGGCGCGGGCCGAAGATGTTGAAGTAGCGGAGCGCGACGGTTTCGAGTCCGTACACCCGGTGGTAGGCGTGGAGGTACAGCTCGCCGGCGAGCTTCTGGACGGCGTACGGCGAGAGCGGCTCGGGCGTCATGGTTTCCACGCGGGGGAAGCCGGGCTGATTGCCGTAGGCGGAGCTCGATGCGGCGTAGATGACGCGGCGGACGTGGGCGGCGCGGGCCGCTTCGAGGAGGTTCTGCGTGCCGTTCAGGTTGACGGCGTGGCTGGTGGCGGGGTCCTGGATGGAGCGCGGGACGGAGGGCAGGGCGGCCTGGTGCAGGACGATGTCGATTCCGTCGCACGCGGCGCGGAGGGCTGCGGGGTCCCGGAGATCGCCTTCGAGAAACGCGAAGTTCCGGTGGGCGGCGGGGAGGTTTTCGCGGCGGCCGGTGGAGAGGTTGTCGAAGCCGCGGACCTGGTGGCCGCGGCCGAGGAGAGCTTCGGCCAGGTGCGAGCCGATGAATCCCGCGGCGCCGGTGATGAGGATGTTTGCCAAGGGTTCAGGGTATCAGTGTGGTTGGAGGTGCTCACCCCCCCCGGGGTGTCAATCGAATTTGTGTTGAGCGTGTTCGGGCATGAGGAAAGAGCGAATCACAGAGCACAGGGAGTTAAGAACGGAGAGAACACAGAGGAGGACCGGGGGGTTCCACGGTGAGCGAGGCCGATAGTCTCGCGGTGATCTCCGGCCCTTCGGTTGTGGCGGATACGTTGTTGTGGCGGATACGTTCTGTTGGGTTAGTTGCGGCGCTGGAGCTTGGATAGCAGGCGGAGCATCTCCAGGTAGAGCCAGACGAGGGTGACCATGATGGAGAAGGCGCCGTACCACTCCATGTATTTGGGTGCGCCGAACTGGACGCCTTTTTCGATGAAGTCGAAGTCGAGCACGAGGTTGAGGGCGGCGACGGCGACGATGACGAGCGAGAAGCCGATGCCGATGGGTCCGCTGCCGTTGATGGTGTTGAAGTGCATGCCGAAGAAGCCGAGAACCATCTCCAACAGATAGAAGACGGCGATGCCTCCGGTGGCGGCGACGATGCCGAGGCGCATCTTGTCGTTCACCTTGATTAGGCCGGAGCGGTAGGCCAGCAGCATGACGGCGAGGGTGCCCATGGTGAGGCCGACGGCCTGCATCGGCAGGCCGGGGTAGCGGAGCTCGAAGGTGGCGGAGATGCCGCCGAGGGCGAGGCCTTCGAGCAGGGCGTAGACCGGCGCGGTGAAGGGCGCGGCGGTGGGCTTGAAGATGGTGACCATGGCGGCGATGAGGCCGCCGAAGAGCCCGAGCATCATCAGCGGGCCGACGGAGGCGACGTCGTGCGAGTTGAGGAAGCGGTACCAGGTCCAGCAGGCGGAGGCGGCGGCCAGCAGGAGCAGCACGCCGGTCTTGTTGACCGTGCCGGAGAGGGTCATGCGTTCGGCTGCGCCGGAGTACCCGCCGTAGATGGCGCCTGCGGGGCGGAACGTTTTGTCGTTGAGTGCGGGGTTTGCGGTCTTCATGAGTGGCATTGCGGTTGTGTCTCCCTCGGAGGCGGCTCGGAGCGGGCTTCGGTTGCCGCACGGGTGAGCGGCGCGCCTCGATGTCACTAGATTAGACGCACGCCTGGGTGCGCGGATTCTCCTGGCGTGAGCGTGAGCGTGAGCGTGGGCGTGAGCGTGGGCGTGGGTGTGGGTGTGGGTGTGGGCGGGTTGGGAGTTAGCGGTGGAGGAGCCAGAGGGTGGAGGCGTGGGGTGCGAGCGAGAGGTTCTCGACCGATTTGAGCTTGCCGAGGGATTTGCCCGTCCAGGCGTCGCGTGCGGTGTAGGTCTGGACGGGGAGGTTGTAGGCCTCGAAGCTTGAGTTCACGGTGACGGCGGAATCGCCGGTATTGAACAGGGCGAGGGCGGTTGTGTAGCCGCCGGGGAAGTTCGCGGGCAGGTCTGCGGTCCAGGCGATCACGCCGCCCGAGTGGAGGGCTTCGCGGCTGGCGGTAGCGGTCTGGTCGACGGCGAGGACGTCGCGGTTGGTGATCAAGGCGCGGGTCGCGTCGTCGAGTAGCGTAAGGTTTGCGCCGAGCACAAGCGGCGAGCGGGCCATGGACCAGAGGGTAAGCAGCGTGTGCTGCTCGTCCGCGGTGAAGCGGGTGTTGCGCTCGCGCCCTTCGCCGGGATGCGGTCCCAGGTGGCCGAGGGGGAGCATGTCCGCATCGGGCCAGTTGCCGGGCTTGGCGTACGGCGCCCAGGAGGCGGCCGTGGCGAACTGGGCGGAGAGGCTCTTGGGGTACGTCTTGTCGGGGTGTTCAGTGACCCAGTAGTCCCAGAAGTCGTCGGAGATGCGCCACATGTTGGAGAGCCCGCCGACCTCCGCTGCGTGGTCGAGCGCGGTGGGTCCGGGGGAGAGGCTGAGCACCATGGCGCGGCCGGACCTGTCGATCGCGCGGCGGATCATGCGGATCTCGGAGGGCTTGTACGGGTGGTCGGAGATGCAGTCCACCTTGAGGAGGTCGACGCCCCAGCCGGCGTACTGGGTCAGGAGGGAGTCGTACCAGGCCTGGCCGGCGGGCGTGTCCTTGATGCCCCAGTTGGTCGGGTCCCACGGGCAGGCGTCCGAGGTGTCGGCGGCGTCGGCTGCATGGAAGGCGCTGCCCGCGATGGGGAGGTTGCGTTCGACGGAGGCGCGCGGGATGCCGCGGACGATGTGGATGCCGAAGCGGAGGCCCTGGGCGTGGACGAACTCGCCCAGCGCCTTGAAGTTGGTATCCGCGAAGACGACGGGCAGCTTGGGTGCGGTGGGCCCGGAGCCAGCCTCGGGGACGCCGGCGGGTGCGGGGCGGGTCTGTCCTGAGGAGGGAAAGCGCTGCGGAACAGGCACGTAGCGGCCGTTGGGATCGAGCGCGTAGATGAGCTTCTCTTCGTGCAGGCGCTCTTCGGGATTGGCGAAGAACCAGCCCTCGTCGATCACGGCGTAGCGCCAGCCGAACGGCGCGAGCTGGGTGGCGAGGATGGTGACGTTGTCGCGGAACTGGGCCTCGGTGATGGTCAGGCCGTAGCTGTCCCAGGAGTTCCAGCCCATGGGCGGGGCGGGCGCGACTATGGCG
>JALYIA010000084.1 GCA_030776065.1 Acidobacteriota bacterium
GTACGCTGGCCGCCGGCTCGGGCACCGGACTGGCCGCTGAATCGGGTACTAGCCCCGCCGCGCTGGCCTCCGTGCGGGTCGACCGTACCTTCCGTGCGGCGTGTCCGCCCGGCGGCATGGGCCATGAGTGCCCCCAGGAGTGCCTCTGGATCATCGACTACAAGACCGCCGGGCCTGGCGCACGAGATCGCGAGGCGTTCCTGGACGCCGAACGCCTCGCCTACGCGCCGCAGCTTGAGAACTATGCCGTGATCCTCGCGCGCAGCCAAGGCATGCCGCTCGCCTGCGTCCGCGTGGGACTCTACTACCCGGCACTGCCGAAGCTCATCTGGTGGACGCCCGAAGGCGGCGGCGCGTCACGCCCTGCGTCGGATCTACCCGCACCCGAAGGCTAGACCTGCGTGACGTTGTGCCGAACATCCGCGCCGCGGACCCAGAAGATCACATCCTCGGCGATGTTGGTCGCATGGTCTCCCACGCGTTCGAGGTTGCGCGCAATAATCAGCGCATTCAACGACTGCGGCGTCAGCTCCGGCTTCTCCTTGATGAGCGTGCTCAGCGCGTAGAACGCTGCGTCGTTCATCTCATCCACCTGGTCGTCCAGCGCGAGCACGCTGCGGGCGAGCTCCGCGTCGGCCTCGATGAACGCCTGCAGCGCCTTGCGCACCATCGCCGCGGCGAGCGAGGCAAGCTTGGGAATGTCGACCGGCAGATCGATGTTCGCAAACGCGCCCATCTCGCGCACGCGCACGGCGATATTGACGGCCTGGTCTCCCACGCGTTCGAGGTCCGCGTTGATGCGGATGACGGAGAGGATGAAGCGCAGGTCGATCGCCATGGGCTGCTCCATGGCGAGAAGGTCAAGTGCCATCTGGTCGATCTCGCGTTCGAGCCGGTTGATGGCCGGTTCCGAGCGAAAGACCAGCTCGCAGATGGAGAGGTCGCGTGTGCGGTAGGCCTCGATCGAGCGCTGGATCGCCTGCTCGGCCATGCCGGCCATGATCAGCAGGCGCTCCTTCAGGTCGTCCAGGTTCTGCTGGAACTTGATGCGGGTCGCCATCAGCCGAACCTCCCGGTGATGTAATCCTCCGTGCGCTTGTCGGTCGGATTGGTGAAGATCTTGTGGGTCGAGTCGAACTCCACCATCTTACCGTTCAGGAAGAAGCCGGTGTTCTCGGCTACGCGGGCGGCCTGCTGCATGTTGTGGGTGACGATGACGATGGTGTACTGGCTCTTCAGATGGAAGATGAGGTCTTCGATCTTCGAGGTCGAGACGGGGTCGAGTGCGGAGGCGGGCTCGTCCATCAGCAGCACCTCGGGATCGACGGCCAGGGCGCGGGCGATGCACATGCGCTGCTGCTGGCCGCCGGAGAGGCTGGCGCCGGACTTCTTCTTCAGGTCGTCCTTCACCTCGTCCCACAGGGCTGCGGAGCGCAGGCTGCGCTCCACCGTCTCGTCGAGCACGGCCTTGTTGCGGAAGCCGTTCAGCTTCAGGCCGCTCGCCACGTTGTCGTAGATGGACATGGTGGGAAAGGGGTTGGGCCGCTGGAAGACCATGCCGATGCGGCGGCGGATCTCGACCGGCTCGGCGTCCTTGTAGATGTCCAGATCGCCCATGCGCACGGTGCCTTCGGCGCGGGCGATGGGGTTGGTCTCGTGCATCCGGTTCAGGCAGCGCACAAACGTGCTTTTGCCGCAGCCGGAGGGACCGATCAGCGCGGTGGCGTGATTCGCCGGGATCTTCAGGTTGATATCCTGCAGCGTGTGGGTGGTGCCGTACCACGCGTTCAGGTGTTCGACGTCGATCCCGACTCCCATTAGCTGTTCCCTTTCAAGATGCCGCGGGACGCATAGATGCGCACCAGCGTCACGGCTACCATGATCATCACGATCAGTACCAGCGAACCCGCCCAGGCGAGCCGATGCCACTCGTCATAGGGCGAGATGGCGTAGACATAGATCTGCAGCGGCAGCGCGGCGATCGGCTCCGTCAGCCGGAAGCTCCAGAACTGGTTGCCGAAGGCGGTAAACAGCAGCGGAGCCGTCTCCCCGGCAACGCGGGCGAAGGCCAGCATGCAGCCGGTGATGATGCCCGGCGATGCCGTCCGGAGGCTGACCGAGAGCACCGTGCGCCACTTGGGCACGCCGAGGCCGAAGGCGGCCTCGCGGATGGCGTGCGGCACGGTGGCCAGCATCTCCTCCGTCGTGCGGGTGATCGTCGGAATCATCATGACGGCCAGCGCCACGCCGCCGGCGAGCGCGGAGAAGTGCCTGCCCTGCACCAGCAGCGCGAAGACCGCGATGCCCATCACGATCGAGGGCACGCCGTTCAGCACGTCCGCGGTGAACCGCACCGCATGGCCCAGGCCTCTGCCGCGGGCGTACTCCGCCAGGTAGACGCCTGCGGCGATTCCGATGGGCACGCCCAGCACGCTGGCGACGGCGAGGATGATGGCGGATCCCACCATGGCGTTCGCCATGCCGCCTCCCGGCTGGCCCACCGGAGAGGGGCTGTGCGTGAAGAACGCGAGGTTCAGCGAACTGGCGCCCTTGATCACCAGGTACACCAGGATGGCGATCAGCGGCGCGAGGACAAGGAGGGTGCTCAGCATCGCAAGGCCGGAGACCAGGTAGTTCATCGCAAAGCGCCGCCCGGAGTTCAGCCGCATGCGCCGCGAGGAGAAGTCCATCGGCGTCCTCTCCGGCGGGTTCTCGCCGGAGCCTGGCGGCGCGGGCGGCAGCGGGAGACGAGAGGAGGCCATCTAGTGCACCCTCGCCGGCGCGCCGCGCGTGACCGCCCACACCAGCAGGCGCGCCACCGCGTTCACCACGATGGTGACGAGAAACAGCGCCAGGCCGATCTCGATCAGCGCACTGACGTACATGTCGCCGGTGGCTTCGGAGAACTCGTTTGCGATCACGCTGGCCAGCGTATAGCCGGGCGCGAACAGGCTCTTGGCGATCTCGGGCCGGTTGCCGATCACCATGGTGACCGCCATCGTCTCGCCCAGCGCGCGGCCCAGGCCAAGAATCACCGCGCCCACGATCCCGATGCGCGCGTTGCGCAGAACGCCGGTGCGGATCATCTCCCACCGCGTTGCGCCGAGGGCGAGCACGGCCTCGCGCTGGGAGTTCGGCACCGCCAGCATGATGTCCCGGGTGAGCGACGAGATGATCGGCAGAATCATGATCGCCAGGATGATGCTGGCGGTCATCAGGCCCACGCCGAAGTTGAACCCGGCGAAGAGGCCCGTCCAGCCCAGGTACTTGGTCAGAAGATCGCCCAGCCGGTCGCGCATCAGAGGGACGAGCACAAACACCGCCCACAGCCCGTAGACCACGCTGGGTATGGCGGCCAGCAGCTCCGTCAGGAAGGAGATCGGCGCGCGCAGCCTCTCCGGGCAGAGCTCCGTAAGGAAGATGGCCACGCCCAGCGCCAGCGGCACAGCCATCAGCAGCGCCAGCAGCGAGGTCTCGAGCGTCCCGACGATGAACGGGAGTGCGCCGAAGTCGTTCGCCGGCGGGTCCCATGCGGACCGCAGAAAGAACCCGAAGCCGAACTTCGCGAGCGAGAGCCGGGAGCCCAGCAACAGCGTCGTCAGGATGAACAGCACAATGCCGAAGATGCTCAGCGCGCACACCAGCATGAGAGCGCCAAACGCGCGGTCGGCCGTGCCTCCGCTCCCCCGGGTTCGCAGAAACGTGCGAACCGCCGACTCCTGAATCCCTCCCGCGAGGTTCGGTCCGGGCGCGTCCCCGGCCGGGGCGGGCGCGTTCGGCGCGGGGGTCTTCGGTTCCTGTTCAAGGGACATGGATGGAGGAGTCACGTTTGCTGTCCGCCCGGCGTTCGAGGAGTGCTTCTACACGTCCCGGGAGCAGATGGAGAAGCCCCGTGGCCGTCGTGTGTACCGAGCGGCGCCGCACGGTCCGCGCTTGCGGCTGCGTGCGGCGCCATGGGGCTACTTGACGCTCTTGATCGCCTGCGCGACCTTGTCGGCCACCGGCTTGGGCAGAGGGGCATACCCCATGCTCGCAGCCTCTCCTTCTCCATGCAAGACCATCCACTCCAGGAAGTCGTGAACCGCCTTTCCCTTCGCCGGATCCGCAAAGTGCGTGGGAATCAGCAGCCAGGTGAAGCTGGAGATGGGATACGAGCCCGCGCCGGGTGCGTTGGTGATGGAGACGCGGAAGTCGGCCGGCATCGCCTTCATGGAGGCAGCGGCATCGGACACCGCATCGGTGGTCGCCTTCAGGAACTTACCCGAGGCGTTCCGCACCGCGCCGTACTGGATCTTGTTCTGGAGCGCGTACACCAGCTCCACGTAGCCGATCGATCCCGGAGTCTGGCGGACCATGCCCGAGACGCCTTCGCTGCCCTTCTGGCCGATACCCACCGGCCACTTCAGCGCGGTTCCCTTGCCCGGCCCATTCGCCCAGCCCGGGCTCACCTTCGAGAGGAAGTCCGAGAAGATAAACGTCGTGCCGCTGCCTTCGGAGCGGTAGACGGGAAGGATCGCCTTGTCCGGGAAGCTCACCCCGGGATTGTCCTTCGCGATGCGGCCGTCCGACCACTTGGTGATCTTGCCGAGGTAGATGTCCGCCAGAACATCCGGCGCGAAGTTGACGTCCTTGGTCACGCCCGGCAGATTGTAGATCGGCACCACGGCGCCCATCACGGTCGGGATGTGCATCACCTTGATCTTGGCCTCGCCCATCTGCTGATCGTTCATCGGTCCGTCGCTGGCGCCGAAGTCGACCGTGCCGTCGGACACCTGCTTGATGCCTCCGCCCGAGCCGATGGACTGGTAGTTGATCTCGACCCCGGGATGCTGCTTGGCATACTCGGAGAACCAGCGGCTGTAGATCGGGTAGGGAAACGTCGCCCCGGCCGCGTTGACCTTTTGGGCGACGGCGACTCCCGCCATCATCCCGAGCAGAGCTGCTGCAACTGCTTTCGCTTTCACGTCGTGTGTTCTCCTCAGACCGTTCGTATGTAGCCCGCTTCGTATGTAGCCCGCTTCGTTTGTAGCGCCCCGACCGGTGCGTCCCTGGGGGGGCGTCCGCATCGTGCGGATCGGCCCAAGAGATCCGGAGAGATACAGACGCTCCCGGTCGCTGGTGCCACCTACAGTCTCCCGCGAGCGTGTTACGGGCAGGTTACATCCTTATAAAAGAAGAGCTAACCGGCCCTCCGGCGGGCGCGTCCGCCCGCGGCAGCCGGACCAGGAAGCAGCTTCCCAGGCCGAGTTCGCTGGTCGCCCGGATCGTCCCGCCCTGCTTCTCGACCACGTGGCGCGCGATGGCAAGCCCCAGGCCCGTGCCGCCCGACTCTCGCGAACGCGCCTTGTCCACGCGATAGAAGCGCTCGAAGATCCGCGTCAGGTGTTCCGAGCCGATCCCCTGTCCGAAGTCCTGCACACAGAACTCGACCATCGCGCCCGACGCCTGTGGGGACTCGCCGCCGTCGTCCTGGGCGCCCGGCACCTCGCGCGCGCTGACCACCACCCTGCTCCGTCCAGAGACCCTGGACTGCCCGTACTTGATGGCGTTCTCGATCAGGTTGCCCAGCACCTGCAGCACGGAGTCGGAGTCCGCGAGCACCTCCGCCGAGGTGGTGTCGCCGGTCTCGAGCACAGCCTCGGCATCGTGCACCAGGCCGCGCATCCCCTCCACCGCGTCGCGCACCAGCACGTCCGACCGCACGGGCGCGGGGCTCAACTTCGCCTCCTGCGACTCCACGCTGGCCATCAGCAGCAGGTCCTCGGTCAGGCGGTTCATGCGGCTGGCGTTCTTCAGAATCGTCGCCAGGAACTCGCGCGCCATGGGACTCAGCGTCTCGTGGTCCAGCAGCGTCTCCACGTACCCGGTGATGGAGGTCAACGGGGTGCGAAGCTCATGCGACACGTTCGCCACGAAGTCGCGCTGGGTGCGCTCCACCTGCTCGATGCGGGTGATATCGTGCAGCACCACCACCGCCCCGCCGCCGGGTATGGGGGAGGCGTTTACCTCGAAGATCCGGCCCGGCAGCAGGGTGGTCGTTCTGCACTCGCCCACCACCCCGTCCTCGAGCGCCGTCCGAACGCATCCGAGCACCTCGGGGTCGCGAATCGTCTGCACCAGCGCATGGCCCACCCGCACGGCGCCCGAGGCCGGCGAACCGGGCATCAGGCTCTGCATCGTGCGATTGCTCCACTCGATGCGCCCGGCCGAGTCGACCGCCACCACCGCGTCCTGCATGGAGTCCAGCAGAGCTTCGAGCTCGCCGCGGCTCTCCGCCGCGCGGTTCAGCGCCTCACGCACCTTGTGGGAGGCGCCGACCAGCGCGCGGGAGACGCCCTCGAACTCCCGCACGGGCTCCAGGTGGAGCTCCTCGACCGGAGGCATCTGGTCGGGCAGCGCGGCCGCCATCTGCTCGAGCACCGCCAGCCGTTGTCGCACCGGGCGCGCCAGAGCGAACGCGGCGGCGGCGGCCAACGCCAACGCGGCAGCCAGCACGACGGCACCCGCCGGCACCCACAGCAGCGGCCTCTGCCACCCTCGCCACAACGACACCGCCGCGACCGCCGCGCCACCCGCAAGCAAGGCGGCGAGCACCCCGGGATACAGCGTAGTGAACAGCGTTCGTCTCAAGCTCTGCACCGCCCCTTCAGGCCTGCGGCGCCCTGGGTATCTCAAACCGGTAGCCCGCGCCGCGCATGGTCTTCAGATACCGCGGCGTCTCCGCATCTGCCTCGATCTTCTCCCGGATGCGCCGCACGTACACATCCACCGAGCGCGGCGTGACGAAGCGGGCGTCTCCCCACACCGCATCGAGCAGATGATCCCGCGAGAACACCCTGCCGGGATGACGGGCCAGGTAGTCCAGCAGCCGGAACTCGGTCGCCGTGGTGGTGACCAGCTCTCCGGCCACGCGCAGCTGCATGGCGTGGGCGTCGATCTCGATGGTCTCGAACTTGACCACCGAGGGCCCGGTCGGGCGCTCGAACCGGCGCAGCACGGCCTTCACCCGCGCCACCAGCTCGCGCGTCGCGAACGGCTTGGTGATGTAGTCGTCGGCGCCGAGCTCCAACCCCGTCACGCGGTCGTTCTCCGCCGCCCGCGCCGTCAGGAAGATGATCGGCACCGTGCTCAGCGTGACGTTCTTGCGCAGGCGGCGGCACAGGTCCAGCCCATCGCCGCCCGGCACCATGATGTCCAACAGGAAGACCGCCGGAGGATCGCGCTCCGCGTCCGCCACGATGCTCCCGATCGTCATATAGGGCTTCACCGCATATCCGGCGGCCTCCAGGTGATACTGGACCAGCCGCGAGATGTCCGCGTCGTCCTCCAGCACAAAAACCGTCTGACTCAAACCTGACCCCTTTGCGTGCGTGACGTTCGCCTTGGCGCGACGCGACGGCCGTGCCGTTCGGCACACCTCCGCCGTCAGCCGCGCCGCAGCCGAGCCTAGCTTAGCGCAGCGCGGCAGCCGGAGTGAGAACATAGGATGAATCCTCGGCTCCCCGACGCCCGCGGAAGGCTCCCCGCGTCAGCGTATACTTTCACTCTGAGCCGAAACCTATGGCAGGGCAGGGCATCGTCGAGAATACCTCCCATCTTGTGTTGTGCGTGGACGACGAGGTCGTCGGCCTGCGCATACGCAAGATCCTCCTGGAGCGTGCCGGATACCGCGTCCTCACCGCGTCCGACGGCTCCCAGGCCCTCGAGGTCTTCCACGATCACCCCGTCCAGGCCGTGATTCTGGACTACTCGATGCCCGGGATGCACGGGGGGGAGGTGGCCCGCCGGATGCGCGAATCCAAGCCCCACGTGCCGATCCTGTTACTCTCTGCCTATGTTGGACTTCCGGCCGAGGTCCGATCCGTCGTCGACGTCTACATGACCAAGGGCGAAGGCGCGCCCGCGCTCCTGAAGCGTCTCGACGCTCTGCTCGGCACGCGCCCGCCCCGCACGTCCGGCCGAGAACGAGAAGGATAGACGGTTTGGAGCTGCGCGAGTTCAAACGGATCCTCCAGCAGGTCATGATCGTTCCGATCCTGGCCCTGCTCATCCTCGCGGGCGTGCTGGTCCGGCAGATCATAGGCGCGACCAACACCGTCGCCGAGATCGAGGGGGTCGACCGGCGCATCGCGCAGGCCCACCTGGTCGAGCGCCTGATCATCGACGAGGAGACCGGAATCCGCGGCTATCAGGTCACGTCCGACGCCCGCTTTCTCGATCCCTACCGGCAGGCGTCCTCCACCCTGCCCCAGGCCCTCTCCGAGCTGCGCCAGAGCTATGCCGGGGACGGCGCCGACACCAGCGACCCCGTGCAGGGGCTGATCGAGGAGCACCGGGCCTGGGTGAGCGACTTCGCCCAGCCCCTGATCGCCACCGTGGCCGCAGGCAAGCCCACCTCAGGCGAAGAGGTCAACCTGGCAGGCCGCGCCCGCATGGACTCCATCCGCCAGCGCCTGAGCAGGATCGTCGACACCGCCAGCCGCCGCCGCGCCGAACGCATCCAGCTCTGGCAGACCGCGGTCCGCCACACCGTCTTCGCGCTGGTGCTGCTGGCCTTCGCGGTGGGACTGTTCCTCGCCCTGTTCACCCGGCAGCGCTTCGAGACCGTCTCCATCGCATTCCGCCGCGCCCTGGATCTTCAACGCCGCCACTCCGAAGAGCTCTTCCACTCCGAGCAGCATCTCCGGACCACACTCGCCTCCATCGGCGACGCCGTCATCACCTGCGACCGCGCGGGCGCCATCGTCACCATGAACCCCGTAGCCCAGGAGCTGACCGGCTGGACCGAGGCCGAGGCCCGCAGCCGCCCGCTCGACCAGGTCTTCCAGATCGTGAACGAGACCACCCGCGAGACGGTCGAGAGCCCCGTCACCAAGGTGAAGCGCGAGAACCGCGTCGTAGGGCTCACCAACCATGCGCTGCTGATCCGCAGGGACGGCTCCGAGATCTCGATCGACGACAGCGGCGCTCCCATCCGCACCGCGGACGGCGAGCTCCAGGGCATCGTTCTGGTCTTCCGCGACATCACGGTCGAGCGCCGCAGCCGCGCCGCGCTGCTGGCCAATGAGAAGCTCGCCGTCGCCGGACGCCTCGCCGCCACCATCGCCCACGAGATCCACAACCCACTCGATTCCGTGTCGAACCTGCTGTATCTGCTGCAGGGCTCGAACTCCTCCGATGAGACCAAGCACTTTCTCGATCTCGCGCAGAGCGAACTCACCCGCGTGACCCAGATCTCACGCGCCATGCTGAGCCTCTACCGCGAGTCCAAGGCGCCCGTCGCGATCGACCTCAAAGATACCCTCGACGACATCCTGCTCCTGATGGAGCGGCGCTTCCACGACATCGGCGTCACCGTCTCCTCCGATCTGCCCGAACACGTGGTGGTCGAAGGATTCCCCGCCGAGCTTCGCCAGGTCTTCACCAACCTCATCACCAACGCGGCGGAGGCCGCAGGCCCGGGCGGCCACATCCACGTGCGCGTCACCCCTCTGCCCAACGGCCTGGCGGCGCCCCGTTCCGTCGATGCCGGAAGCCCCGGCCCCGGCGCCCTGATCGAGATCGTCGACGACGGCCCGGGCATCTCAGCCGAGGTCCGCGAACGCCTCTTCCGGCCCTTCTTCACCACCAAGGGGGAGCACGGCACCGGGCTCGGCCTCTGGGTCTGCCAGGGCATCGTGCGCAAGCACGGCGGCCTTCTGGAGCTCACCGACAGGACCGACGGCGAGGTTCACGGCACCGTCGCCTCGGTCTTCCTCGCCTGCAAGTCCAGCATCGATACCGGGGCGCTCTAGGATACCGGCGCGCTAGCTCCGGGACGCGCGCTCTCTACCAGGCTGCGAGAAGCTCCCGCACCTTGCCCGCCGCATGCTCGCACTCCGCCCGGCTCACATCCATGTGGGTGACGAAGCGCACCGAGCGCGGGCCGATGGCGCTGGCCAGGACCCCCGCAGCCTTCAACGCCGCGCAGAACGCCGCGCCGTCCTGCCCGCTCCTCAGCCGGAAGATGACGATGTTGGTCTGCACCGTGCCCATGTCGATCTCCGCGGCGCTGCAGCCCGAGACAGCCTCCGCCAGCAGACGCGCGTTGGCGTGGTCTTCCCCCAGCCGCGCCGGCATCTCCTCGAGCGCGATCAGGCCTGCCGCCGCCAGCACGCCCGCCTGCCGCATCCCGCCCCCCAGCGCCTTGCGGAAGCACCGTGCGCGCTCCATATCCGCACGGCTCCCCACCAGCAGCGACCCCACGGGAGCACCCAGCCCCTTCGAGAGGCAGAACATCACAGTATCGAACCCGCTCGTCAGCTCCTGGACCGACACCCCCAGCGCACACGCCGCGTTGAAGATGCGCGCGCCATCCAGGTGCACCGGCAGATGCGCCTCCCTCGCTCCCGCCCAGATCCCCTCCAGGTTCTCGACCGGCGTCACCGTGCCCCCCGCCATATTGTGCGTGTTTTCGATACAGATCAAGCCCGTGGGCGCGCGGAAGTCCGACCCCGGACGAATCGCCTCCGCGATCCGCTCCCACGTGAGGATGCCGCGCTCCGCCCGCACCGTGCGCAGCTGGCAGCCGGAGTACGCCGCCACCATCCCCATCTCCCAGTCCAGCACATGCGCCCGCGCCTCGCACACCACCTCTTCCCCATGGTGCGTGTGCAGCCGAATCGCGATCTGGTTGCCCATCGAGCCCGTGGGGACAAACAACGCCGCCTGCCGCCCGAAGATCTCCGCCGCGCGCGCCTCCAGGCGATTCACCGTCGGGTCTTCGCCGTAGACGTCGTCCCCTACCTCGGCCTCGGCCATCGCCTGGCGCATCGTCGCGGTAGGCCGCGTAATCGTATCGCTGCGCAGATCGATCCATTCGCTTTGCTTCGCCACGTCCTTCACCGTCACCGTCTCCTTGGGAACACGTCTCGCCCGCCCGTCGGCCGCCGTCTCGGGCGACCCCTGCGGCCACTCCACCATTGTCGCCGAAGCGAGGCGCACCGCGGCGCGCACCGTCCGGCGTCCACGCCCGCCGCCGCATCCAGCTTTTAGCCAGGTCACACCCCCACCAGCACACGTTCGAACACCTCGTTCGAGACCAGCCGCCCGCGCCCGGTCAGCCTCACCCGATCGTGCCGCACCTCCACCAGCCGAGCCTCCTCCGGATCGCGGAGCCCGGCCAGCACAGCCTCCACCCGCGAGGCGCCGAACTCCGCCCGCAGCGCCGCCAGGTCGACTCCCGCATTCATCCGCAGCTCCAGAAACAGCGCCTCCTCGAAGCCCTCCGCCGGGCCGATCCGCTGCACCTCCGCCTTCCTCCGCAGCAGCGGCAGAACGCCGGAGGAATCCGGCCGCGTGTCGCCGCCGTCGAGATACTCCTCGAGCTCCGCCCCATTCGCCCACCGGACCGCCTCCGCTCCGCCCGCGCGCAGCATGGAGTGCGCATCCAGTCCGAACCCGAGATACGGCTCCCGCCGCCAGTACTTCACATTGTGGCGAGAGGCCCGGCCGGCCCGCGCAAAGTTGGAGATTTCGTACTGCGCCACACCCTCCGCCTCCAGCCACTCGCACGCGGCGCCGTACCACTCGGCCACACGCTCCTCCGGCGGAGCCGCGCACGCGCCATACCGCCTCCCCTCCCCAAGCATCTCGCGCCCCAGCCGCGACTCCTCGTCCACCTCGAGCATGTAGACGCTGACGTGCGGCACACCCGTCTCGATGGCCGTCTCGACCGACTCGCGCCAGCTCCGTGCCGTCTGGTGCGGGAGCCCCGCGATCAGGTCCACGTTCAGGTTCGCGATGCCCGCGGCCCGCATGCGCGCGATCTCCTCCAGGCACAACGCCCGCGTGTGGCTCCGTCCCACCGCCTGCGCCTCGCGATCGATGAAGCTCTGCACGCCGAAGCTGACGCGGTTCAGCCCCTGCCGGAGCAGCTCGTCCAGCGTCTCCTCGCCGAGCTGCCCCGGCGCGCACTCCACCGTGATCTCCCCGCCCTCCGCCAGCGTAAACTCCCGGCGCAGCGCCTCGAAGACCGCCCGCATCTGCACGGCCGAGAGCAGGCTCGGCGTGCCGCCCCCGAAGAACACGCTGTCCACCTCCGCGGGCAGCTCGCCCCCGGCACGCCCGGCAAACCCGCGAGCCTCAGCGATCTCCGCGCACAGGCGCGCCACGTACGCGTCCATCCGCTCCGGCCCGTACACCCCCGACGCGAAGTTGCAGTACGTGCACTTCGCCCGGCAGAACGGCACCGACACGTAGATTCCTAAGCCAGCACCCATCCCTCCAATTCTTTCACGCCTCCGCGCGCACGGTCCCGGACGGGCATCGCCGAACTCCCGTCGCCCGCGCGGTTGGAACCCCACGATGCCGCATCGAGAACGCCCGCTCGCGCATCTTCAATCCCGCCCGCGCATCTACAATCAGGACACCCTCGATGCCCGACGAGAAGAACCCCCCAAAGCCCCGCGCCGACAAGAAGCCCCTCCCCTCCGACGATGTTGCCGGCAAGGTCTACGACGCGAGCCTGATGCGTCGCCTGCTCGCCTACCTGAAGCCCTACAAGCTGCAGGCGGGCATCGCCTTCGCGGCGGTGCTGGTGAAGGCCGCAAGCGACGTCGCCGGGCCCTACCTGGTCAAGGTCGCCGTCGACACCTACATGTCCGGCAACCCGCCGTCCCGGGGCTCCTGGCTGGCCCGCCACCTCAGCGCCGCACCCATGACCGGCGTGGGCGAACTCGCCGCGCTCTACCTCGCCGCCCTGCTCTTCACCTTTCTGCTGGAGCTGCTGCAGACCTACCTGATGCAGTGGACCGGCCAGAAGATCATGTACGACATGCGGTCGGAGATCTACCGGCACCTGCAGCGCATGGCGCCCGCATTCTTCGACCGCAACCCCGTCGGCAGACTCGTCACCCGCGTCACCTCGGATGTGGACGCGCTGAACGAGATGTTCACCTCGGGCGTGCTGGCCATCTTCGACAACAGCTTCGTGCTGCTGTTCATCACCCTCATCATGGTCCGGATGAGCTGGCCGCTCGCGCTGCTCACCCTGTCGGCCATTCCGGCCATCCTCTACGTCACGAAGATCTTCCGTCGCCAGGTCCGCGAGAGCTACCGGCGGCAGCGCACGGCCACCGCGAAGATCAACTCCTTCACGCAGGAGTACGTCTCCGGCATGAGCATCGTGCAGCTCTTCAACCGCGAGCGGCGGGCCTTCGCGGACTTCCACGCCGTGAACGACGAAAACAAGCAGGCCTGGAACGACGCCGTCTTCTCCTACGCCTGGTACTACCCCGTGGTCGAGCTGCTCAGCTCGTCGGCCATCGCGCTTGTGCTGTGGCGCGGCGGCCTCGCCGGGCTCCACACTCTCCACCTCGCACCCGGTGCGCACTCGACCGGCCTGTTCCGCACCGTCACCATCGGCGTGCTGATCGCCTTCATCCAGTACGCGCAGCGCTTCTTCCGCCCCATCCAGGACCTCAGCGAAAAGTACAACATCCTCCAGGCCGCGATGGCCGCCTCCGAGCGAGTCTTCAAGCTGCTGGACGAAGAGCCGGCCATCGTCTCCCCCGAGAGCCCCGCGGCGGGCGACAGCTCCGGCTCGATCGAGTTCCGCGACGTCTGGTTCACCTACCAGACCCTGACCGCCGCCCAGCAGACCGCGCTCGACGCCATCACCACGGGCGGAACGGACGGGGCCCGCGGCTCGCTCCCCGCCGTCCCGCACAGCACAGGACCGCTCGCCGGCATCGAGTGGATCCTCCGCGGCGTCTCCTTCACCATCGCACCGGGCGAGACCGCCGCAATCGTCGGCCACACCGGCGCCGGAAAGACCACCATCACAGCGCTCATGATGCGCTTCTACGACGTCCAGCAGGGCCGGATCCTGATCGACGGCGTGGACGTCCGCGACCAGGACCTCACCGCGCTGCGCCGCCGCTTCGGCGTCGTGCTGCAGGACCCCTTCCTGTTCACCGGCACGGTCGCGGACAACATCCGGCTCGGCTCCTCGTGGATCACCGACGAGGCCCTCGAACGCGCCGCCGAGGAGGTCAACATCGCCGACTTCATCCGCACCCTCCCCGCCGGCTTCAGCGAGCCGGTCCGCGAGCGCGGCGCGACGCTCTCCACCGGCCAGAAGCAGCTCATCTCCTTCGCCCGCGCGCTGGCCCACGCCCCCGCCATCCTGATCCTCGACGAAGCCACCTCGTCGGTCGACACCGAGACCGAGCACCGCGTGCGGCTCGCCCTCTCCCGCATGATCACAGGCCGCACCTCCGTGCTGATCGCGCACCGGCTCTCCACCATCCAGTCGGCCGACACGATCCTCGTCATGCACAAGGGAACCCTGCGCGAGCGCGGCACCCACCAGCAACTGCTCGCCCATCGCGGCCTCTACTACAAGCTCTACCAGCTCCAGTACAAGGACCAGGAGCTCGCCACCCCGACGCCGATCCCCGCACTCACCCAGCCCGCTGAGACGCTCATCTAACACGCGCGCCTGCCACCGGCTTTGGCTCCCCACGTGCGTTTGGCCCGCCACCTGCGCTCCACGTGGAACACTCGTGTCCTCCCGGACACCAGCCGGACACCAGCCGAACCGGGCTCCAGGCCTACCGCGCCAGAGCGAGCACGATCGCGCCCGCCGCAATCAGCCCGCCGCCGACAACCTTGCCCACGCTGATTCCCTCCCCCAGCACAGGCCACGCCAGCAGGATCACGAACACCACGCTGAGCTTGTCGATCGGCGCGACCTTCGACGCTTCGCCCAGCGAGAGCGCGCGGAAGTAGCAGAGCCACGAGAATCCCGTCGCGATACCCGACGCCGCGAGAAAGCCCAGGCTTCTGCGGTCCAGCGTCGCAAGCCCGCGGTGCGAGCCCAAAGCGAACGCGATGCCCCACGCCATCACCAGCACCACCGTGGTTCGCACGGCGGTCGCAAGGTTGGAGTCCACGTGCGCTACGCCAATCTTCGCGAGGATCGCCGTCGCGGCAGCAAACAGTGCGGAGAGCAGAGACCACAGGAGCCAGCTGTTCATGGACTCCAGCCTACACGGCTGCCGCGCGGGTCTCCGCCAGGTCGCAGACCTTCTGCACACGGCGCTCGCGGGCCTCGGGCGTCTGGTAGTGGAAGATGGCGAGCAGCTCCGAGCGGCGCTGATGCGGCGTCAGCCGGCTCCATCCGGCGCGCGCCCGGGGACGGCTGCGAAACGCCCGTTCGAGGACCGGAGGAGGCTCCCGCTCGCCCTCCATCGCCAGAATCATGCGTTCGGCCATCTGTTCCGCCCGGCGCAGGCGCGCTGCGTCGGACTTCACGCCCTGGATCCACCGGCCGATCTCGCGCCGCATGGACTCCGAGAGCAGGCGGTACCAGGCGCGCAGCTCCGGCTCTTCGTCGAGCAGGACTGCGAGTTCGTCGGGCAGCTCCGCCGGCCGCGCCGCACGGTCGGCCTGCAGGCGGAATCCCGCCGTCTCGCCCACCCGCACGCCGGAGCCCTGCTGCATCTCGCGGTTGATCGGCAGGAAAAAGCCCGAGCCGTCTGCGAACGAGAACAGCGAGGTGCGAAAGGCCACCGTGCCGCTCGGGCCGGAGAGTTCGCCGCACACCCGGAGGCGGATCATCTCGCCGAGCTCCGCGGGCGCAAACGGCAGGCGCACGATCGTCCACCCCAGCGCCCGTCCCAGCCGTTCGAGGGGCGCGCGGAACTCTCGGTGCGGGCTGCGGCTGGCGGCCATCGTGCGCTCCCCCCGAGAGCTCCGGGAGGCACCCGCCTCCCCGTACGTTCGGTCTTAATGCACACCAGAATACACACCCGCCGGGATGACGAAGTGCTTCGGGTACAGGCGGGCGGCAGGGGACGAGGCCGGCACCCTCAGCGGCCAGCCTCGCGTCGCCGTGCATCGGCTCTGGGCGACTCGCGCGCGCCGGTCCGGCCTCTGGGTAACGCGCGCGACCGGGCTCTGGGTGACGCGCCGGCTTCACCCACACTCGGCGTGGAGAGCCTCGGCTGGAGCGGCTATGCTTTGGGGATGGCATCGGGCGACGGTCCACGGGTATTTCTTTCGGCCGGCGAGGCCTCGGGCGACCAGTACGGCGCGCAGATCATCGCGGAGCTCCGGCGGCGCACCCCGGGGATGAGCTTCGCCGGCCTGGGCGGCGCCGCGATGCAGGCCGCCGGGCAGCAGCGGGTGGTCAGGGCGGAGGATGTGGCGCACATGGGCATCACCGAGGTGCTGCGGCATGCCCCGCGCGTCTTCCGCGAGTACAGGCGCCTGGTCGCCTCCATCCGGCGGCAGCGCCCCGACGTGGCCGTGCTGATCGACTTCCCCGACGTGAACTTCCGGCTGGCCAAGCACCTGAAGGCCCTCGGGGTGCCGGTGGTGTGGTTTGTCAGCCCCCAGCTTTGGGCGTGGAAGCGGGGCCGTCTGCGGTGGGTGCAGCAGCGCGTCGACCGCATGCTGGTGATCTTTCCGTTCGAGGAGGCGTTCTTCCGGTCGCGCGGCGTAGAGGCTCGCTTCGTGGGGCATCCCCTGACCTCGCCGCCGCCCCCAGCCCACCTCCCTCGAGCTACCCGGGAGGAGTACGCCGCACGCTTCGGCCTGGACCCCGGACGGGAGTGGATCGCTCTGCTGCCTGGAAGCAGAATCAGCGAGATACGGAATAATCTTCGTGCAATGGTTGATGGGGGGACGCGGCTCGGCTATTATCCGCACGGTAAACAGCCGGAGCTGCTCATCCCCCTGGCCGCAACCCTTCCCGACGAGCGCGCCGAGGTGCTCGCCCGCACCGTCGCGGGCTGGCTTGCCGACGTGGCCCAGCCGCCGGCAGTCCGGTTCGTCCGCGACGCCCAGGCGGCGCTCCTCTACAGCCGCGCCGCCGCTGTAGCGAGCGGGACGGCGACGGTACAGGCGCTGGTGGCGGGCAATCCGTTTGTGGTCGTGTATCGCGTCTCGCGGGTGACCTTCGCGGTCGCCAGGCGGCTGGTGTGCTATCCGCCGGAGATCCCGGCAGCGCTCGATGCGGCGGGAAACCTGCCGGTAGCAATGCCCAACCTCATCGCCGGGCGCAGGATCGTCCCCGAGCTGCTGAATGAGCGGTTCACCGCCGACACCGTGGCAGCGGCGCTCCGGCCTCTGCTCGACGACGGGCCGGACAGGGCGACGATGATGGCCGACCTCGCCGAAGCGCGGGGGCTGCTGGGCAAGGGAGACCCGATCGGAGCCGTGTGCGACGAGGTCCTGGGACTGCTCCCACACCCTGCATGAGAGCGCAAAGCCGCTGGCCTCTTCCCCTCCTGCCAACCGCACACGCACACGCCGGCCAACCGCACGCGCACCCCACGCTATGCGAGACACAGTTCCCCCGCACCCATCCCATACAATATGGTGGGAGGGGGTTCCGTGTGCAGCCGGTCCTTCTCCCGCGAAGCCCGCCCGCACCACTCGTCGGGTGTCGCGCAGGGCCGCAAGCCTGAACCTTTTTCGACCGCGGCGGTTGCACAACGAACACCACCGCGGGGGAGACACAGAGATGCCAGACACGCCAGCCACCATCGAGCCCCCCAGCGCCGCGGCGCCGCAGATCCTCTCCCCGGAGGACTTCCAGGCGGCGGTGCTGGCCCTCTCCCCCCGAACCGCGGTCTTCGACTGCGACGGCACTCTGTGGTCGGGCGACGCCGGCTCCGGCTTCATGTTCTGGACCATCGACCAGGGCCTGCTCTCGCGCGAAGCGACCGACTGGCTCGACCGCCGCTACCGCGCCTACAAGCGCGGCGAGGTCTCCGAACTCGCCATCTGCGGGGATATGGTGCAGGTCTACCACGGCCTTCGCGAGTCCGAGATCCGCGCCGGGGCAGCCGAGTTCTTCCGTACCCGAATCGAGCCCCACATCTTCCCCGAGATGCTCACCCTGGTCCGTGAGCTCCAGTCCCGCGGCACCGACATCTGGACCGTCTCCTCCACCTGCAACTGGGTGATCGAAGAAGGCGTACGCCGCTTCGGCGTGACCGCCAACCGCGTCCTGGCCGCCCGTGTCTCGGTCGCCGAAGGCATGGTCACCGACATCCTCTGCGACGTTCCCACGGACGAAGGCAAGGTCTCCTCCCTGGCCCGTGCCGGCATCACGGCGCCGGACGCGGTCTTCGGCAACTCCATCCACGACGCCGCCATGCTCTCCATCGCGCGCACCCGGAACGGAGCGCCCGGCGCCTTCCCCGTCAACCCCAGCCCCGCCCTGGTCACCCGCGCGGCCGAGCACAACTGGCCGGTCTTCTACCCCGCATCGGTCCGGCACGGCTGACCCGCCGCATGCTGCTCGAGGGCCTCTACATCCCGCTCACCACGCCCTTCCATCCGGACGGACGCCTGAACCCGCACAAGCTGGCGGTCAACGTGCTCCGCTACTCGAAGTCTCCCGCGGCGGGCCTGCTCGCGCTCCCGCCCCATGCGGGCGAAGCCGCGCTGCTCACCGATAGCGAGACGCGCGCGGCGCTCCGCACCGTAGCCGAGGCCGCCGCGCCCGAGAAGGTCCTGCTCGCCAACATCTCGCGCGACAGCCTGATCGCCACACGCGAGCTGGCGGAGTACGCGGCGGAGCACGCCTACGACGCGGTGCTCGTCGGCCCGCCCCGTGTGCTGGCGCCCGGGCAGACGCGCGAGCTGCTCACGTTCTTCCGGACCCTGGCGGACCGCTCCCCTCTTCCGGTCATCCTCCAGAGCACCGCGTTGCCGGAGCAGACGCTGGCCTGGTCCACGATCCTCGAACTCGCACGGCACCCGAACATCCTCGGCCTCTCGACCGACCAGCGCCTCCTCGCCGAACCTCCGCCCGGCGAGGCCGCCGCCGGCGGCCTGGCCGCTCTGCTGAGCGACACCGCAGCCATCCGCCGCGTGGTCTCCGTCACCTCCACCTTCGCCGCGGTCACCGGCCGCATGCTGCGAGCGGCTGCGTCGGTACGCGGACCGCAGCAGGACCTCGTCTCCGCCGCCACGCTGGCCCGCAATCCCGCGGGCGCGGCGACCGCGGTGGCACCACCCTCCGCACCTGCGTCCCCTCTCCGCACGCGCACCAAGGAGGTCGGCTTTCAGATCGTCTCCTCCGGCGCCGCGCATCTGCTTCACGCGCTCGGCAGAGGAGCCTCCGCCATCGCACCCGCCTTCGCCGCCTGCGCTCCGCAGACCTGCTACGAGGTGTACGCCGCCTGGAAGGACGACGACCAGCCGCTCGCCGAGGAGAAGCAGCAGCGCATCGTGGAGCCCGCCCGCCTGGTCGAAGAGCTCGGCCCCGGAGGCCTGAAGTTCGGCTGCGACGTGAACGGCTACTTCGGCGGCATCCCGCGCCTGCCGTTCCTCCCCCCGGACGCGGCCCAGCGCCGCGAACTGGAGCGTCGGATGGCCGCAAGCCGCACCTGACAGCCGCGGCTGGACCGGCGGCTGGACCGGCAGCTCCATCCGCAGCGCTCCCGGGCACCTACAGCCTGAGCCCCAACCCGGCGCCCAACGCGTAGCCGAAGGTCGCCAGCGGCACCCAGCAGCCGACCACCAGACCGTCCCCGCCCATCAACCCGCTGCCCCGCTGCAGCACAAAGAACGTGCGCCAGAGCTTCTCCGCGCCGCCGCAGCCCTCGCACAGGCCAGGCCCGGTAGGCAGACCCCACACCCACAACGCAGCCGACGCGAAGACCAGCAGCCCGCTTATCCATACAAAGCGCGCGGGCCGGCTCCACGCTCTCCGCGCTCCCGCTCGCCCCCAGCCGCCCCACGCCATCGCGAGACCGGCGAGCGCAGGCACCACAAAGGCGAGCGCCGTCGCCGTCAGCTTGAGCTGGACCGAGTCCGGATCCGGCCGGGTCCACGTGATCCCGCCGAGCACAACCAGCAGCATCGCAACGGCGGCAAACGTGTGCAGCACAAACCAGCCGAGGTCTGCCCACAGCCGCCCGCTCGTCCGCTCGTCCGCCGCCTGATCCCGCCCGGTTCGCGCCATCGCTTCGCTGAGCTTACCGCACCGCCCGCATGCTCCGCGGCCGGCAAGAGGCAAGGGCTAGACCACCGCGGCCTCGCGCGCCGCATGCAGCTCCTGCAGCACGTAGACGCTCAGCGTGCCCCGCTGCAGCGCGGCGATGCCCTCCGCGGCGGCGCGTGCGGCGGCCAGCGTGGTGATCGTCGGAATGCGCGCCAGCACGGCCGCTCTGCGGATCGCCTTCTCGTCGAAGAACGTGTCCTGCCCGCGCGGCGTGTTGATGATCAGTTGAATGCGATCGCCCTTGATCAGGTCGACCACGTTCGGTCTGCCCTCCTTCACCTTGAACACGCGCTCCGGCTGCAGCCCACCCGCCTCCAGCACCTCGGCCGTGCCGTGCGTCGCCGCCAGATGGAAGCCCATCTCGACGAACGCCTTGGCCAGCGAGACGACGCCCTCCTTGTCGTGATCGTTCACGCTCAGGAAGATCGTCCCGGTCTGCGGCAGCACCTGTCCGGCCGCGATCTGCGCCTTGGCAAACGCCTCGCCGAAGGTGTCGGCGACGCCCATCACCTCGCCCGTCGACTTCATCTCCGGCCCGAGCACCGTATCCACGCCGGGGAACTTGCCCCACGGAAAGACCGGCGACTTGACGAAGAAGTGCGTGCCGGTCTCGAGATCCTGGCCGCTGGCCACCTGCTCCGGCAGCAGCTCGGCCAGCGTGCGCCCCGTCATCAGGCGCGACGCGATCTTGGCGAGCGGCACGCCCGTAGCCTTCGCCACATACGGCACCGTGCGCGAGGCCCGCGGATTCACCTCGATCACAAAGACCGTGCCGCGCTGGATCGCAAACTGGATGTTCACCAGGCCGATCACGTTCAGCGAGAGCGCCAGCCTGCGCGTGTAGGCGCGGATCGTACGCAGCACCTCGTCGCTCAGATCCACCGCCGGCAGCACGCACGAGGAGTCGCCGGAGTGGATGCCGGCCTCTTCGATGTGCTGCATGATGCCCGCGATCACCACGTCCTTGCCGTCGCACAGCGCGTCCACGTCGCACTCGATCGCGTCTTCGAGGAAGTGGTCGATCAGCACCGGCCGCTCCTGCGAGTACTCGATCGCCGTGCTCATGTAGCTGCGCACCGCGGCATCGTCGTACGCGATCACCATCGCGCGCCCGCCCAGCACATAGCTGGGACGCACCAGCACGGGATACCCCACGCGATTCGCGCCCGCCACGGCCTCTTCGACCGAAGTGGCCATCGCGCCCTCGGGCTGCGGAATCTGGAGCTCCGTGATCAGCTTGCCGAAGCGCTTCCGGTCCTCCGCCAGGTCGATCGACTCCGGCGACGTCCCGATGATCGGCACGCCCGCGCGCTTCAGAGGAAGCGAAAGGTTCAGCGGAGTCTGCCCGCCGAACTGCACGATCATGCCGATCTCGGCCCCCGAAGAGGCCTCATGCTCGTAGACAGACAGCACGTCTTCGAGCGTCAACGGCTCGAAGTAGAGCCGGTCGCTGGTGTCGTAGTCGGTCGAAACCGTCTCCGGATTGCAGTTCACCATGATCGTCTCGTAGTCATCGTCGCGCAGCGCAAACGCCGCATGGCAGCAGCAGTAATCGAACTCGATTCCCTGCCCGATCCGGTTCGGCCCGCTGCCCAGGATGATGATCTTCCTGCGCCCCGTGGGCGTCGCCTCATCCTCCTCGTCGTAGCAGGAGTACAGATACGGCGTGTAGCTCTCGAACTCGCCCGCGCACGTGTCCACCATCTTGTACACGGGCTTCACGCCCCGCCTTTCGCGCAGCCTCCGCACCTCCGCCGCATCCACCTCCCACACCGCGGCCAGCCGTTCGTCCGAGACGCCCATCCGCTTGGTGCGCCGAAGCTCCGCTTCGGTTACAGTCCCCGCACCCGCACCCGCGATCGCCTTCACCTGGTCCGTGATCTGCTTCATCTGGTTCAGAAACCACGGATCCATCGTGGTCAGCCGGGACACCTCGCGCACCGTCATCCCGCGCTCGAACGCGTAGCGGACATAGGCGAGCCGTTCCGGATGCGGCGTCACCAGCCGCTGCGTCAGCCGCCTCGGCTCGATGTCCGCCGCGGTCGCCTTCTTGCCCGTCTCGAGCGACCGCACCGCCTTCATCAGCGCTTCCTTGAACGTCCGGCCGATCGCCATCACCTCGCCCACCGACTTCATCTGCGGGCCAAGCGTCTCCTCCGCCCCGGGAAACTTCTCGAACTGCCACTTCGGAATCTTCACCACCACGTAGTCGATCGTCGGCTCGAAGCAAGCCGGCGTCGCCTGCGTAATGTCGTTCTGGATCTCGTCCAGCGTGTAGCCCACAGCCAGCCGCGCCGCGATCTTCGCGATCGGGAAGCCCGTCGCCTTCGACGCCAGGGCCGAGGACCGCGACACCCGCGGATTCATCTCGATCACCGTCATACGGCCGTTCTGCGGATTCACCGCGAACTGCACGTTCGACCCGCCCGTCTCCACCCCGATCTCGCGGATGCACGCGATCGCCGCGTCCCGCATTCTCTGGTACTCGCGGTCGGTCAGCGTCTGCGCCGGCGCTACCGTGATCGAATCCCCCGTATGCACGCCCATCGGATCGAAGTTCTCAATCGAGCAGACGATGATCACGTTGTCGTTCAGGTCCCGCACCACCTCGAGCTCGTACTCCTTCCAGCCGAGCACGCTCTCTTCGATCAGGCACTCGTGCACCGGCGACAGGTCGATTCCGCGCGCCAGGATCTCCGTCATCTCCTCCCGGTTGTACGCGATGCCGCCGCCCGATCCGCCCAGCGTAAAGCTCGGCCGGATCACCACCGGAAAGCCGATCTTCGCGGCGAACGCGAGCCCGTCGCTTACGCTGCGCACAAGCTGGGACTTCGGCATGTCCAGCCCGATCTTGTTCATCGCATCCTTGAACAGCAGCCGGTCCTCCGCCTTCTTGATCGCCTCCAGCTTGGCCCCGATCAGCTCCACGCCGAAGCGATCCAGGACGCCCGAGTCCGCCAGGTCCACCGCAAGGTTCAGCGCCGTCTGTCCGCCCACCGTGGGCAGCACCGCGAAGGTCCCCGCACCCGGCGCCATCCGCTCCACCTCCACCCGCAGGATCTCTTCGAGATACGCCAGCGTCAGCGGCTCCACGTACGTGCGGTCGGCGACCTCGGGGTCCGTCATGATGGAGGCCGGGTTCGAGTTCACCAGCACCACCTCGTACCCCTCCGCCTTCAGCGCCTTGCACGCCTGCGTCCCCGAGTAGTCGAACTCGGCCGACTGCCCGATCACGATCGGTCCCGACCCGATCACCAGAATCTTTGCAATGTCATTCCTGCGCGGCATCTACCCGTACACCTCTCTGCGGTGCCCAGCCTCAGGCACCTGCACTCCAAACCTCTTGCCGTCTGCCTATCTGGTCCGCGGCACGTTCTTCTTCTTCGTCGTGATGTAGCTGAGCCCTTTGCCGCCCGCGAGCACAACATACACCGGATGCCCGCACTTCTTCTCCGACTTCACCCCGCGCAAGCGCTCGATGTGCCCGTTCGCCGGCACGAATCCCTTGGCCTCCACGGCGAGATCGACGCCCGTGTTGATCGAGTCCTCGAAGTGAAAGCTGCCGTCGCTGAACGTCGTCGCCGTGGCGATCGTCCTGCCGCCGTTGGTGGCACTCACGGTGGCCGCGCTCACCACCGAACCGGACGCATCGACCACGTACCCGCACGCGTCCGCCTCCTTCATCCGCTCGTCCGCTGCCGCGCTCGCGCGCACCGTACAGCCCGCGCCCAGCACCCACACCGCCCCTGTAACCAAAGCCGACTTCAGCGTCATCGCTTCCACTCCTCCATCATTGTTCTGAAGTCCCGAAACAGGTAGTGCGAGTCATGCGGTCCCGGGCTCGCCTCCGGGTGGTACTGCACGCTGAACATCGGCTGGTTCTTGTGCCTCAAGCCCGCCAGCGTCTGGTCGTTCAGATTGGTATGCGTGCGCTCCACATGCTCCGGCAGGCTCTCAGGATCCACGTTGAAGTTGTGATTCTGCGCCGTAATCTCCACCTTGCCCGTGCTGTGGTTCAGGATCGGGTGGTTGCCGCCGTGGTGCCCGAACTTCAGCTTGTAGGTCGTGCCGCCCAGCGCCAGCCCGAAGATCTGGTGCCCCAGGCAGATGCCGAACAGAGGCGTGCGCCCCTGCAGCTGCTGCACCGTCTCCACCGCGTACAGCAGCGGCTCCGGGTCGCCCGGGCCGTTCGAGAAGAACACGCCGTCGGGCTTCAGCGCGAGCGCCTCCGCGGCGGTGGTCTTGGCCGGCACCACCGTCACGCGGCAGTTCTCGCGCGCCAGCATGCGCAGAATATTCTGCTTGATGCCGAAGTCGTAGGCCACCACGTGCAGCGGCTCTCCGCCGGAACCCTCCTCGCTGCGCTTCAGCAGAGGATCGCCCGTCTGGTTCTTCGGCTCCGTCCCATCCCACGTGTACACGGCCTTTGTGCTCACCACGCTCGCCAGGTCGGTGCCCTCCATCCGGGGAAGCGCCCGCGCCTTGGCCACCAGAGCCTCGGCCTCCAGCCTCTCGCCCGAGGCGATCACACCGCGCATCACACCGTGCTGCCGCAGGTGCCGCACCACGGCGCGCGTATCCACCTCGGCCAACACAGGGACGCCGCTGCGCTCCAGGTACTCGTCCGCCACCTCGGTCGCGCGCCAGTTCGAGCTCATCTCCGAGAACTCGCGCGTCACCAGGCCTTCGATGTACGGCCGCCCGGCCTCCGCATCGCTCGGCGTGGTCCCATAGTTTCCAATGTGCGGATTCGTCAGCACCACGATCTGCCCCGCATACGACGGGTCGGTGAAGATCTCCTGGTAGCCCGTCAGCGAGGTGTTGAAGACAACCTCGCCCCCGGCCTCGGCGCGCGCGCCAAATGCCCTGCCCCGAAAGACGCGACCGTCTTCGAGCGCCAGCATCGCCTCAACTGCCTGCATGTGCCTACTCCCAATGGAATCCGAAAGGAGTGGATTCAATCGATTCTATCAGGCAATGCCCTGGACGCAGCCCCCCGCCCACGCGCTCTCTGCGGACGTCCGCCCCCAGGCAGAGGAAGAGGCCGGGCATACGCCCAGCCTCTCCTGCGAAACTCCGCCCGGCACAGACCGTAGCTGGCTAGCGGACGTGGTGGTGGTGAGCATGACGGCGATGGTGACGCCGCCCTGCAGCGTGGGCGGGCGTCACAGAACCGGCAAAGATGGCAAGCGCAACAACGGCAAGCAGAATACGGTGGATCGTCATGGCAAACTCCTCTAAATCGCGTCCGCTCCTCCGTGCGAGCAGTCTGCGAGTAGCTGGAGCTTACCGCCGCCGGACCTTCGGAAATTAACTTCTTCCGCCAACCTCCGGCGCCACGTTCCCTGCTTGATTCCCCCCACCCGCGTCAAGCTGCACCAGCACATCCTCCCCCGCCACCCGCACCGGGAACACCGCCACCCGCTCGTGCACCGGATACTCCGCCTCCCCGGTCGTCAGGTCGAACGTCCAGGAGTGCCACGGACACACCACCGAGCCCCCCTCGATCCACCCCTGCCCCAGCGGACCGCGGCGGTGCGGACACCAGTTGTCCACCGCCGCGAGCACGCCGCCCACCCGCGCCAGGCACACCGCCGTGCCCTCCGCGTCCGCCTCGATCGCCATACCCTCGCCCGGCGCCTCCGCCAGGCTGCATACACGAACCCACCGCTCCATCGCCAGAGACTCCCCTCAGGCCGCACTCCGCCACACCTCATCGTACCGTCGCCGCCCGCCAGGCCGGCGCCGCAGGGGTGCTACCCTCGTCTCAGATGCCGCAGCAGCCCAGCCGCAAGCAGACTCGCCCGCCCCGCGCCGCCCCGGCC
>JALYIA010000085.1 GCA_030776065.1 Acidobacteriota bacterium
GGTGACGGCACGGCGGCTGCGCCCGCGACCACGAGCAGCGATCCGGGTGCGGCGAATGCCCAATCCCCCAACGGGGTGAAGACGCCACAGCAGATCTTCGAGGAGCTGGAGAAGCTGCAGCAGCAGCAGGCCAAGCCGCCGGCGAATCCCTGAGCTGCGAGGAGCGCCGCGCTGTTTTTCCTATGGGCGGGGGGGCGGCGTGGGCGGCCTGTCGGCATCGAATCAGCGAATGAAGGTTCGCGAGCGACGACTTGGACGATCGATACGGTTTCTTCTTCCTTCGCTGAAGCTGAAGCAGCGTCTCCCCGGCGGCGGCACGATCGAGCAGGAGGTTCACGGCTTCCTGGTCGAGCGGTTCGGCGGCTATACGGCGGCCTCCGGAAACCTGTTCGGGTACTGGAAGGACGATGCGGGAGACGACTCCTACGGGGAGCACAGGGAGTTCACCGTAGCGCTTGCGGGCGACGAGCTGCTCGGCGAGCTGAAGCGCTTTCTGAGCGAGCTTGCGGGCAAGCTGGAGGAAGAGTGCCTGTACCTGGAGGAGGGCGAGGAGGCGCTGCTGGTGTATGCGGCGACCCCAAGTGCGCCTGCGACCCTGCCTGCACCTGGGACTCGGCCCGCGCCTGCACCATGACGCCGCCGGGGGGCGTTGTGGGCTACCGCTTGCCGTTGGCGTAGTCCGGCACGCTGGGGACGAAGCCGCGAAGGACAAACTCGCGGAAGAGATTTCCCAGGAGGTTTGCGGTGACGGTGATCCCGAAGGTTTGGAAGGTGTTGCGAACGCCACGGCTGGACTCCGGGTGGTAGGCGTTCGAGACGGCTCCGGCGACGAGGCTGCCGGCGAGGTGCGAGTAGTTGGGCTGGTCCCGGCCGTTGTCTCCCCGGGCCACAAAGGTAGAGGAGAGGGCGTGCGCGGTGCGGGATCGCCAGCCGCCCGAGCCCTGGTAGAAGTACCGGGGGTCCTGGTGGAGCACCGCGGGGAGGAAGGCGTACCCGACGATGCGGGAGGTGGTGGAGTCCGCCAGCGCGGCTCCGTAACGCTTGCCGTAGCCCTCGATTCCGGGGCCGTATCCGGGGAAAGTGCCGTTGAATTGCTCGGCCCCGGCGACTCCGGCGACGATGAGGAAGCCGAGAGGATCGACCATGGTGCGGAGGGCCAGCTTGTACTTCTGGCTCGCGGGCAGGGGTTGCGCGTTCCAGATATAGGAGGTGTAGAAGTTGGGGAAGACGCCGAAGACGCGCTGCTTCTCCTCCTCGTGGACCTGGGCGATGGCGATCTGGTCGGGCGTGGCGACGACGTTGATGGAGGTGGAGGTAGAGAATTTGAGGGCGATGGGCGGCTGGGCTACGGTGGCGCCGGCATGGACGACGAATTCGCCCGACGTGTAGGGCTCCAGGCCCTGGGCGGAGACGATGAGTCGATACTGCCCGGCCGGGAGCGCAGTGAAGGCGAACGTGCCATCCTGCGCGGAGGTGACGGATCGGTCGCCGAGGATACCGGCGGCGGCGAGGGTGACGGTGGCGTCCGGCACGGGGCCGCCCTGGGTATCCTGCACGGAGCCCTCGACGCGGGCGGTGCCTTGAAACGCGGGGGCGGCGGGGGGCGTTACCTGCGCGGAGGGCGCTTCGGGCAGTTCGGCCGCGGCGCTAAGGGCTTGGGCGGGCGCGCGGGCGGCGTAGAGAAAGGAGAGCGCGAGCAGGGGAGCCGCGCAGCGGGAGAGCCTGGAACCGGGCGGGGTGACACCAGGCGGGGTCAAAAAAGACGGGGTCGAAACATCCATCGGAAAGCACTCCAAGTCGTCCAGGGTCTTGCTATTCGGTGTCGTCCAGCATCTTGCTATTCGGTTCGATGCGTCTTGACGGACCGGCGAGGGTCCGGTGGGGAATTTACAGGCGCTGGGGGGGCTGCGAGAACTGTACCATCCCGCCGTGGTGTGCCAACCTGTACGCCCGATGGGTGGGCGTTACAGCGTACTTCGGGAGGCGGACTCCCGCAGGGCGAAGGCGACGAGGGTTTCGCCGGTGAGGTGGTGGGCGGCGTCGTATGCTTGCGTCGCGGCGAGTTCGAGCTCGGGCAGAGTGGGGTCAAGCTCGGCTGCGGCGATCTCGTCTACAGAGGCGTTGGTGAAGCAGAGCTCGCAGTGGGCGAGGTGGCGCTCCGCGGTGCGTGCCGGCGGACCGAAGGTGCGGCAGAGGATCGGCCGGTGCGCGTAGAGGTCGCAGGTGCCGGTGCGGGGATCGAGCACAGGACAGGGCACGTCGTCCGCGAAGGCGTCGAAGGCGTCGACGGCGGCGTCGTCCTGGCGGAGGACGCCGGTTGTGAGGTCGCCGGGGAAGTTGGGCGCCAAGCGGGCAAGCGAGGCGGCCACGCGGGCGCGAAGGCGTTGGGCGCGGCCGGGATCGGTCCCGCTCAGCAGCTCGAGGCCGGTCCGCAGCCGGGCGGCGTCCTGGTGCGAGATGGGGAAGACGCCGGTGCAGCATGGGGTGCAGCCGGGGCGGCAGACGAGGTGTGCGCCTGCGCGCGAGGAGGCGGATGCGAGGGCGGCGTCGACGATCTGAATGAGGTCGGCCATGGGTGGAGGTGCGGGGGGAGCCCTGCGGGCTTGGTTGAGCCGGGCTTCGTTTAGCGCCGGCTTGGTTCAGAGAGCACGTCGCACTAAGCCAGCACGCGGCTGAAGATCGCGTCCACGTTGGTGAGCTGGCGGGTGTAGTCGAAGGCCTGCGCGAGCTGCCCGGGGGTAAGGCGCGTGGTGATCTGCGAATCGCGGGCGACCTCGTCGCGGAAGGTGAGCCCTTCCTTCCAGGCTCGCATGGCGTGCGTTTGCACGAGGCGGTAGGCGTCTTCGCGGCTCATGCCGGCGGCGGCGAGATCGAGCAGAAGCTGGCCGGAGAAGACGAGTCCCCCGGTGGACTCGAGGTTCTTGAGCATGCGCTCCGGGTAGACGAGCAGCCGGGCGATCAGGGCTTCGGTTTTGGCGAGGAGGTAGTCGGCGAGGATGGTGGAGTCGGGCAGGATCACGCGCTCGGCCGAGGAGTGGGAGATGTCGCGCTCATGCCAGAGGGGGATGTCTTCGAAGGCGACCTGCGCGTTGGCGCGGACGACGCGGGCGAGACCGGAGATCTGCTCGCTGGTGATGGGGTTACGCTTGTGGGGCATGGCGGAGGAGCCCTTCTGCTTTTCGGAGAAGAACTCTTCGGCCTCGCGGACCTCAGTGCGCTGGAGGTGGCGGACCTCGGTGGCGATCTTGTCGAGGGTGGAGCAGAGGATGGCGAGGGAGGAGATGTAGGCGGCGTGGCGATCGCGCTGGAGGACCTGGGTGGCGATGGGGGCGGGTTTGAGGCCGAGCTCGGCGCAGATGGCCTCCTCGTGCTCGGGCTTGAGGTGGCCGAAGGTGCCTACGGCTCCGGAGAGCTTGCCGACGCGGAGGTCTTCGGCGGCGGCGTTGAAGCGGGTGAGGGAGCGCTGGATCTCGGCGTACCAGAGCAGCAGCTTGAGGCCGAAGGTGGAGGGCTCCGCGTGGACGCCGTGGGTGCGGCCGATGATGGGGGTGTGCTTGAACTCGACGGCGCGGCGCTTCAGCGTCTCGGCGAGGGTAACGATCCCTGCGCGAATCAGCTCCGACGCTTCGCGAAGCTGGAGGGCCTGCGCGGTATCGACGACGTCGGTCGAGGTGAGGCCGAAGTGGAGCCAGCGGGAGGACTCAGGGTCGGCGATGTGCTCGGCGACGGTGGTGGTGAAGGCGATGACGTCGTGGCGGACCTCGGCCTCGATCTCATCGATGCGGGCGACGGTGAAGTTGCCGCGGTCGCGGATGGCGTGTGCCGCGGACTGGGGGACGAGGCCGAAGCGGGCGAGCACCTGGGAGGCTGCGATCTCCACCGCGAGCCAGCCGCGGTACTTGTTTTCGTCGGACCAGATGCGGCCCATGGCAGGGCGTGTGTAGCGAGCGATCATGTGTGGGCTTCCGGGCGGGTGAGGGCGATGCGGGTTGCAGCTGCGTGGAACGTCTACACGCCGAAGAGGGCGGACATCTCGTCGTAGAGGAAGCCGCGACCGGGCTTGTAGGGCTGCACCCATTTGCCGTCGATGACGAACTGGGGGATGGCGCGCTTGCCTACGTTGCGGAGCACCTCGTCCGCCGCGCCGGGGGTGTGCTCGATGTCGACCTCACGGAAGGCGATGCCGTGCTGGGCGAGGAAGCGCTTGGCCTCGCGACAGTCGCGGCACCAGGAGGCGGAGTAGACGAGGAGTTCCATGGCTTCTATCTTACGACGCTGCGCTGCGTCTTACGAGGCTGCTGCGCGGTCTTACGACGCTGTTGGCGGCGCGAGCGGACGCGCGTGGGACGGGTGGGTTTGTTGGGCTCACGAACATACGCGGCTTCGCGCGCAATCCCCTACATCCAAGACCGGCAGGGCACCGTACCCCCAGTGCAAGAAGAAAGAATTCTGCATTGTGGAAGGTATTTCTGTGGATCAACTGAATGAAGTACGGACGCGACGAGGCGTGAACCGGCGCAGCTTTCTGGCTACGCTCGGGGCAGCGGGTGCGGCGGCGGCGATGGCCGGCTGCGACTCGAGCAATACACAGCTGAATCCTTCGGGATCCGGTTCGACTACCTATACGGATGCAGACATCCTGAACTTCGCACTCAACTTGGAGTACCTGGAGGCCGAGTTCTACCTGCGCGGCGCGACCGGCTCGGGCCTGGCGACGGCGGATATCGGAAGCAACCCGGGGGCGGTGACGGGCGGGGCAAAGGTCGGAGGAACGCTGACGACCGCGCAACAGAACATTCTGAACGAGATTGCGTACGACGAGCAGCAGCATGTCCGCTTCCTTCGCTCGGCGCTCGGCACCTCGGCGGTGTCTCGGCCGGCGATCGACCTTACGGCGTCGTTCAACGCGCTTGCTTCGGCTGCCGGGATCGGGTCGAGCTTCAACCCGTTCAACGACTTCGATTCGTTCATCGTGGGCGCATTCATCTTCGAGGATGTCGGCGTGACGGCGTACAGCGGCGCGGCTACCTTGATCAGCGCCGCGGGCATCTCGGCCGGGTATCTGAACGCAGCGGCGGGGATCCAGGCGGTTGAGGCGTACCACGCAGGCTATGTGCGGACGTATCTGACGGCGCAGGCGACGGCGAACCCGTCGTATGCATTCCTCGGGTATGCGAACAAGGTCTCCGCGTTGCGGGCTACGCTCGGCGGCGGCAATGAGACTGCTCTGACGGCGGGCGGCGGAACGAGCACGGCAACCACGGTGAACACGCCCTCGTCGATCGTTGCGGCCACGACCGCGAACGCGATTGCGTATGCGCGTACGACGGACCAGGTGCTGCACATCGTGTACGGCAGCCTCTCGAACACCGCCGGTGCTACGTCGTCCGCTGCGGGCGTCGCGAAGGGCACCTTCTTCCCGAACGGCCTGAACGGCAACATTACCGTGACCCAGAGCTAGAGCCGTTCTCCCGATCCCCCACGCACTCGGACCCATTGAAGACAAAAGAGAGGAAACACCCATGCCCACCCAGGAGACTCAGCTCGTAGACTCCATCATCACCAGCCGACGTACGCTGCTAGCGACGGGCGGCGCGGCGCTGGCCGCCTTTGCGCTGCCGTCGATGGCTCGCGCAGCGTCCTCTATTTCGACCTACACGGATAACGACATTCTCAACTTCGCACTCAACCTGGAATATCTGGAGGCGAACTTCTACTACCTCGCCGCGTTCGGGACGACGATCTCGCAGACCAACTCGCTCTATCCGAGCGGCGCGATGGTGCAGGGCATCACGGGCACCGGCACGCAGGGAACGGTGGTGGTGAAGCCGACTTCGACCAAGGTGAACTTCACCAATGTCGCGATCGGCTCGTATGCGGTCGAGACGGCGGTCGAGGAGGGCAAGCACGTTGCGTTTCTGCGCTCGGCGCTGGGCTCAGCGGCGGTGGCTCAGCCTCAGCTCGATCTGTTCACGTCGTTCTATACCCTGGCGTTTGCGGCAGGCATCACGCCAAGCGCGGCGACGGTCTTCGACCCCTTCGCGAGCGACGCGAACTTCCTGGTTGCCGCGTATGTCTTCGAGGATGTGGGTGTCTCGGCGTACCACGGCGCGGCTCCTCTGATCTCGCAGACGACGGCGGGCAAGGGTATCCTCGCGGCGGCGGTCGGCATTCATGCGGTGGAGGCGTATCACGCGGGGCTGATCCGCACGACGATCAACGCGGTCGATAACGGCGTCGTGTTCCCTGCGATTCCGGCGGGTACGCTGGCCGGATACACGCAGAAGATCTCCGCGCTGCGGGCGACGCTGGCGAATCAGCTTCCGCAGACGCCGGCGAACCCGGACGATCCGAATCCGGATGACTACGGCGTGGGCACAGCGAGCGTCTCACTCGCCGGGGGCAGCAACGTGACGCGCAGCCAGATCGTCGATGCGGATCCGACCAACGTGCACGGCTTCGCGCGCAGCACCTCGCAGGTACTGAACATCGTGACCGGCGGCGGCGCAGTCACCTCGGGGACAAAGGCGACCGGCGTCTTCTTCCCGAATGGACTGAACGGACTGTTCTCGTAACCGGCTGCGGGTCGCGGTGCAGTTTAAGGCAGGGTCCGGAGGCGATGAAAGCTCCGGACCCTATTGTTCGTGGTAGTTGCGCATCAGGCCTCCGTCGATCACGAAGGTCGAACCGGTGATGTAGGCAGCCTCCTCGGAGGCAAGATAGGCGGCCAGGCCCGCTACTTCGGCGGAGGTTCCCATGCGCGCCAGGGGGATGTTCTGGAGCAGCGCGTCGAGCTGTGCCTTGTTGTCGAGCAGGTTCTTATTGATGGGCGTGACGATGGCTCCCGGCGCGATGTTGTTCACGGTGATGTTGCAGGGTCCGAGCTCGACGGCGAGGTTGCGCATCAGCATGCGGAGCCCGCCTTTGGAGGCCGAGTAGGAGTCGAAGTGAGGAAACACCATATCCTCATGCACGGACGAGATGTTGATCACGCGGCCTGGCTGCCCGGCTGCGCGCAGGCGCTGAACGAAGGCTTGCGTGAGAAAGAAGACGCCCTTCAGGTTCACGTCCATGACCGTGTCGTAGTCGGCCTCGGTGACGTCCCAGAAGTCGGCGCCCTTTTCTACGCCGGCGTTGTTCACCAGGATGTCGCAGCGTCCAAACGCGGTGTAGGTATGCTCCATGAGGGAGACGGTCTGGGCGACTTGCGAGACGTCTGCCTGAACGGTGATGGCGCGGCCGCCGGCGTTCTCGATCAGGGCGCGGGTGTCGTCGGCGGCCTTGGGGTGGCCGATGTAGTCGATGACCACGGAGGCTCCCTCGGCCGCGAAGCGTATGGCGATCGCCTGGCCGATGCCGGAGGACGCACCGGTGATGACGGCGACCTTGCCGGCGAGGCGGTTGGGCACGGCGAAGGAGCGTGGTGCTGTGGTGTCTGCGGGGTCGTTGGGCAGGGGCTGGGGTGCGGTCGGGTGCGTGTCGGTCATAGGGCTATTGGAGCACGGGTCAGGGCTGCCGGGATGCCGCGACGCGCCTGACGCGAAAGAAGTCGGTCAGCAGCGCGCCGCATTGCTCGGCCAGCAGACCGGAGGAGACCACGACCTGGTGGTTGAGCCGCGGGTGGTTCAGGACGGAGAGGACCGAGCCGCAGGCTCCCGCTTTGGGATCGGGCGCCGCGTAGACAACCCGCGCGATGCGTGCGTGGAGGATGGCTCCGGCGCACATGGCGCAGGGTTCGAGGGTGCAGAAGAGGGTGCAACCCTCCAGGCGATAGTTGCCCAGGGCCAGCCCGGCGGCGCGCAGGGCTACGATCTCGGCGTGAGCGGTGGGGTCGGAGTCGGTGATGACGCGGTTGTGCCCCCGAGCGAGAATCACCCCGTTGCGCACGACGACGGCGCCGACCGGGACCTCTCCGGCGGCGGACGCGGCTTCGGCCTGGGCGATGGCCGCCTGCAGCAGCGGGAGGTCGGATTCTTCGGTCATACAGGAAGTTTAGCCAGACTTAAGGTTGGCCGTCGTAGACTTGCACCCGAGGTGAAGCGGATGGTTTTGCGAGGCGGAGTGGCGGCGGTGGTGCTGGGCGCGGCGTGGGCGTGTGCGGCAGGGCAGGGAGCGGTGAGCTACCACATGACGAAGCAGATTCCAGTCGGCCGAGAGGGCGGTCAGGACTACCTGAACATCGACCAGGAGGGCCGCAGGCTGTATGTTTCGCACGGCACGACGGTCGAGGTGGTGGACATCGACAAGGACGTGTGGGTGGGGACGATCTCCGGGCTGAACGGCGTGCATGGCATTGCGGTGGCGCCGAAGTTCGGGCACGGATTCATCACGAGCGGGAAGACCTCGACGGTGCGGATGTTCGATCTGAAGACGCTGGCGACGCTGGCGGATGCACCCGCGGCGGGGACTCCCGATGGCGTGGTGTATGAGCCGATGACGGAGCGTGTGCTCGCGTTCGACCACCGGAGCGGCGTGGTGACGGCGGTGGACGCAAAGAGCGGCGCGGTGGTGGGGATGCTCGAGATCGGCGGCATGCCGGAGTTTCCTGCGACGGACGGCAAGGGCACGGTCTGGGTGAACCAGGAGGACAAGAGCACCCTGTTCAAGATCGATGCGAAGACGATGAAGGTGCTGGGCTCCTGGCCGGTTGCGCCGTGCGAGGGACCGACGGGGATGGATCTGGATCGGGCGAACCGGCGGCTGTTTATCGGCTGCGGCAACGAGCGGATGGCGGTGGTGAACGCGGACACCGGCGCGGTGATCACGACGCTGCCGATCGGCGTTCACACGGACGCGACGTGGTTCGACCCGGGGACGAAGCTGATCTTCAACGCGAATCGCGGGACGACGACGGTGATCCGGCAGAGTGGGCCGGACACGTACAGCGTGGTGCAGAGCTGGGTTCCGGCGGGCCATGCGAATACGCTGGCGATCGACTTCAAGACGCACCGGGTGTTCCAGGCCAGCTCGCTGTATGAATCGACGCCGGGCGCGGACGGCGCGGCTGCGAAGGTGTCGGTTGTGCCGGGATCGTTCGCCGTGCAGGTGTGGGCGCAGTAGCGCGGACGGCTGGTATGGCGGCCCATCCGGCGGCCGGCATGGGCGGGTGTGTGCTTATGCGGGCTGCTGCTGGGAGAGGCAGTGGAGGGTGCCGAGTCCCCAGACGAGGTCGACGGCGTGGATGCCGACGATCTCGCGGGTGGGGAAGCAGCCGGCGATGATGTTGAGGGCGTGGCGGTCGTTGGGGTCGTTGAAGGTGGGGACGAGGACGAGGGAGTTGGCGATGTAGAAGTTAGCGTAGGAGGCGGGGAGGCGCTGGGACTCGAAGAGGACGGGGGCGGGCATGGGCAGGGGGCGGACGTCGAAGGGCTCGCCTTGGCGATTGCGGGCGGCGTGGAGGCGCTGGAGGTTCTCGGCGAGCGGCAGGTGGTTCTCGTCGGAGGTGTTGGGTTCGACGGCGGTTAGGATGCGATTGGGCGCGACGAAACGGGTGATGTCGTCCACATGGCCGTGGGTGTCGTCGCCGGCGCAGCCGCGATGGAGCCACAGTGTCTGCGTGATGCCGAGGTGGTCGTGAAAGGCCTGCTCGAGCTGCTGGCGTGAGATGCCGGGATTGCGCTGCTGGACCTCGCTAAGGAGGCATTCTTCGGTCG
>JALYIA010000086.1 GCA_030776065.1 Acidobacteriota bacterium
CCATCTTAGGTTTAGCCTCGTACCTCTGGGTGCTGGAGGGAGCAGCAGGCGGCGGTGCGGCCGCAGATGCAGGGGTTGTCGGCAGCGGCGGTGGGGCTGCGCTCGGCGTAGACCTTCTGGGCGGCGATGAGGCCGGCGCCGAAGACGACTGGAGAGCCTGAAGTGGAGGCTTGCGGGACGGACTTGACGACGACCTGCTCGAGCGCGCCGATGAGCGCGATGGTATCCATGTAGTCGAAGAAGCCGAGGTGAGCGATGCGGAAGATCTGGCCCTTCATCTCGCCCTGGCCGTTGGTGATGACGGCGGCGAAGCGGGATTTGAGCTCCTTGACGATGAGGCCGGAGTCGACGCCTTCGGGCGGGAGGACGGAGGTGGCGGCGGCGGAGGGGGCGTCGGGCGCGTAGAGCCTGCAGCCGAGCGCGAGGACGGCGGCGCGGGTCATGGCGGCGATGGTCTCGGCGTTATCGACGAGCTTCTTGCGGCCTTCGACGAGGTCGCCGGCGGGGTTCTCGGGTGTGGCGGCCTGGGCGGCGATCCAGTCGAATGCGGCTCCCAGGGCGGCGATGAGGGCGACGGCGGGGGTGTAGGCGGACTCGCCGTTCTTCGCGTTCTTGCGCTCCTTGCGGAGGTCGAAGTAGTAGCGCGGGTTGTAGGTGGCCTCCATGCGGTCCCACGCGCGGGGGCTGACGGCGAGGTAGGAGAGGCCGGGGGGGATCATGACGGACTTCTGCGAGCCGCCGATGAGGACATCGACGCCCCAGCCGTCCATGTCGAGGTGCGAGGTGCCGAGGCCGGTGATCGCGTCAACGACGAGGAGGGCCTCGGAGTTGTGCTGCTTGAGCAGGCGGGCGACGGCGGGGACGCAGTGGCGGACGCCGGTCGAGGTCTCGGATGCCTGCATGAAGACGGCGCGGGTTTCGAGCTTGAGGGCGGCGCGGACGGCGTCGAGCGAGAAGGTCTGGCCGTAGGGGGCGGAGACGACGTCTACCTCGCAGCCGAAGGCCTTGGCGAGGGCAGACCAGCGTTCGCCGAACTTGCCGGCGGTGAGGACGAGGACACGGTCGCCGGGCGAGGTGAGGTTCGAGACGGAGGCTTCCATGGCGCCGGTGCCGGAGCTCGAGAGCAGGATGACGTCGGAGGTGGTGCCGACGAACTGCTTGAGCTGCGCGAGGACGCGGGTGTAGAGGGCGCGGAACTCGGGCGTGCGGTGGTGGATATCGGCTGCGGCCATGGCGAACTGGGCGGCGGGGAGCAGCGGGGTGGGGCCGGGCGTGAAGAGGCGCGTTTTGCGGATCATATGAGCTCTATTCTAACGACGAGTTGGGGGCTACTTGTTCAGCTCGGCTTTGACGAGTTCGGAGACGAGTTTGCCGTCGGCGCGGAGGCCGGAGGCGAGGATGCGCTGCTGGATGAGCTTCATGGCTGTGCCCATGTCCTTGGGGCCGGGCTTGAGGCCTCCGGAGGCTGCCATGTGGGCGATGGCGGTGGAGACGATGTCGCGGACCTGGTCGTCGGTGGCGGCCTGGGGCATGTAGATCTCGATCATGGCGATCTCGGCCTGCTCCTTTTCGGCGAGCTCGGGGCGGCCGCCCCTGGTGAAGGATTCGACGGACTCCTTGCGCTGCTTGAGGAGCGTGGAGAGGACGGCGGCCTGCTCGGGTTCGGTGAGGGGCTCGCGCTTGTCGATCTCCTTGGACCTGAGGGCGGACTTGACCATGCGGAGGGTGGTGAGGCGGTGCTCCTGGCGGGCGCGCATGGCGTCCTTGATGTCGGCTTCGATCTTTTCGAAGATGGTCACGGCTGGTTCTCCTGTGGTGCTGGGGGGGTACCCCCCCCCGGGGGGTGGTAACGCTAACTCCTCTGGATGCTTATAGTTATCGGTTCTTGTCCGTGTAAATATAAGGATTCAGGGGAGTTACGGATAAAAATAAGATTCGATGGGACTTGCGGCTGGCTGGCAGGCGTCCGATGCCCGAGTTGGTACGCTTTTTCGATGTAGGCGCGGTCGGAGTGCATGGGATTTGCATTGTGTCGTCTTCTTTAGTCTTCTTCTTTAATTGTACGGGTTTGGGCGGGGTGTTTTGCCCGGAAATCTTTTCGGGGTAAGTGGTTGAATCGGGGAGAGATGCGGGATTTTGGTGGGCTTCCGGGGCTTGACATGCGAGTTTTGGGCTGTTTTTGAGGGTTTGCGCGCAGTTTTTTTTCGTGGTGGGGTTCGGGAGCGGGCTACCGGGGAGGTGGGGGTAGGATGGTTTTGAGCGAGGAGGGCCTATGGCTGCATCGAGTGCGGTACTGGTTTCTCTGGAGGAGTATCTGCATACGAGCTATCGTCCGGACCGGGACTGGATCGATGGCGAGGTGAAGGAGCGCAACGTGGGGGAACAGCCGCATGCGGGAGTTCAGGGATTTCTGGTTCGACTGCTTGGCAACCGGGGCCTGGAGTGGAACGTGTGGGCTCTTCCTGAGCAGCGGGTTGAGGTGTCGGCGAAGCGGTACAGAGTTCCGGACGTGTGTGCGGTACGGCGGGATTCGGGGTATGAGGCGATTGTGCGGAGGGCTCCGCTGCTGTGTATCGAGATTTTGTCGCGGGACGACCGGATGAGCGAGATTCTGGCGCGGGTGGAGGACTATCTGGCGATGGGGGTGGAGGCGGTGTGGGTGATCGACCCCTGGCGGCGGAGGGCGTACACGGCGGTTCGGCCGGGGTCTCTTGAGGGTGCCGGGGAGGCGCTGACGGTGGGAGGCACGGCGATACGGGTGGCGGTGGGGGAGATATGGGCGGAGCTGGATGCGATGGGCTGTGTGGGGGCGGAGGGCGAGGAGCCGGTCGGGTAAGATGACGTTGGAGGTAGGGATGCGTCTTTCGGGAATGGGAGTGCGTGCGGGCTGGATGGGGATTGCGGGCGTGGCGCTGGGGCTGGCGGTGGCGGTTCCGGGAGCGGCGCAGCGGACGGTAGGTCCTCCGCAGTCTCAGGCATTCAAGGACACGAGCATGATCAAGCCGCCGGCGGGGGCCAAGGTGGCGATCTACGAGTTCGAGGACCTGGAGTGCCCGGCGTGCGGGCGGGCGCACCCGACGGTGGTGGCGGCGGTGGACCATTACAAGATCGCGTTTGTGCGGAAGGACTTTCCCCTGCCGGGGCACATCTGGAGCACGGATGCGGCGATCTGGGCGCGGTACATGCAGGACAAGGTGAGCCCCAAGCTGGCGGACGAGTACAGGACGGCGGTGTTTGCGTCGCAGACGGCGATCGGGAGCCGGGACGACCTGATGATGTTTACGCGGAAGTTCCTGCAGGGGCATGGGCAGGCGGTGCCGTTTGTGGTGGATCCTTCGGGGCAGCTGCGCAAGGAGGTGTTCGAGGACAAGGCTGTGGGGGAGAAGCTGGGGCTGGTGCAGACGCCGACGATCTTTGTGTGCACGGCGACGAACTGGACGCTGGTGACGGATCCGACGCAGCTCTACCAGGTGATCGAACAGGCGGAGGCGCAGGTTGGGGAGCATGCGGCGACGGCGTCGAAGGCGGCGGTGAAGCGGGCGAGCCGGTAGCGCCGGTGAAGCGGCTGGGCGTTTTGCTGTCGGGGCGGGGATCGAACTTCGTTGCGATCGCGGACGCGATTGCGGCGGGGCGGCTGCCGGGCGCGGAGATTGCGGTGGTGCTGTCCAACAAGGCGGACGCGCCGGGGCTGGGGGCGGCGCGGGACCGGGGGCTTCGGGCGGACGCGGTGCCGGCGAAGGGGATGACGCGCGAGGAGCACGACGGGGAGATGATCCGGCGGCTGCGCGAGGCGCGGGTAGACCTGGTGTGCCTGGCGGGGTACATGCGGATTGTGGGGGCGGAGTTTGTGCGGGCGTTTCCCGGGGCGATTTTGAATGTGCATCCGGCGCTGCTGCCGGCGTTTCCCGGGCTGGACGGGCAGCGGCAGGCGCTGGAGTACGGGGTGAAGGTGGCGGGGTGCACGGTCCACTTTGTGGATGAGGCGGTGGACCACGGGGTGATCGTGCTGCAGCGTGTGGTGGCGGTGGAGGATGGGGATACGGAGGAGACGCTGGCGGCGCGGATTCTAGAGCAGGAGCATAGGGCGTATGCGGAGGGGATTGCGCGCGTGCTGAGTGGGGAGTATGGGGTGGTGGGGAGGCGGTTTGTGCGGCTGGGCGCCGGGTAGCTGCCGGGGGTGGGCGCGGGCGGGAGCGAGTCCTCCTGCGGCGCGCTGAGGGTGGCGCAGGGTGTAGGGTGGCGGGCGTTGGGGAGGGGTTCGCCGTTGGACGTGGACGCGGCTAGACGGCTTTGCGGTTGAAGCTGGTTTTCTTGTGGCCGAGGGCGTTGGCTTTGAGTGCGGGGTTGGAGTTGGCGGCGTGGGCCTTGGCGGCGGTGGGGTTGGCCTGGGCGGCGGCTTTGTCGCGGAGGGCCTGGAGCTTCTGGGCTTTGCGGCTGAGGCCGCCGATCTTGAGGGTGCCGGGCTTGGGGGTGAAGTCGTTTTGATCGGCCATGGTGGGATTTTCTCATGACCGGGTGTGGGCGGGTGGGGTGCGGGGCTGGCGGGGGAGGGTGACTGTGGGACGGCGGCCGTGGGGATGGGGGCTTCGTGCGGGGGGTTGCGACCTATAATCGTTGCATCGCCGGGGAGGGTGGGTTCGGGATGGGGACGAGCGCGAGCCGAAGGAAGGTTGTGGTGATCGCGCTGGGTGGGGCGGGGCTTGTGCTGCTGCTGGTGTTTACGGCGATGAATGCGTTCAATCTGAAGTTTCTTAATCCTGCGACGACGGAACAGATTGTGGTGTTCACGGGGCTCTCGGCGCTGGCGTTTCTGATCTTCGTGGCGGTGCTTGTGCTGCTGGTGCGCAATGTGCTGAAGCTGTATGCGGATCAGCGGAGCCGGGTGATGGGGACGCGTCTGCGGACGCGGATGATGTGGGGCGCGGTTCTGGTGTCGCTGATTCCGATTGCGTTCATGTTTCTGTTCAGTTATGGGCTGCTGAACCGGGCTGTGGACCGGTGGTTCTCGCAGGATGTGGCGGAGATGCGGGACGACTCGAACCGGATGGCGCTGCAGTTGGCGCAGTACAGTTCGGCGAATGCGCGTGCGGAGGCGGAGTCGATTGCGGCGTCGCTTCCTACGGGTGGGGGCGCGCGCGGGCGGGCGGGGCGCGGGGAGGCTCTGGAAGATGCGGGCATGGGGGCGCAGCGGATTCTGGGGCAGCATGAGATTACGCTGCAGAACGGGTTTGCGATCGTGTATCGCGAGGGGCACTCGGTTGCGGCGGTGCATATGCCGACGGCGCTGACCCAGGCGCAGGTGAAGCCTTGGCTTCCGGAGCCGACGCGGGGGGAGGAGGCGGGTTCGGTGGGGCGGGCGGCCGAGGGTTCGTCGACGGTGGAGACGCATGTGGCGGGGGATACGGACGCTCTGATTCTGGCGGCGGCGCAGCGGAGCGATCTGCCGATTTTTTCTCTGGGGGAGACGGACTACGCGCTCGGGCTGGCGGCGATGAAGCCGTGGGGCACGGTGGTGGTGGGGCTGCCGATGCCGTATGGGATGTCGGCGACGATGGCGCGGCTGCGGGTGGCGGCGGAGACGTACTGGAGCGTGTTCCGGACGCGCAACGAGGTACGCAAGGTGTACCTGCTGTTTCTGCTGATGATGACGACGCTGGCGCTGTTTGCGTCGACATGGCTGGCGCTGCACTTGTCCAAGCAGGTGACGAAGCCGGTGGAGGCTCTGGCGGACGCGATGGAGGCGATTGCGGCGGGGGACTACGGGCATCGTGTGGGGGAGAGCGCGACGGACGAGCTGGGTGAGCTGGTGCGGAGCTTCAACCGGATGGCGGCGGATCTGGAGGGGAGCCGGCGTGCGGCGGAGAGCTCGAACCGGCAGCTTTCGGAGGCGAACGGGAAGCTGGACGCGCGGCGGATGGAGCTCGAGACGATGCTCGAGACGATCCCGAACGGGGTGGCGACGCTCGATACGCGGCGGTGCATCGTGGTGGCGAACCGTGCGCTGAGCGAGATGCTGGATCCGGGCGGGCAGGCGCACTTTGTGGGGACGGCGATGGAGGAGGTGTTTCCGCCGGAGCTGGTGGAGGTGCTGGACCGGCTGCTGCGGCGGAGCCACCGGATGGGCTCGGCCTCCGGCGAGATGGAGCTTGGGGTGGCGGGGAGCGGGAAGACGATGTATGTGCAGGCGACGGTGGCGCTGCTCGAGACGGGTGGCGGGCCGGAGCGGGTGCATCACGGATATGTGGTGGTGCTGGAGAACGCGACGGAGCTGCTGCGGGCGCAGAAGCAGTCCGCGTGGAAGGAGGTGGCGCGGCGGGTGGCGCATGAGATCAAGAATCCGCTGACTCCGATCTCGCTGGGGGCGGAGCAGATCCGGCGGCACATCGGCCGTCTGGCGGAGGCGTTGGCGGCGCGGGGGGAGGAGTCGCCGTCGGTGGCGGTGATCCGGCGGTCGAGCGAGGTGATCTCGTCGAGCGTGGAGAGTATGCGTTCTCTGGTGGATCAGTTTGCGTCGCTGGCGGAGTTTCCGACGGCGCAGCCTCGGCCCGCGGATCTGAACACGATTGTGGAGAACTCGCTGGCGATCTTTGCGGGCCGGCTGCAGACGATCCGGCTGGTGAAGCGGCTGGCTCCGGGGCTGCCTCTGGTTCTGGCGGATCCTGAGGCGATGAAGCGTGGGCTTGGGAACCTGATCGATAACGCGGCGGAGGCGATGCAGGGGAGTCTGCTGCGCGAGCTGAGAATCTCGACGGCGCTGCTGCCGAGCGGGATGGTGGAGCTGACGGTGGCGGATACGGGGTCCGGGCTTACGGACGAGATGCGGGAGCGGCTGTTTCTGCCGTATTTTTCGACCAAGCAGCGGGGCACGGGGCTGGGGCTGGCGATTGCGGCGAAGATTGTGCAGGAGCACCAGGGGACGATCCGGGCGGAGAAGAACGAGCCTGCGGGTGCGAAGTTCATCCTGGAGCTGCGGGCGGCGGTGGTGGACGGGGAGGGCGGGCCGGCTGCGACGGGCGGCGCCGGGCAGGTTGGCGACGCGGCGGCAGCGGAGGCGGGAGAGGCAAAGGTCCCGGCATGAACCATGTGCTGATTGTGGACGACGAGGCGGAGATCCGGGAGTCGCTCGAGGGCATTCTGGCGGAGGAGGGCTACAGCGTGGCGTCGGCCGGGACGGCGGGAGAGGCGCTGACGCTGATCGGGGACGCGGACTACGACGTGGTGCTGCTGGATGTGTGGCTTCCGGACCGGGACGGGCTGGAGGTGCTGGCGGATGTGCGGCGGATGGATCCGGAGCGGATGCCGGAGGTGGTGATCATCAGCGGGCACGGGACGATCGAGGCGGCGGTGCGGGCGACGAAGCTGGGGGCGTACGACTTTCTGGAGAAGCCGCTTTCACTCGAGCGGACGCTGCTGGTGTTGCAGCACGCGATGGATGCGCGGCGGCTGCGGCAGGACAACCGCGAGCTGGTGCGGCAGATGAATCTGCGCGGCACGGTGACGGGGATGAGCGTCGCGATCAAGGCGCTGCGGCAGCAGATCAAGCTGATGGCTCCGACGAACGGGCGGGTGCTGATCTATGGGGAGAGCGGGACGGGGAAGGAGCTAATTGCGCGGACGATGCATGCGGAGAGTCTGCGGAGGGAGCGGGTGTTTGTGGAGCTGAACTGCGCGGCGATTCCGGAGGACCACATCGAGACGGAGCTGTTCGGGTTTCGCGGGGGTCCGCAGGAGAAGCGTGGGACGTTCGAGCGTGCCGATGGAGGGACGCTGTTCCTGGATGAAGTGGGCGACATGAGCCTGAAGACGCAGGCGAAGGTGCTGCGTGCGCTCGATGAGCAGCGTTTTCTTCCGGTGGGGGCGACGCACGCGGTGCATGTGGATGCGCGGGTGATTGCGGCGACGAACAAGGATCTGGAGGAGGAGATTGGGCGGGGGAACTTTCGCGAGGACCTGTTTTACCGGCTGAACGTGATTCCGTTCTTTGTGCCTCCTCTACGGGAGCGGAAGGAGGATATTCCGCTGCTGGTGAAGGAGTTTCTGCAGGAGTTCGGGACGCAGTACGGGCGGCCGCATGTGGAGATGGGGACCGAGGCGCTGGCGGCTCTGCGGGAGTATGCCTGGCCGGGGAACGTGCGGGAGCTGCGGAACCTGGTGGAGCGGGTGCTGATTCTGAATCCGCGGGCGCAGCGGATCGAGCGCAAGCATCTGCCGGTGCTGGTGTCGCGGGACGGGGGGGCGCGGGATGGGAGGGTTCGGGGGGAGGAGTTCTCGTCGCTGCAGGAGGCCCGGGAGGCGTATGAGCGGGAGTACATCGTGAAGAAGGTGGATGAGTGCCATGGCAACATAAGCCGGGCGGCGGAGGCGCTGGGGCTGGAGCGATCGCATTTGTATCGCAAGATGAAGGCGCTGGGCGTGAGTGTGAAGGAGTAGGGGGTGTGTCGGGAGTGGGCGCGGGGCGGGGCGTGAGTCTCTGAGCGTCCGGCCTGCAGATGCGGGTCACTCTTCGGCGGACTGTTTGGCGGCGATGCCGGCGAGCTGGCGGCGCCAGTCGAGCTCTTCGACGAAGCCTCGGGAGGAGCGCCAGTCTTCCTGGACCTTGACGAAGAGTTCGAGGAAGACGCGGGTGCCGAGGAGGGACTCGATGTCCTTGCGGGCGGAGGTGCCGATGGATTTGAGCATCTCGCCGCCCTTGCCGATGAGGATGGCCTTCTGGCCGGTGCGCTCGCAGAAGATGGCGGCTGCGATGCGGGTGAGGGGGAGCTTTGGCGCGGGGCGCGGAGGGGCGTTCGCGGCTGTCTTGGCGGGCTTTCTTGTGGGCCTGGCGGGGGGCTGTTCGGGCGGCTCTTCGAATTTCTCGATGACGACGGCGGTGGCGTAGGGGACCTCTTCGCCGGTGAGGAGGAGGATCTTCTCGCGGATGATCTCGGCCACGAGGAAGCGCTCGGGCTGGTCGGTGAGCTGGTCGGCGGGGAAGTAGCGCTGGCCTTCGGGGAGGATGCGGACGATGGTGTCGAGCAGGAGGTCGAGCCCTTCCTTCCTGCGGGCGGAGATGGGGACGACCTCGGCGAAGGTGTGGAGTGTGCTCCAGTGGGCGATGAGGGGGAGGAGGTCTGCCTTGCGGATGGCGTCGATCTTGTTGAGGACGAGGATGACGGGGCAGTCGAGGCGCTTGACGAGGGAGAGGGCGAAGTCGTCTTCGGCCGCGGAGAGGGCCATGCGGCCGCTGGCCTTCGGGGGCTGGGCGGGTGAGCCCGGGGCGGGGAGTTCGGATTTGGGGAGGCGGTGGGTGACGTCGACGAGGAAGAGGACGGCGTCGCGGGATTCGAGCGCGTCGTGGACCTCCTGCATCATGCGGCGGTCGAGCTGGGTCTCGGGCTTGTGGACCCCGGGGGTATCGACGAGGACGACCTGTGCGGCGGGCTGGGGGGAGACGCCTTTGGCCTTCTTGCGGGCGGGGAGCTCGAGTACGCCCTGGATGCGGGTGCGGGTGGTCTGCGGCTTGTGGGTGACGATGGCGAGGCGCTGACCGAGGAGGGCGTTGAGCAGGGTGGATTTTCCGGCGTTCGGGCGGCCGATGATTGAGACGAATCCGGAGCGGAAGGGCATAGGGCTATTATGCGACCGCGGGGTTGGCTGCGGCGGGCGAGAGGCGGGAGATTCGGGGGTGGCGGCTGCGGTGGCGGGGTGGGCGGGGTGGGTTGGGCGGGAGTTATGCGGGGTCGGCGAGGGAGACGCGGACGCGTTCCACCTTGCGGTCGGTGGAGGCGAGGACCTCGACGCGGAGGCCGTCGTGTTCGACGAGTTCGCCGGGGTGGGGGATGTGGCCGGCGATCTCCGACACGAGGCCGCCGACGGTGGTGGCTTCGTACTGCTGGCGCAGGAACTGGGGCTGGCGCGCGGGTGCGGAGAGGATGGGGGCGGAGCTGTCTTCGTCGTCGAGGAGGCGGAGGTCTTCGTGGTCGGGTGCGGGCTCGGTGAGGAGTTCGCGGAGCCGGGAGACGTCGAAGCTGCCGGGGAGGAGGAAGGTTCCGTCGGCGTCGCGGACGGGTGCGTCCTCGCCTTCGTGCTCGTCGTGTTCGTCGGCGATGTTGCCTACGATGGTTTCGAGGAGGTCCTCGATGGTGACGACTCCGGCGACGGCGCCGTACTCGTCGATGACGAGGCGCATGTGCTGCTTTTCGTGCTGCATCTCGCGGAGGAGCTGGGCGACGTTTTTGGTTTCGGGGACGAAGGCGGCCTGGCGCTGGATGTGGGCGACGGTGGAGGTGGGTGCGTCGGGGGAGTCGAGGGCGTGGAGGAGGTCGCGGGCGAAGGCGATGCCGGTGATGTGGTCGAGGACACCGGAGTAGACGGGGACTCGGGAGAAGGCGTTTGCCTTGAGCTGAGCGAGGAACTGGTCGAGGGTGAGGGTGCCGGGGACGGCGAAGATGTCGGGGCGGGGCGTCATGATCTCGCGGACGACTTTGTCGCCGAACTCAACGACGGAGCGGACGAGTTCGCGGTCGCTCTCTTCGAGGATGCCTTCTTCTTCGCCGGCTTCGAGGAGGGCGTCCATGGCTTCGGAGTGGTCGGGCTGCTGCTGCTGGGCGTCTTCGGGTTCGGCCAGGGCGGCGATGGAGAGCAGAAGGCTCAGGGTGAGGGTGATGGGGAGGATGACGTAGAAGAGGGCTTCGAGGAGGAAGCGGATGCGTGCGATCCAGGTGCCGCGGGTGCGGGCGAAGAGTATCTGCGGGATGAGGCGATCGAAGAAGACGATGAGGACGATGAGGAGGAAGGCGGTGAGGGCGATCTCCTGTGCTCCGGGGGCACGGGCGAGCAGGGGGGTCTGGGCGCGGAGCGCGTAGAGGCGGAGGCCGGAGAGGAGGGCGATGGCGGCGAGGGCGACCTGGCGGAGGACGGAGGCGGAGAGGGCGATGGACTCGCGGCCGAGGCGGAGGCGGGGCTCGACGAGGCGGGTCCAGGAGTCGATGTTGTCCTGGTACTCGCGGGCGAGGAACTTGCCCATCTCGCTGTAGATTCTGTCGACGTAGGAGGCGAGGGCGAGGACGATGAGCAGGCCGCCGAGGGTGGCGTTGAAGGCGGCGGGGTTCATCGGCGGGCCCTGGGCGATGGGGGTCTGGGCGCGGGCGGCGCGGACC